>JAYUHK010000219.1:0-19933 GCA_043767025.1 Saprospiraceae bacterium | reverse complement strand
CATCAACAGCATCAACTCCGAAAGTTGGCTCAACCGCAGTATGCACCCGCGCCACAAGTCCATTCGACACCAACAATTCAACGACTACGTTTACAACGAAGTCATTCCTTTTATCCGCTACAAGACCAGCGACGACTCGCCGATTATTACTACTGGCGCGTCTTTGGGAGCTTTCCATGCCGCCAATTTATTTTTCAAACGCCCTGATTTGATAGCCGGCACACTGGCGATGAGCGGCGACTACGACCTTTCGTCTTACACGAATGGCTACTGGGACGACGACGTGTATTTCAACTCGCCGTACCATTATTTGCAAAATTTGAGCGATGATTTTATTCTGTCGCGCCTCCGCAACAGTGGGAAAATACACATCGCAACAGGCTCCGGCGACTACGAAAGTCCCGACGCAAGCCGCCGCCTATCCGCTATCCTGAACGATAAAGGAATCCCGCACAACCTCGATATTTGGGGACACGATATGCCCCACGACTGGGATACGTGGCGCACGATGCTTCCTTATTTTTTGGAAACAAAATTTTAGTTCCAAAATGAAATGTTAAATTATTCAATCAAGACATATAAAATATGATTTTATTTCGTTCCTTATAAACTTAAAAATGCGTTTAGAATGAAGAAAAAATAAAGTAAGTTCCTGCACTTAAATAGATGACATCTAATATTTGACATAATTCGTTGATTTTCAATAGTTTACGATGACTCAAAATTAAAAACTAAAAATTTATAACTACTTAATTTATTTTAGACGCGTTCTTTAGCAACAAACTACGCATTTTCATTCATTCCTTATAAAAATACGAAATAGGTTTCACAATAAAAAATCAAATGCTCATAAACATTCATTTTAGAAAAATAGGAATTTTTATATTTTCTTTGCTCTCGGCGGCGTGGCTCGGCGCACAAACTGGCGGCGCAAGTCCCGCCAAAGCGACCAACCTGCGCGAAGTGGGCGGCATCAAGGTAACTGGTGCGCAATTCAGTGACGACAACGCCATTATTAGTATCTCGGGCATCAAAGTCGGCGACAAAATACACATACCCGGCAACGAACTCCCCCACGCCATCAAGTCGCTCTGGAATCTTAAACTCTTTACGGACGTACAAATTCTGCAAGAAAAAGCCATCGGCGACGTGATTTTTCTCGAAATAGTCGTCCAAGAGCGTCCAAGATTCACCCGACACTCGTTCAAGGGAGTGAAGAAGTCTTACCACGACGACCTCAACGCCATCGTCAATAAATTTTTGATAAAAGGCGGCATCGTGACCGAAAATGCGAAAGTAAGCACCTGCGCAGGCATGGGCGCGCTGCTCCGAGATAAAGGCTATTTGGACGCAACAGTAAGCATCGAAGAAATCAAAGACGACCAAGCCGCCAACTCCGTCCGACTCGAATACAACATCACTCGAGGACCGCGCGTGAAAATCCAAAGCATCACTTTCTCTGGCAACAACAACGCAACGGCTGGAAAATTGAGAGGAAAAATGGAAAATACCAAGCGCAAGCAAAAGTGGTTTTCGACCTCCAAACTCGTCAAAAGTGAATACGAAGACGACAAAAAATCCATCATTAAGTATTACAACAATCTCGGCTTCCGCGACGCAGCCATCGAAAAAGATACTATTTACAGAGAAGAAGACGGCGATTTGGTGATTCATATAAATATCAAGGAAGGAAACCGTTACTTTTTTAGGCACATCAACTGGAAAGGAAACTCTATCTACGAAAGCAAACTGCTCTCCAACGTATTGGGCATCGAAAAAGGCAACGTTTACAACCGAGAATTGCTCGAAAATCGCCTCCGATTCAGCCAAGACGGGCGCGACATCAGCTCTCTCTACCTCGACGAGGGTTACTTGTTCTTTCAAGCCGACCCCGCCGAAATAAGCATCGAAAACGACTCCATTGACCTCGAAATACGACTCTTCGAGGGTCCGCAAGCCACGATAGACAAAGTAACTATCAAAGGCAACGACCGCACCCACGAACACGTTATCCGTCGCGAGCTGCGCACCAAACCGGGCGACAAATTCAGCCGCTCGGACATCATTCGCTCGCAGCGCGAAATCACCAATCTCGGCTACTTCAATCCCGAAAAATTGGGCATCAACACGCCTACCAACCTCCAGCGAGGCACTGTGGACATCGAATATACGGTAGAAGAAAAACCCTCCGACCAGCTCGAACTCTCCGCAGGTTGGGGCGGGCTACAAGGTCTGATAGGCACTTTGGGCGTGACGTTCAATAATTTTTCGATGCGCAATATTTTTAATAAATCTGCTTGGAGTCCGCTTCCGCAAGGCGACGGGCAACGATTTTCAGTGCGCCTCCAATCCAATGGCAGGTTCTATAAGTCGTTCAATGCCAGCTTTACGGAGCCTTGGCTCGGCGGCAAAAAACCTACCCGATTAGATGTAGGAGGTTCGTTTACAAAAATCTACGCAGGCGGCATCGAAGGCACGCCAAGCTATCAGGGACTGACCATCGGAGGCGGTACCTTTGGCTTGGGAACTCGACTCAAGTGGCCCGATGACAACTTTATATTCAACGGAACACTGAACCTCCAAAACCTTGCGCTGTATAATTATCCGGGCTTCGCGGACAGCAAAGGACGCTCCGTGACCAGTGGAAGTTTCAACAACTTTAATATAGAACTCACGCTTTCGCGCAACTCCGTCAATGAGCCGATTTTCCCGCGCACGGGTTCTCGCCTGACTTTGAGTGGCAAGTTTACGCCGCCGTACTCGTATTTCCAACCCAATCGGACACCCGAAACGGAGAGTACGCAGACGAAATTCAAGTTCATGGAATACCACAAATGGAAATTCAACGCCGAATGGTACACGCCTTTGGTGGGCAGTTTGGTACTCAAATCGTATGCCAAAATCGGAATGTTGGGCTACTACAACAGTCGAGTTGGAACTATACCGTTTGAACGCTTCGTGTTGGGCGGCGACGGTTTGAGCAACCGACAAATTGGATTCACGGGCAACGAAATCATCTCTTCGCGAGGCTATGAAGTAGCCGACTTGCCTGCGAGCAATCTCGGCGGCGGCTCGGTCTATAACAAAATAGGCGTAGAGTTGCGTGTTCCGTTCTCACTCAATCCGAGTGCGACCATCTTTGCCATTCTTTTTGCCGAAGGCGGCAACTCTTGGAAATCTTTCCGCGACTTCAATCCTTTCGATGTGCGTCGCGCGGCGGGCGTAGGCTTGCGCGTGTTCCTGCCGATGTTCGGCACGCTCGGCTTCGATTACGGCATTGGTTTCGACAAACCAGGAGTGCCACGTACAAACGATTTGACAAAATATGGACGGTTCAATATTATCTTGGGCTTCGAGCCAGACTAATTGGGTCTTTCTTTGAGTCTTTAAAACAGCCTTTTATTTTTCTTGCGGAAAAATAAAAGGCTGTTTTGTTTGTATAAAATCCGACAGCTAAAGCTGTCGGCAATTCATAATACAACAGCTGAAGCTGTCGGCAATTCACAATACAACAGCTGAAGCTGTCGGCAATTCATAATCCGACAGCTGAAGCTGTTGGGCAATTCACAATCCGACAGCTAAAGCTGTCGGCAATTCACAATACAACAGCTGAAGCTGTCGGCAATTCATAATCCGACAGCTAAAGCTATCGAGCAACTTATTCATCTGATAGTCGAAAATTTGCCTGCGCTCCGAGCGGGCAGCCAAGCGGCTATCGAGCCTATGGCTGCTACCAACGTCGCCACCGCAAAAAAATCAATCGCTCGCAAGCTAATCGGATAAGCATCTACCACAAAGCCGGGCGAAATACTGACAATGGAAAAATTTTTTTGTAAAAAATAGAGGATTAGTGCCATAGCAAAACCGAGTAACATTCCCAAAAAACCAATCAGCAAGCCTTCGTAAAGAAAAATATTTTGTACGTCGGATTCGGTGGCTCCCATAGATTTGAGCGTGCCGATGTCGTCGCGTTTGTCCATCACAATCATCCACAGCGAGCCGATAAGATTGAACGCTACCAGCACCAACACGAAGCCAAGAATAACAAAAGCCAACCATTTTTCAATATTGGTAATGCGCAAAGTGGCTTCGTCTTGCCGAAAACGGTCTTTTACTACAAAATTTTGACCCAAAACTCGCTGTATTTCTGCGGCGACAGAAGTGCTGCTGCTGCCTTTTTGTACCTTGATTTCTAATGCCGAAACTTCGTTTTCGGCGGCATCTAACAGCGTGCGGACAGTCTTTATATTGGTCACAATGTACTGATAATCATAGTCTTGTTGGATAGCGAACACTCCAACTGGGTACGCAATCTGTGTCACAAACTGCGACTGCGTCGGGGCAGCTTCGGTGCGTTTGGGCATATAAATTTGGATAGGCGTAAAGTAATCGTCCAAATCTACGGAAAGTTTGTTCCTCATTCCCATTCCGATGACCGACATTGCCCGATTTTCTTCGTCCGCCGTTTTATAAATCCCCTGCCGAACCGCCGAATCCAAACGCACGACCTGCGTGTAAGAGTCATCTACGCCTTTGATAGTTCCAAAATCTTGGCTTTTATTGTACTCAAAAAAAGCAATTTCTTCTAATGTTTGTGACATTTTTTCGACACCTGCGACTTGCTGTACCTTCGTCAGCAATGCAGCATCTGCTTCAAAAGTTTTGCCTTTGGCAGCCGTAATTTTTATGTCTGGATTGAAACTGCTCGACAGACCCGTGATGAGTTCCTCAAAACCGTTGAACACCGACAGCACCAGAATGAGTGCCGCAGTGCCAATCGCCATGCCCGCCGCCGAAATACCCGAAATAAGATTGATGGCGTTGGTAGATTTTTTGGCAAACAAATACCGCCGCGCTATGTAAAGTGACAAATTCATTGGGGGTAAAGTTAGGAAAAAAGTTATTTTTTAGTGAATAAAAGCATTTTTTATCGTTTTTTTCTTAATATATGCAAAATAAATATATGTTTTTATCGAAATTTACTTCAAAACGCATTTTTTGCGCCCGTAATTTTGCACCAGAAACTTATCCAGAATAAATCATACATTTTTTCCTTCTTCTTTGACAATAAAAATCTTTAAAAAATGCAAAAATTAATCTACCTTTTACCTTGTTTGCTTTTTGGCAGTTGCACGCACCATTATTATATGCCCAACATACACAACGTGCCGTTGTTTCGCGAAAAAAATGAGTTCCGAATTTTATATGCCCAAGCCCAGTCAGACGATACTAAATCAGAGGAAATACAAGTGGCTTATTCCCTAACGAATCATTTGGCGGTATTAGCGAATGGAATGAAAGCCTACGGCGGCGACAAAATTGATGGCGGGCAAGGAGAATATTATGAGGGCGCAGTAGGTTATTTTTCTCCAATTAATGAGGTAAAATACGCCCATTTTGAAGTATATGGAGGCTACGGGCAGGGCAATCAAAAGCATACCTACAACAAATATGGTATCGGAACTTCGGCGTTGGATTTTAAACAAATATTTTTACAGCCTGCAATAGGTCTTTCATCGAAATATTTTGACGCAATCCTTGCATTTCGACTGTCTAAACTGTCTTTTACCAAAGTTCAAAACAATGTTCTGAAAGAAATTGGTACATCTAATTATAATTTCTACACGCTTGATACTATTGCGCAGACAAAAAATTACAATTTTGGCGAAACGTCGCTTACGGTAAGAGTTGGCTGGAAGTATGCAAAAATACAGCTTCAACTCAATTCTTCCCGAAATTTTTTGCCCCAAAATAACCCTTACTTAAAAGGTTATATACCTTTTGAAAAAGGGGCTATCAGCCTTGGCTTACAACTCGCTATCGCAAAAAGGTTTTGGCGAAGAGAACAGAAAGTGGATAAAAAGTTATTTTAGATGTGTTCCTTATCAGCTCACAGGCTTACTTTTCTTCCTCCGTCTTGTCGTGTTTGAACAGTAAATGATTGGCAATTTTTTTGAGATTATCGCCCAAATCAAAGCCGTCGTCGCCCGATGCGTTCAGCTCTTCGATGCTGCTCAACTCGATGTTGAGGGCTTCTACGCTCATCAAAATTTCGCGCGCCGCCAGCAACATAGAAGCAATAAGACAAATCAAACTGCCACAAAAAAGCCCCGCGCCCCAGTGTTTTTGGTCAAAAAGCAAACACAAAATGGACAGCGTACTCGTCAGCAAAGAGCCGATGCCGAGCAGTTGCATATTCCGAATCAGTTCGATGCGGCGGCGCAAATTGGATATTTGTGGGACGATGCTTGGGTCGCGAGTTTCGACATACCTTACTTTGAGGTTGCGCACGAGGTTGGAGAGTGCCACAAAACGGTTCGTGTACGCCAAATAAATCAGCGAAACGGTAGAAAAAACGATGGCAGGCGTGGTGAGTGTTATTTCCATACGAAATATTTTTAAAAAGAAAAAGACTCGGCAGGCTTCCCCGACGAATCTCTTTCAAGTGGTGTGGGCCGGGATCGAACCGGCGACACATGGATTTTCAGTCCATTGCTCTACCGACTGAGCTACCGCACCAAAACATCTTCCTTTCAGAAGCGACCGCAAAGGTAGTATTTTTTTTTAGGCTGCACAACTTTTGAAATAATTTTTTTTAGAAAAAATATTTTCAGAAGTTTTTTTGTTTCAGAAACCTGACTTTTGTTTTTTTATGGTAAGTTGGATATTTAAAAAAGCATTATTTTTATTTTCTAAATACAATATTCATCTAATAAATTTGTACCAATTATGGCACCTACAAAAATTACACTCGCCGAACTAAAAATACAAAGTTTGAACGAATTGTTGAACGAACAACAAGCCCAAGCAACCAAAGGCGGCTATGTGTCCTCGAGCGGAAAAATAACGACTACCAAAGGCGGAGTTACGGGCGTAGATGTGCGCCGCGACCTGTGGGAAGGACTTTTCAACACGCCCAAACAGCACAACACAGGCGGTAGCGGACACGGCGGCACCGGAAAAGGCGGCTTGTAATTCGGTCACAATGTTTGCGCGTAATGCTGCCGGACTACTTCGGCAAAGGGTAATCCTTGCAACTTACTTTGCAGCCACGCCGCAAAATCAAAATATTCTAACAAGTTGTTTTTCAGCTTGTTATCTTTTTCTTGCTCAAAAAATGCGTGCAGATTTTGTGTCATTGATTTCTTTTGTCGCCCATCGTTGCTCCTGCTTATATTGCGGATATAAGTCATAATTTTTCGTTCCAACTGGTCAGGACTGCCGCTTTTGTCCATGAACCGGTGGGCGGAGCGCAAGAGCGACTCTATGAGTAAAAAATTGCCCAATTCGAGATGGGTGATTAGGTTGAGAATACGAGCCACGCGCTGCAAATCCTGCCGCTCCACGCTTTTTGGCAACTGCAACCACTGGTTGAGAAAGTCCAATGCGTCTTCAAAGTTCCCGTTTCCAAAGTGAATATAAAAATAGTTGTAGTAAAAACTGCTGCGCTCGAACATATTTTTATCGAACTTTTCTATCTCGCGCAAGTGTTCTTTCAAAGCCACCAATCCTTCCTTAAAATTTCCTGTAGCGATACAAATAGCAAATTTGTTTTGGTAATATTGGCGATGTACTTTTGTTTCGTCGTCTGTCGTAAGGGTGCGAATTGTCTTAAATTTTTCCAATGCAATTTCCATTTCTGAATATTTTTTTTGCAAAAAACAGCTGTAAGTGTAGTTGCTCAACGCCGAAATATATTCCGAAACGTCTTCTCGAAGAAAGGCGGGATTGGATTCCATTGCCACTACCAATTTTTTTCCAGAAGCATAAAAATCCTCATATTCGTGGATAGAATAGTAGTAAATATTAAAAATTCGGAGGTAAAGAATTTGGCTTTTTTTGGAGTTAAGTTGCTCAAAATCAGATAGATACGGCAGCTCAATAATTTTTTGCAGCGTGGCTCTATGCTCCGAATTGCTGTGCGCAGCGTTCTGGCGAATAAGCGCAAGCAAGCGAAAAAACGCGTTGCGCAAGGACGAAATAAGCGCCGTTTGCGCTGTATAAAATTGCTCTTCGAGGACTAATCTGTGCAAATGAGTATTCCAAAAATTAATATCCGCCTCTGCGTAGGCAATTTGTTTTTCCCACTGCACGACTTCCAAAAGATGCTGAAAAGACTCGTGTTCTTGTGCCACTCGGCGTACTTTGTGCAGCAACTCCCGACAGTCTTCATACCGCGCTCGCTTGTATAAAGTCTTGATATTGAGCAGGTTATTTTTTAAAAAATAATCTACCGACGTAGATTCGTCAAACGATTGCAAACTATTGAGCAATAAATCATACAAATAAGACTTTAACTCCGAATATTTTTTGCTAACTATCGCTGCACTACCATAGATAATTTGCTTGAATAGGTCGTCGTCCGATGTTGGAGCTTGTTCCATAGCATCGAATAAAAGTGCGTATTTGTGCTTTTCAGACTTTTGGAGATGCACTTTGAAGTGGCGTTTTTCGGAACTGCTCAAAGATTGTATCAAATCAAAAAGTTTGGTAGAATGATTTTTAGGCATAATTTAAACTTATTTTGAGGCAAAATTACATTTTTTTATTCAAAAATATAATTATTTTTAAATTTAGAAACCTGACTTATTTTTATAATCTGGCTTGCAGCAAGTATTTTTTATATCGAATATTGCATTCAGTAACCACTCAATTACTTTATAAGGAATGTATCTAAAATAAATTACTTTATTTTTCTTCATTCGTAAGACACCAAACTTTAATTGCTAAAAGAAAAATTATGACCAATCAATTACTTCAAGCTGCGCCCGTTGTCACTCCGATTTTTTCTGCTCCCGCTCGTCGAGTAGCACTTTATGAAGAAAAAAAAGCCGACCTCTCTACCGCGCGACCGTCGCCTGCCACGCCCCAAAATGCGCTCCAAAAAGTAGCCCTTCCGACTATGGAAGGCATCAGTTTTGAGCGCGTACAAAATATCATCAGCCTCGAAGCCGATGGAAATTATACGCAACTGCATTTTTTGGACGGACGGCATCTCCTCGTCTGCCGTACGCTCCGCGACATCGAATTGATGCTCGAAGAGTCGGGACAATTTATCAGAATCCATCGCTCGTACACCGTAAATATGAACTACGTCCAACGCTATATCAAAGGAAAAGGCGGGCAAGTGGTGATGGAAAACGGCTGCACCATCAGCGTTTCGGTAGGCAAGCGACAGGATTTTATGGACGCACTCAAATACTATTTTGGCTATTTTTAAATTTTATTGTGCAAAAAATATTTGCAAAACTGATTATTTTTTCATAATTTTTATGCGAAGACTTTTACGAACTGTATCAATCACAATCATTTGTTAAGTTTTACTCCTTGTCAGCATTATTTTTATGCGTTTTTCTGTTGGTAGTTCAGTTGCAAAATAATATCCTGCTCAACGATACTTATTCAACGTTTAATACTAACAAAATATCAAAAATAAATGTAAACTACAAATTTCAGCACTTAAAATAGCTAATAATCTTATTAAAATGAAAATATATATACTTCTTATTGCTTCATTAATATTTACTTCTTGCAGAACACACAAAGGTGCATTGTTTTTCGATAGCAAAAAAAATCTCCCTATGAGGTATGTAGAATGGGATAATGATTTCTCCTTCAATATTTATCTGAACTCTAAATTGTATTGGAATCCAAATAAAAAGCAAAAGTTAATATCCAACTATCCTGAAAAAAATTTTAAACACAGGAGTATGTTATGTTTAGTCACAAATGACGTTAATGTTTCGGTTTATTTTGATGTTTTGTCAGATAAAAAATTGAGCAAAAAAGAAAACTACGCAGGTAAGAAATTAACGGTTCAAGACGTTGTGTTTTACAACAGCAACATAACAGAAAAGGAGGTTGAATACATAATTTTGGATACTTATCACAAGCTAAATGAAAGTGACATATTAAGAATTAGTTTTGTTACAAGCAGTAAAAAAGATGCTGGCAAATTATATCCATACTTGGAAGAATACGCCATACCAGTTGTGAAGTCATTGGTTGTAAAAATGGTTGAAAAAGAAAATAACAAAATCAAAGACAACATACAAGAATATATGTTTGATAAATACGAATCGAATGGAAATTATTTTCAAGCTCTAAATTTTATTGACCGCGCGACAGACTCCATTAAAATTAAATTATCAGAGTCTATATCATTTTACAAATCGTTTGTAGGCGATTATTCTTGTACCAAAAGTCAGAATCGCCCTATTGGTAAGTCCGATACAATTTATTTCGTGTCTGCAAAAACTCATTTAAAGAAAATTGCATCAAACTTTGACTTCATACTTTTTAATGAAAATCATTCAGATCCATACTGTAGGTATTTTCTTATGCAGATTTTGCCCGATTTGGTAAGACAAGGATATACTAAAATAGGAATCGAAACGCTTACTGATATTGACCATGATGTAAATAAATTTGGATTTCCAATTCATGGGTCAGGTTTCTACTCCGACGAACCGAATATGGCAAACTTGATACGCGAAGCTGTCAAACTTGGTCTGTATGTTTTTCCATTTGAAGCGTACTCATACAACTGCGATTCATGTAAGACACCGTCAGAGAAACGAAATTTTAGAGAACGGGGGCAAGCAAATAACATCATATCCCAAAATAAATCTAAAAATGGCAAAACAATAATATTGTCTGGTGGCAGTCACATTTATAGGACATCTAAAAATCCTCAATTAAAATTTATGGCTGAAAATCTAAAAGAATTAACAAGTGGGAGAATCCTGTCAGTTAATCAAACATTTCAAGAAAAATATCCAGTACCTAATGAAATAGAAGATGTAATTCCGATGCAAAAAGGAGGCGAATATTTTCTGATAAATCAACTTCAAGATAAAGTCGATTTACAAATAGTACACAATTCAAGCAGCCACCACGATAAATGTAATAATTATCAAACATTGATAGGTAAAGACTGCAAAGTTGAAGTAAAGCTAAAAGCGATAGAAGCTGGCTATCTTGCCATCTACGACAAAAAAGAAAAGGAATTATTTCCGTACAAAAGTATTCCGTTAATAGTAGTTCCTTTTGAAAAAAGGAAAAAATTTGTTGAGATTTCTGTCAATAATGGGAATTATGTAGCTTTAGAGTTTAATCATTCGGGATTTCCAATCCATATTACTAAAATAGAGTGTGAATGATAGTCATATTAAGTACGACAGGATTTTATGGACGCACTCAAATACTATTTTGGCTATTTTTAAATTTTATTGTGCAAAAACCAAAAAATATTTGCAGAATCTGCATTTTTCTTATAACTTGCAGCCCAAGACATTTACGAACTGTATCAATCACAACCATGAAGCAAATTTTACTCCTTGTTAGCATTATTTTTATAAATTTTTCTGTGTTCGCGCAGAAAGGCGACGAAACTTGCCCAAGTTGTCTGAACGGTAACGCTGCCACCCAACAGGACTCCAAAAAAATTGAATTATCAATTTTTCCCAATCCGATGATTGACTTTTTCGGTATCAATAACGATGAAGTGGTCGGCGGAGTGGTAATTTTCAACACCGTTGGGCGCAAAATCAAGAGCTTTGAAGCTCAAAAAAGCGAGCATTACAACGTGGCAGACTTGCCCGCAGGGATTTATTTGGTGCAAATCCTGAATAAAAATAATAAAATAGTGCAGACTCAACGGATTCGGAAAGTATAATAACAATACGTTTTTTAGACAATAATTTTACTTTAATTGAATTTTTTTTTAGCTAAAATTCTCAATACAAAACAAGCACACCACACACTCCGTTTGTGGCGTGCTTATTTTTTTTTAAAATAATTTTCGTAAAAAATATTTACCTTAGCGAAACCGTTAAAGATTAAAAATAAACCATGAAAATTTTTGAAAATAACTCCGACCAATGCGCTCCAATGTGGCGCGTTTTAATCTTTGGAATCGCCGTTTTCGCAGCAAGCTGCGGTAGTGACAAAGCAGCCTCCGCCCAACAAAAATCCGATAATGTGCTGGCGAACACTCCCGAAGCCGTCGTCCGACAGTGGCAGGCTTTCGTAGATGCCAACCGCGCAGAAGAAGCAAAAATGTTGAGTACCGAACGCACCAAAAAGTTCATCGACGACTCGCCAAAAATACCCAACGAGGAAATAGTAGAAACTATTTTTAGCAGCATGAACTGTCGCGAAATGGGCGACAAAGCCGTGTGCATTTACTACACAACTACCACCTCCGACACCTTGAAAATACTGGATTCTTTGAACGTGGTGCGCGAAAACGGACAGTGGAAAGTGGACATTAGCGAGTCGGGAGACGAAGAAGATGCGGAAATTTTCGACGACCACGACCAAGCTACTCCCGAGCCTGCCCCCGAAAAAAAGCAAAAATGAAAATAGGATTGTTTTTTGGCTCTTTCAACCCTATTCACGTCGGGCATTTGGTCATCGCTAATTTTATGGCTACCCAAACCGACTTGGACAAAGTTTGGCTCGTAGTGTCGCCCCAAAATCCCCTCAAAGAAAAAAATACGCTGGCGCGCGAGCAGGACAGACTTCATTTGGTGCGCATAGCGACCGAAGATAATAGCTTTTTGCAGGCTTCGGACATAGAGTTTTATTTGCCGAAACCGTCTTATACCATTGATACGTTGGCTTTTTTGAAAGAAAAACACCCCGAAAAAAAGTTCGTTCTCATCATGGGGGGCGACAATCTCGCCACACTCCACAAGTGGAAAAATTACGAACAGTTGATGACACAACACGAAATATACGTTTATCGAAGACCGAATTTTGAGCTGCCAATGGAGTTTGTGAGCCACAAAACTATAAAAATCTTCGATGCGCCACTGATGGATATTTCGGCGACGCATATCCGAAACTGTCGAAAAGCAGAAAAATCTATTCAGTATTTGGTCACAGAACCCGTTTTTGACTACATAGAAGGCTCGAATATGTATAGAAAATAATGGAATAGGAGTAGCTTTGGGTTAAAAATCAGTGTCAAAAAATCTACTTAAAAGAATTGATGCGTTGTTATGGAACGCTATTCTATCTCTAAACCTTGTCCTTTGATATATTTTTTGAAGTTGTCCAAATGCTTGACACAATACTCGTAATCCGTTTTCATTAGAAGTTCAAAAGTTTCAAAATCTGTATTTATACCGTCATATCTTGAAGACCTTGAATATTGCAATAATTTTTTGTATTCACTCCAAGCACTTTTCGTAACTCGCATCAATGGCTTGTGTCTGTCTGGATTCACGTTTTGTTCAATTTCAAAATGAGTTTGCCCAATATCTATTCCTTTTTTTAAAGCCAAAGCTTTCAAGTAATGTAGGGCGCAATAAAACAGAGAAGTTATTCTCCAATCATAAAATTTACCCTCAAAATTTTCACATATACAATTATGAAATTCTTCATTGTGCCGAGCTTGGTTTAAAAATCTATCCATGCTTACGAAAACTTGATTTCTTCACTAAACTTTATTTTTTCTACTAATTTGGACGGTATAAATTGAAAAGATACATTGTGTTTTTGAGAAATATTTGCCAAGTCAATTTTATTCAAAAAATCGAAAAAAATATCTCTGTTCTCAATATTATCTTCTCTTAAAACAATAGAATAATGCAAATCATTTGGGCTTTCGCTTGTTTTATAAACTTTTTCAAGTGCCAAATAATTCTTTTTAAAGTATCCTCTAATTATTTTATCCAGTATCTGGTTGACTTGGCTGTCAATTTTACTATAAAATTGAAAAATATCTTCCACGGGATTCTCAAGAGTTTTTTCTAATTTTTTGGACAAAGGTGTTTTTTCTCCTATGTTTAGGAGGGCATAACTGGCATCAACTTCGTCTTTGAACTCTTCAATATCTGTTTGTAACAAATATAAAATCGCCTTCAACTGACCGAGTTTGTTGTCGCTTTTTATGTCTGATTCTCGAACATTCATTGTTAATAAATTTACTTTTCGACTACTTAATGATTTTTACCCCAATATAAATATGTGTTATCTTTTCCTTTTCTCATCTTTTCACATACAAAATTAAGCAAAAAATGATAAAAGCACAAGTAATTTTAAAAAATTTAGCTCCAACCTCGCCAGCGTCACAGCGTTTTTCGCAATTTTTTTTAACCGATAAGTCCAAAAATAACTACAAAATCCTGCGGACAGTCGTTTTTTCTGTTATCTCTAAATCTTCGGAGAGCAAAGTCAAAAGATTCAATCCGGGCGTTTTACCTACCTCCAAGCTGCCCAAATCTGCCTCGAAACCAAGTGCTTCGGCACCGTTGAGAGTCGCCCAACGGAGTAAAAGCTCGGTTGTCACAAAATTTTGATATTTTGAAATAGTTTTCATTTCTTCCAACACTGAAAGTTGCCAGTTGGAGGTCAAGCTGTCCGTGCCGATGGTCATTTTTGCGTTGGCATCAATAAAGTGGCGGTAATTAGGCAGTTTATTCTCAATGTAAAGGTTCGCATTGGGGCAAGTCGCCCAAAACACTCGGTCGCTCCACTGTTGAGCTGCCGTAATTTCATCTGCGGTCGTCAAAGTATTGTGGACAAAAAGGTTGCGTTGCTTTGAGTCCAGATTTTTCAGCGCGTAAAAAATAGAGGTTTGCTGGGTGGCTTCAAAAGCATCTAATGAAATACCAAATTTTTGATAAAAATTTATAAATTCTCCACTTTTGTGACAAAATAATTCGTTTTCTGGCACAGTTTCTTGGTTGTGGATACTGACTGTTTTTAGCTGCTTGTGGAGCGAGTTTTCTTGATTTATTTTTGCAAACAAAGCCCTCGAAACACTGTAAGGCGCGTGCGGAACGACGCTTTTTTGAGCGCCGTCGTGAGAAGTCAAAAGCTGCTCAAACACTGACTTATATTGCTCAAAAGCTGTATTTGCGACCGCATCTTGCAAAAAATCAAACATTTCTACAAACGTATAATACCGCAAATTTCCTTTTGATTTTTGAGCAAAAGTATCGGTCACATTTGAAATATCTCCTACCGCCACGATGCCGTTTGCCAGCATCTCCTGTTCCGCTTTTTCTATGGCATCTTGGACGACTTCCGCCGCCGCCGCTCGCTGTCGCACTACATTGGTGATGAACGGAATGAGACTCGTACCAGTCGTTATTTTTCCCTTCATGTGTGACAGTTCTAAATGGCAGTGTGTATTGACAAATCCGGGGACAATGACTCCCTGACGAATATCCAAACTGGCAGTGTCGTGTTGTTCGCGACGGTCTATGGCTAAAATTTTTCCTTTTTCGCCCACCACGATTACGCCGTTTTTGATAGGCTCTTCGGTAATGGGAAATATCCAGTCGGCAGAAAATTTTTTCATTTTATGAAAATTAAACTATGTCACGAAGTGTTAAAATTTTTGTATTAATATGCCATTTTTCATGCGCGGCGCGAAACAAGTAGATTTGGGAGGCAGAGTTTGGCGTGTGGTGGCGGCTTGCATCATATCTCTAATATCAAGCGGATACAAACCAAAAGCGACGCTCTGCGCTCCGCCGTCTTGGTTGATTTGAGAGGCAATTTCCGACCATTTTCTGCTTCCTTCTACATATTTTATTCGGCTGGAACTGCGTATATCAGCCACGCCAAGCAGAGGAATAATAATGTGTTCGTTGAGCAGCGACACGTCCAAAGTACCTTTTGAGCTGATTTTTTCTAAAAAATCATTTTTCCACGACAACTCATACCATTTTTTAGCAAAATACATCGTCATCTGGCGAGGACGGTGGAGCGGAACGGCGTACTCTGTGTGTCGAATATCACAAATCTTACTTAATTCTTCAAAAAATAAATAGTGCGAAGCCTCTTTACTCAACTTGACAATCCTATAAAAAGGTAAAATTTCAAGCTGGTCGGAGGCAAAAAAAGCAGTTAGAAAAGAGGCGTATTTTTTTTGACTGTGCTGCTCAAATAGTGTGGCAGCCGTCGAAACTCGGTGATGTCCGTCAGCAATGACTGCGTGCGGAAGGTGTTTTTGAAAAAGTAATTGAAGTATTTGAAGATTTTTGGGGTCTTTTACCTGCCAAAGCTGATGCTTTTCGTGTTGCATTTTGAGGTTGCAAAAAGCGGTAGTTTTACCAATATAATTTTCCAAAAAAGCCTGAATGGCTGGCTCGGGCGGATAGGTGAGCAACACGGGTTTCACGATGGCATTTCGCTCCAAAAAGAGTCCGCGTTGCTGACTTATCTTTTCGTCCAACGTATGCTCATGCCCCAAAATATTGCCCGCCACATAGTCCTGAACATCTGCACAAGCTACCACGCCCGTGTGGATTCCGAAAAGCGTCTGGATTCGATAGATATATATGGCTTCTGGCTGCAACGAATTGGAAAAATATTCGGAGTTTTGGAGTGCCACAAAATTTTCTTTCACCGACTCAAAAAAATTATCGGGAGGCACCGGAAGTTTTTCCCAATTAGGGCAAATGGCTTGAAAAGGTCTTATTTGCATGAAAAACAGCGGTAATTAGTTTGTTTAGGAATGTGTCTGAATTAAGATACCCCAGACTTTTTCTTCATTCCTCACAAAAATATAAAATTATCTTATCATTTTCATAAATGTCCCAACAAACCAGTTGGAATCCGCCTTTATGAGTGTGTCGAGCGTAGAATCTGCTTTTGCAGCAAATAATTTTAGGTCGCGCACGACGGTAACAAACTCCTCCGCATCGGGCGAAGCAGAGTTAGAAACTGCCGAAAGCTCGTCCAAAATCTTGAGGATAGGCTCTAATTCTTTCTTTTTTCGCTGGATAATAATTTGTTTTACGACTTTCCACATATCTTTTTCGGCAACAAAAAATTCCTTGCGCTCGCCCGTTTTTAGTTCTTTATGGACTAAACCCCAGTCAATCAAAGCCCGAATATTCATATTTGCATTGCCTCTCGAAATCTGGAGTTCCTCCATTATTTCGTCGGCGGTGAGCGGCGTTGGCGCAATTAAAAGCAGTGCGTGGACTTGAGCCATCGTGCGGTTCACCCCCCAATCCGACCCCAACGTTCCCCACGCTTGGATAAATTTTTCTTTGCCTTCGAGTAATGTCATAAAAACTGATACAAGTATGAAGATGCTTAAACAATATTTTATGATTTTAGTTCAAAAAAACATTTTGAACTGGATTTTTCTTATTCCGCAAACTCAAAACTCAACTTTTTACAGCTCTTCAATAACCCAAATATCCTCTGTTTCGACACGAAGAGGCTCTATTTCCTTCGGAAAATCAAAAATATCGGTCTGTTTTATCAAATAATTACCATTCCACTCAAAAGGTGTTTCGGACTGGTTGGCATCTAAAACTTCGGCGGCTTCGTTGCCAGAAAAAACTCTATTGAGCCAGTTGGTAACAGGCTTTCGGGTAGGCAAAATCAGGTAATCTCGGGCGCGCGTGAAACCTACATAAAGCAAACGAGCGTCTTCCGCCAGAGCTTGTTCGTGCTTTTGCTGCTGCTCGCTCGAAGCCGCAATCCGTTCTTCCAGCATAGTTTTTCCTATTTGGTCTGACAACGGATTGACCCAATAGCGAAGCCATCTGCCGCCCAAAAGGTCTGCCAAATCTACCTCCTCTCGCTCCTGTACGAGGCTCAAACCCCACACATCGTCCCGAAGAGTGGCTTCCAAATCGTGACAAACCACGACAGCCCACTCCAATCCCTTGCTTTTGTGATACGTCAGCACTTGCACTGCGGCGGGATTTTCGCTCGCGGCTTGCTCGTCTTCGTCTTTGGCGGCAAGCTGGTTGAGCCACAGCAAAAGACCGCCCAACGTAGCAGCCGAGTGAAGACGCTGGCAATTATTTTCGTAGTCCGATGCGTATTTGCGGAGCTGCTCGAGGTTGTCCAAACGCTGTTCGGCGTTGCCCCAAGCGACTACAATCCTTCGAATATTTAATTCTTCCAAGAGTAAAAATAAAATTTCCGTTGCCGAAAGTTCGACCGCTTGGCGACGAATCACATTCAATTTTTGTATATAAAAATTATCTTCCGCCCAGCGAATATCTGGTTTTTCGTCAGCGTCCAATAACTCCAAATAATCCAATCGGCTTTCTATGATTTCTTCCAAAGGCTCTTTGGCAGCCAAAAGTAATATTTCGGCAATAGAAAGCGAGTCATAACGGTTGAGAATAAAGCGCAAACTTGCCAGCACGAGCTTGGCTTCTGGCGTTTCGAGCAGTCCTGTCCGAGCGATACTGGCTTGCAAACCTGCGTGATGTAAGGCTGCCGCTATTTCTGCGCATTGAAAATTTGTCTTACACAATATGGCGATGTCGCAAGGCTGCACAGGGCGAGATTGCTTGGTATTTTTATCCACCACCATTATTTTTTGTTCCAAAAATTGACGGATAGCATTTGCCAGCGACCGCTCAAGCCACGGCTTTCCGAATGAGGTTTTGGTTGTATTTTCGGAGGACTCAAAATGCCAATGGCGAATCGCAGGCGAATGTTCGGGCGAATCGGAGCGTTGCGGCTGCAAAGCGACCTGCTCGATAGGCATTTGAGAAAACGCTTTGGTAAAAATAGCGTTGCTCAAATACACCAAGTCGGGACGCGACCGCCACGAACTACTCAAAATATCTTCCGCCTTCACGCCGCCTGCATGGGCGATAATCGCTTGCATCAGCGCAGGCTCGGCTCCCCGAAACCCGTAAATTGACTGCTTCGGGTCGCCGACCCAAATAGAGTCTTTGACCAAGTCGGAAAGCGTAAGAAACAAATCCAACTGCAACGGACTGGTATCTTGAAATTCATCTACTAACAGCAGGTCTATCTCGGCAGCCAACACTTGGCGGACATTCGGATTGCGGAGCAGCCGTTTGACGAGTGTTTCCATATCGATGTAGTCAATCAATCCGCGCCGTTTTTTGTATTGTTCAAATTCTTTGAGGGCGGCGGCGGCGGCTTCAAAAACAAGATTGATAAAGGCTTGCACGTCGTGGTGAAAGTCGGGGTGCGCATCGAACTGTGCAGCAAAATCTATCAAGTCTGTGATTTTGTCTTTGCTTTTTGCGCCCACTGCGGGTAATTGCTTGCTAATCTTTGCCCATTGGTGCCAATTCAACGACTTGCGGAGTTGCAATTCGGCGTGTATTTGCCTAAAAAAAATAAGTACATCTTGTGTCTTTTTAGTTGCGTCCGTTCCCTCGTCGAGTGCCTGAATCGTCTGTTCGAGCTGCTTGAGAAGTTCTTGGTTCATCTCGCTTGCTGAAAATCGCGAGTGCAGTGGGGACAAAAGCGGCAGAAAAGTCTGGAAGGATTGGATTTTACTTTTCTCCAAAATCTCCAACGAAAAGTCGTTGCCGCGAGCTATTTCGGTGAGTTGGCGGATAATTTTTCGCCAGTCGAAAGGTTCGCCAAAGGCTTTTTTGTCTAATCCCAAACGCTCTACCAAGCGGTCGGCTTCCTCCATCACTTCATTGGTCAGCACCATCGAAAGTGCTTGATTGAACATTGTTTGTTGGTCTTCTTCCGCCATAATATCCACTTCGGGCGAGATGCCTGCCTCGAAAGCAAAGCGTTTGAGCAGCTTCACTCCTACTCCGTTCACGGTGCCGATGAGTGCGTCGGCGAGGTCGTTGGCGGCATCGGTCATGCCGGCTTCGAGCAATCCGATGCGGACTCGCTCTTGCAGCTCGGCGGCGGCTTTTTTGGTAAAAGTAGTCGCTATGATACCACTTGCACGCACTTTGCCTTCGCTCAATATACTCACCAATTCTTTGGTGAGGCGGTATGTTTTGCCGCTGCCTGCGCCTGCGGAAATGATTTTGATGGGCATGGATAGTTTTTAGTTTTTAGTTTTGTGACTGATGTTACGCAGAAACATTTTGACTGGTTCATTTGAGCTTGATTTTTGTAGCTATTGACTTGGTTTTTGTCACTTTTTTCCTTGATGAAAAAAGTAACCAAAAAAATCAAGTGCTCTGTATAAATTCTAAAGTTTTTGCCT
>JAYUHK010000218.1:0-3874 GCA_043767025.1 Saprospiraceae bacterium | reverse complement strand
CTGAAAGTCTGGCTCTTCGATGCGAATAAGATGTAAATAATTTGTATAATCTGGCGCACAGGTAAAAATTCCTGCTACTAATATCTTTCCCGATGCAAGTCGAAAAGCGCCAGTTGTCATTTTTACTACTGGATAGGACAAGCTGTTTGTGTCTATAAAAGGTGTTTTCAAATATCTGTCATCGTAGAAGCCGTTACTATCTACCTTCAATAAAAGTCGAGACTGAATGTTAGGGCTCAAATAATCCATATTTCCTGTTTTAAATCCACCTACTAAAAAGTAGCCTCCGTCTGATGTTGGGATTGGTACACTACCAGTTTGAGCTATTTTCAAATCACTATTGGGAGTGTTTTGTCGCCTAAAGTTGTTAAAAGAGTTATCTAATTCTCCATTTGGCAATAATCTAAAAAAGTTATAATCACCAACTGTATCGCCATGAATATAAGTACCGTAAGCTGCCCCTAATAAAATTTTTTGATTATCTAATACCATAATACTCAAAACTTTGGAGTATCTGAACGGGCTTTTAAAAGTCGTATCAACCTTTCCGTCTGCAAAAAGCCTCACCATTCCAGTAGTATTCGGATAATCGTTATAAGCTGGAAAATCCCCTGAAACCAAGTATTTATCACCTTGTTTCGCTATATTTGTGATTCCAGCACAGTCTATACAAGGATATAATGGAAAATTTGCCAAAAGGTGAGCGTCGAAATTAATCGTATCCATGGTTGCTGTATTTCCTACTAACTTGAATAACCTAACGCGCCGATTGGTTACTATTGAAAAAGTATCGGAAGTATTACCATAAGCCAAAATAAAAGTCGAGTCCGTGAGCCAAAGTGTTTTTGAAGCTCTGCTTGAAGTATCAGGTAATAAAATATGAAAAGTGGTATCTACGTTTCCGTCTTCTGTAAGTCTATCAAGTTGTTGATTGGTGACATATAATTTCTTGAGATGCCAAGTCATTTTAAGTCCAGGTCGAATACCACCTCCATCCCAGCCTTGCCCATCTCGAAGATAAAAAGAAGTATCTAATTTTCCGTCTGGAAAGTACCTTTGTAACGTTCTGTATTTATTGTTTCCTAATGGTGTAATTGTAGATGTTCCTCCTCGCATAGTACCTTGTAAATAAATCATTCCTGTTTCAGTTTCTATTACAGTCCTACCACCAGTATTTCTTAAATCTGGAAACTCCTCGTACCTTGCTCTAAACGTAGTATCTAATCTGTAGTCTTGTTGTGCTGAAAGCGGAAAAGCAAAAAATATAAAAAGGAAAATGGATATTATTATTTTTTTCATTACTGATGTATTTTGAATGATAAGAAAAAAGAAATTTGAAAATTAACTGAAATAAACATCTTTAAAGAATGTCACAAAGTTATTTTATTTTTTTTACTTATCAAGTTTTTTAACATTTATTTTTCAAAAAAAGTAAAACTTTAACATTTTATGTGGCTTCGTGTATTTTTTACACAATGAAAATTTTTTAGATAGACGATTGATTGACGTATTGTTTATTTAGCTGTAGCAAACGACCAACACCTGCAAGAGTGATTCTTTGCTTTCCGACCCTCATCGGCTTGGCTTCAGCGATTTTTTTATATTTCTAAAAAAATTGCTTCATATTTTGCTGCACAAACTACCAAAAAATAATCTTAACTTTGCGAACGTAAAAATACTTTTTCATTTTTTTCGTTCTTTGCAAATAAAATAAAAAAATTCTACCAATATGCAAGTATTACATTCTTATCTTGAGCAACACAAAGACCGCTTTTTGGACGAACTGTTAGATTTGCTCCGCATTCCGTCTGTGAGTGCTGACCCTAAATATAAAAACGAGGTCTTTCGCACCGCCCAATTCGTCTATGACAGCCTTGTGGCAGCAGGCGCGGATAAAGTCGAAATCTGCCAAACCGCAGGCTATCCGATTGTGTATGGCGAAAAAATGGTCAGTCCTTCGCTGCCGACCGTACTCGTCTATGGACACTACGACGTACAGCCCGCCGACCCGCTCGAACTTTGGCACTCGCCCGCTTTTGAACCAG
Organism: Saprospiraceae bacterium; assembly: GCA_043767025.1. GTDB lineage: Bacteria > Bacteroidota > Bacteroidia > Chitinophagales > Saprospiraceae > JAYUHK01. The sequence continues at coordinate 1,829 of JAYUHK010000218.1, read as the reverse complement.
TGATAAAAGACGGAAAAATCTATGCGCGCGGCGCGTGCGACGACAAAGGACAAATGTATATGCACGTCAAGGCTTTTGAAAGTATGATGCAAACCAATTCGCTGCCTTGCAACGTCAAATTTATGATTGAAGGCGAGGAAGAAGTCGGCTCCTCCAATCTTGGCATCTTCGTAAAAGCCAACCAAGAACGCCTCAAAGCTGACGTAGTTCTCATCTCCGACACGGCGATGGTGGCGATGGATATTCCTTCGATTGACGTTGGTTTGCGCGGCTTGTCGTATATGGAGGTCGAGGTGGTAGGACCAAATAAAGACCTTCACTCGGGCGTTTATGGAGGCGCAGTTGCCAACCCTGCGACCATTTTGTGCCAAATGATAGCGTCTATGCACGACGAAAATAACCATGTCACAGTAGAAGGTTTTTATGACAAAGTAGATACAGTCAGCGAAAGCGACCGCGCCGAAATGGCAAAAACACCTTTTGACTTATCAGCCTACAAAAAAGATTTGGACATCGGCGACGTATGGGGCGAAAAAGGCTACTCTACGCTGGAGCGAACTTCGATTCGCCCGACGCTGGAAGTGAACGGTATTTGGAGTGGCTACATTGGCGAAGGTGCAAAGACGGTTTTGCCGTCCAAGGCGAATGCCAAAATTTCGATGCGCCTCGTGCCGCACCAAAGCTCGGAGGAAATTTCTGAATTATTTCGCAAGCATTTTGAAAAAATAGCTCCGCCGAGCGTGAAAGTAAAAGTAACGGCTCATCACGGCGGCGAACCTGTCATCACGCCCACCGATTCGGTGGCGTTCAGGGCAGCCAGCAAAGCGATAGAAACTACTTTTGGCAAGAAGCCAATCCCGACGCGTGGCGGCGGCAGTATTCCTATCGTCGCGTTGTTCGAGCAAGAGTTGGGACTCAAAACCGTCCTCATGGGCTTCGGTTTGGACTCCGACTCTATCCACTCCCCCAACGAACATTATGGCTTGTTCAACTACTACAAAGGCATCGAAACGATTCCGTATTTCTTCAAAAATTTTGCAGAAATGAGTGTGTGAGGGAAAGAAGAGAAAATAAATCAAACACCTAATTTTATCACTAAACAATAAAAATTAATATTTTTTTAAAAATGAAACAACTAAACGTATTATTTTTCATCTGCATCGCTTTACTATCTTTCAAAGCCGATGCACAAAACGTTAAAACAAAAATGGATTCAGTGAGTTACAGCGTCGGCGTATTGGTGTCGCAAAATCTCAAAACACAAGGGTTGGACGACATTGATGTCGCTATTTTCGCCCAAGCAATGACCGATGTTTTTAAGGGCAAAGACCTCAAAGTAGCAGCCGACCAAGCTGGAAAAATTTTGGACGCGCACATGAAAGCCTGCCAGTCCAAAAAATTTGAGAAAAATGTCGGCGAAGGAAAAAAATTCTTGGACGAAAACGCCAAAAAACCCGGCGTAACCGTCCTCCCAAGCGGATTGCAATACACCATCATGAAGCCCGGCACTGGCGCAATGCCGAAAGCGGGCGACAAAATCAAAGCCCACTATCATGGCACTTTGATCGACGGTACTGTTTTCGATAGCTCCGTCAATCGCGGCGAGCCGTTTGAGTTCACGGTCGGTCAAGGTCAAGTTATCAAAGGTTGGGACGAGGCGTTGCTCAAAATGCACATCGGCGAAAAATGGAAAATCGTTCTTCCTTCCGACCTCGCTTACGGCGAGCGTGGCGCAGGTGGCTCTATCGGACCTTTTTCGACTTTGATTTTTGAGGTCGAGTTGATTTCTATTAACTAATTTTTTTCTAAGTACATGACAAAAAAGCGGC
>JAYUHK010000217.1:0-9208 GCA_043767025.1 Saprospiraceae bacterium | reverse complement strand
AGTTTTCGCTTCGCCAGACGATATTTTTGCAAAAACTTGAATTTCTACAAGGCACGTCTAAAAATACAGTCGCATTGGATAAAATGCTATCTGAAATTTAGTGAAAAAAATATTTTGCGTAACATCAGTTAAATAAATATTTTCGCACTCTCCACAAAAAAAAAAGTGCCGCCTAAAATACTTGCAGGATAATACAAATATTTTAGGCGACAACTTTCCAAGCCCTTTATTTTAACCAACTAACTTTCATGTATTTCAAACTTAATGAAATTGAAAGGACTTTGACTACTAAAATTGTACACTTTTTTATTCTGGATATTTATTTCAACCTTACTTCGGAGTCACTACCCCGTCAATGACGTGGATAACGCCGTTGGATTGCATCACGTTGGCGATTGTAATGTTGGCAGTTGCTCCATTTTCGTCTTTCAGCATCAAGTTATCGCCGTTTTCCATCACCATCAAGTTACCACCGGCAACCGTTTTGAGAGAAATTACGCCGCCTTTTTGAGCTTTTATTTTCTTGCGCAAAGTGCCAGCATCTAATTTTCCAGCCACAACGTGGTAGGTCAAAATCTTGGTTAATGTAGCCTTATTTTCTGGCTTTAGCAGTGTTTCTACGGTGCCAGCAGGCAAGTTCTCGAAAGCGTCATTGGTAGGTGCGAAGACCGTGAACGGACCTTTTCCAACCAAAACATCTACCAAACCCGCAGCTTTTACAGCAGCTACCAACGTAGTGTGGTCTTTTGAATTGACCGCATTTTCTATGATGTTCTTTTTAGGAAGCATCTGCTCTCCGCCTACTATTGTGTTTTGTGCAATAGCTGAACCAGCGAATAACATTGGGCAGCAAATGATTGCCGCTAATAACAAATTTTTCATAATAAATAGTTTTTAAAATTAAGTTTAAAATATTTGCTCGAGTATAGAAAGACAAAGAAGAGTGTCAAAACTTTTACTTTCTCTACCAAAATAATGCAAGCGGCGGCTGGGGCTTTCTGTTTGTTTGTTACGTTTGACAGCGCGCGTTTTCCTTGCCCCCGCTTACATTATGATATACGGCTTTTGAGTGATGGGCGGTTTTTTAAAACCTACTTTTTTTCATACTTTTTTTTAGGAACGAAGAAAAAATAAGATACTCAAATTTTTCAAATAAATTCAACCAAAAACAAGGCATTTTTGAGGCGCAACGCAGCGCGCATTGTAACGAAAAAATAACGCAGTGGTTGGTTGAATTTAGCAGAAAAAATGGGTAAGTAGTTATAAGTTTTTAGTTTTTAATTTTGAGTCATCATAAACTATTGAAAATCAATGAATTTTGTCGAATATTAAATGTCATCTATTTAAGTGTAAGAACTTAGTTTATTTTAGATGCGTTCCTTATCAAGACCACAGCCGCTCTACCGTCCAATAAAAAGCGATGAGGGCGATGAGGGCAGAGGCTGGCTGCACGAGCAATCTTCGATACCAAGTTTTATGGCGAAATGGAAAAATAACAACTCCAAAAACAAGTAAAATAATGCTAATCTGACCCAACTCTACGCCGACATTGAAAGATATAATGGAAGTAAAAAAAGCGTTGCGCGGCAACCCAATTTCGTTGAGCGAACTTGCGAACCCCATGCCATGAATCAGCCCAAAGGCAAATACTATCAGCACGCGCCAGATTTTTAGCTCCGTCCATAAGATGTTTTCGATGGCGACGAAAGCGATAGAAAGTGCTATGATTGGCTCTACTATATTGCTCGGAGCGACGATGATATTTTTCATCGAGAGCGCGAGCGTGATGGAATGTGCTACCGTAAAGGCGGTCGCCTGCCAGATAATGGTTTTTAGGCGGTCGCTCAACAAACACAGCGCAACCACAAATAAAATATGGTCTAAACCGTCTGGAAGAATATGCTTATAACCCAACTGCAAATAATACCAAATTACGTCTTTCGGCGGACTTTGTTCCAAAACATAATTGACGGTATGCGCTATTGCCAACGCAGGGTAGCAAAAAAGTAGAAGTGCGATGATTTTTTTCATGGATATATCAGCAAAAAAGGTGGTTAAGACTCAAAAGCAAACGCCTCTGAAAGAGAAAATTCTATTTCAGAGGCGTTGGCTATAAGTTACCGACACCTTTGAGGTGTCGGTAACTTCGGTTTATTTTTATTAAAAAAAACCAAATTATACATTCCTTATAAGTGTCAAACAACAAATATCGAATATCGAACAAGGAACGCCGAATATTGAATGATAAGTAGTTTTTTAGTGGTCAATTTTTAGTTACATAATTAATGGGTTGTCAATTAGTTACAATATTATGAAACACAAGTAATTCTTTGCAAATACTTAAAATCTAATTCGTTTTGATGCAAACTATTTTTGGTCAAATATTTATCTATTCCTTACAACTTTGCGAGTGCTTTTTGAGCCTCTACTTTCAGCGGTTCGTAGAGATAAGCGTTGTTTTGGAACGCCAAAGTAAGACATTTTTTTGCGGCTGCATTTTCTCCCGCTTGCGCCAAAATCAACCCTGCACGAGCGTTGAGCGTAGGGTTTTGACTTTTTGTTTTCAGCGCAGTCTGGATGTAAGGCAATGCTTTAGCGGCATCTCCTTTTTTGAAATAAACCCACGCGACAGTTTCATTGACATCAATATTCGCAGGGCGACGGTTGTATTCTATCAAAGCGTGTTCTACGGCTTTGTCGTAATTTTTTATTTCTAAATAAGCGTGCGCCAACTCGCGGTCTGCATAGTGTCCGATGCTTTCGTCTTTCAAGCCGCTTTGAGCGTCTTTATTGAGTGTCGAAAGGACGGATTGAGCGGCAGCTTCGGCTTGTTGTGGCTGTTGAGCCAGCGTATAAACATCTACCAAACTCTCCTGAAACACACAGTCCATGACCAATGAGTCGGCTTTTTGGTACAAAGCGACGGCTTTCGGATATTCTTTTTTTGCGGTAGCCAAACGCGCCAATCCAGCGTAAGCGTATCCGTAGTTGGGTCTTTCGTTGAGTGCCGTCAAATATTGCATTTCGGCATTTTTGGCATCTCCGACATATTCAAAAAGCTGTCCCAGATGCACGCGCGCCCATTCGGTGCCTTCGTCGCCCGGTGCGCCTGCCGAAACCGCCAAGTTCATCGCTTCGATAGCTCCAGCATAATCGCCGTGTATCTCGCGAAGGTAAGACACTCGCGAGTAAGAACGCAAGTCAGGACGAATAGACATCATTTTATCCGAATTATCTACCGCTTCCGTGTAGTTGCCCAACTCTACGTTGGCATCTACCAACATTCCGTAAATAAAAGCATTGTAAGGATTTTTTTGCTGCGCCTTTTGTGCCGTCTGCAATCCGTCTGAAAAGTGGTGTTGAGCGAGCTGCAAAGTGGCTTTGAATGTGAGTGCGTCAAAGTTGAGGGAGTCCGATTTGAGTACGTCGTTCACATATTTCATTGCCGCCATGTCGTAGTAAATACGATTGCCGGTAGTACGTCCTTCTTGGATAAAAACGGCGGCTAATTGCAACTTGGTGTTGATGTCGGAAGGATTTTGCTCCATAGTCTTGGTCAATTTTTCCGCCCGCGCTCGGACGGTTTTCCATTCAGGCGAGTTGGCGAGTTCGCCTTTTCGCTCTATGAGTTGGAAATTTTTTTCGGAGGCAGTATGGTTTTTTAGAAAAACAAAGCCTACCAAGACCATAAAAAAGGCTGCGAAAATAGCATAAATGAATGTTTTTTTCATTTTGAAGAATTTTTGTGTTTGAAAATTTTGAGGACGAATGAATTTAAAATTATTTATTGTTACTCTCACATACGGTAACAGTCGGGCGGACGGTTTTTTGTTACCTTCAATCGAGGAAATATTGTACGGATTTTTTATTTATAAAACATTGACAATCAATATTTTGTAAAATATTATTGAATTTGCTTATTTCACTCTTTTGGCTCTAAAAGGTACTGATAGACGATTACGAAAACCATAGTAAAAATAAAACTAACAATAGTTTTGAGCAAAATATCTACGATGTAAACGAAGGTAAAAGCATCTACGGAGAAGTAAAAAAAGAGGTGCAAAAAAATGAGCAAACTCGAATAACGCAAAAACCACGCGATGCCCAACTTACTTTTGGTAGGTGCTATATTGGTACCGTAGCCGGCTTTGGGTTCTAAATAACTCAACAATATCGGGCGCACAAAGCCCGTCAAAACACTCGCCGCCGCATGAACGCCCAGCGAGCCATAAAAAATATCTACCAAAATACCTATCGCAAAGCCCAACAAAACACTCAATGCGTGCGGCGTTTTGATAGGTAAAAGGAGCAAAAAAACTGGATAAAGCATGATTTGCAGGTAATTGAACCCATCGCTGCTGCCTATCGTCATGCGTTTGAGGATAAGAACTTGCAGCAGCGTAAGCCCCACAAAACGCAAAATATTCGAGAGAATAGTGCTATTCATTGCGGTGTTCCTTCTCCAATTCGGCTTGTTCTTTTTTGAATAAATTATCTACCACATACACATATTGTAAATTGCTCATGTCGCAGCTCAATTTTACTTGAATAGAATAAAAATTACTGCCTGCTTTGTTGCGAAAAGACTCGACCGTACCAATCATCAAGCCGCCCGGAAAGATAGTAGAAAGTCCGCTCGCTTGGATAGTGTCGCCTGCTTTCATGGCGGCGTGCTTCGGAATATCTTCGAGGGTCGCAAACTGTGGGTCGTTGCCGCGCCACACCAAAGAGCCGAAGTAACTGTTGTGTTTGAGGGAAGCACTGACGCGAGTTTGTTTGTGAAGGATAGACATGATTTGGGCAAAATGCGCCGAAACACCGCGCACAATCCCAACCACTCCGTTGGAAGAAATCACGCCCATGCCTACTTTCACGCCGTCCGACGAGCCGCGATTGATGGTAATAAAATTATTGTTGTTGGATACCGAATTGTTGATAACCTTGGCTGCTACGAAAGTGTATTGCTGCACGAAGCTGTCCAACTTCGTGGAAGCTGTGTCGCGAAGCAATGTTTTTTCAAACTGTGCATTGCGCAGCGTCGCTCGCAGGGCTGCATTTTCGGCTGCCAAGCTGTCCGCTACGCTCGAAAGGTTGGTGTATTTTACCAAATTGTCGTACTGCGAATAGACAGCTCCCGACCACTCGTTGGCGGAGCTGACATAAATTTCCTGCTGCCGATGGTTGTACTGCACCACCAAATACATACAGATTCCTTCCAAAAGTAGAAAGAGCAAAAAGCCGCCGTATTTGAAAACTAAAAAAAGTATATTTTGCATAGAAAAAACAGAAAGTAGTAGATGTTCCGAAGGTCAGGCGACGAGCCACCGTGTGTAGAAATCAAGATTACGTCTTTCTATCATCTACCCCCAAAGCTCGCTTTCCCAACTTTTAGATTGGTATGGACTCTATTTTCTTCCTGCTCACTACACGCTTTTTCTATCAATTAAAAACGAAAATTTATCCGTATTCTTCAGCGCAATTCCCGTACCACGCACTACCGCACGCAATGGGTCGTCCGCTACGTGGACGGGTAGTTTTGTTTTAGCTGCTATCCGTTTGTCCAAGCCGCGCAGCAATGCGCCGCCGCCAGTCAGGTACAAGCCAGTTTTATAAATATCAGAAGCCAACTCGGGAGGCGTAGTTTCCAACGCTTTCAAGATTGCTTCCTCTACTTTGGAGATGGATTTGTCAAGTGCGTGAGCGGTTTCGCCATACGAAATCAAGATTTGGCGCGGTATTCCCGTCATCAAGTCACGACCGTTCACGGCGTAGTCAGGTGGCGGATTCTCTAACTCTGGCAACGCCGAGCCGACGTGAATTTTTATCTGCTCTGCCGTCCGCTCTCCGATGAGCATATTGTGTTGTCGTTTGATATAATTCATAATATCATTCGTAAATTCATCGCCAGCGATGCGAATAGATTGGTCACACACGATGCCCGACAAGGCGATGACGGCGATTTCGGTCGTGCCGCCCCCAATATCAATCACCATGTTGCCGATAGGTTCTTCTACGTCCAACCCGATGCCCAGCGCAGCCGCCATCGGCTCGTGGATAAGATATGTTTCTTTAGAGTTCACTTTGTCGGCGGAGTCGAATACGGCGCGTTTTTCGACTTCCGTGATGCCCGAAGGAATACAGATGACCATTTTGAGGTGCGTAAAAAACTTCCGTTGCGTCCCCGTCATATTGATAAGTCCTTCTATCATGCTTTCCGCAGCCGTGAAGTCAGCGATTACGCCATCTTTGAGTGGTCGGACGGTCTTGATGTTGTCGTGAGTTTTTTCGTGCATTTGCATCGCGCGACTGCCTACGGCAATGGTCTGCCCTGTGCGACGGTCAATGGCTACGATAGAAGGCTCATCTACGACGACTTTATCGTTCTGTATGATGAGTGTGTTGGCGGTGCCAAGGTCAATTGCAATTTCTTGCGTAAAAAAATTGAACAATTTCATTAATAGTTGGGCAGTGTTATGTCGGAACCGTTCCGAGTGTTGGTGATAAAAGCTTGTTTTTGTGTGAAACGAAAAAAAATAATGCTGCAAGTAACTGAACTCAACAAAAAAACCCGACAGCTTATCGTATTTGCATCTCCAATGGGCAAAGATAAGGCGTTTTTGGATAAAAGATTGAAAAAAAAATATTTTTTAGCAAAAAAGCCTCTGATAGATAAATAAAAGCGTATAAATTATTTTTTCGTGCCTGAAAATTAACCCTTATTTTGATTGACGTAGGAGAATAAAGTCACACAATTACATTTTTTTGTAAAATTATTATTTTTTCAAAAGAACAAAAAATGTATCTTTTTGATTCTTTTGCGTCCTAAATTTGTTTTGAAAACAAAAACAATTGGGTCAATTTTTTTAATAAATTTAGACTACTTTTTTTCAACCAACGAAAGCAAACGCCGAAACAAAGGGAAACTATTATGATGACGGATAACGAAATCATTCGTCTTTATTTAAAGACACAAGACGCTGAACATTTTTCGCAACTTTACCGAAAGTACTCGGGCAAAGTGTTCGGAAAGTGCATATCACTTCTCAAAGAAGAAGCCGCCGCCCAAGACGCAATGCAGGATATTTTCATGAAAATATTTTTAAACTTGGCGGGATTCAGCGAAAAATCACAATTTTCGACTTGGATTTATTCTATTACTTACAACTATTGTATTGATATTTTGAGGAAGGGAAAGAAAGAAAAAGTATTGTTCTCTGATGAGCCAGAGCGAGCTGAAAAAGTAGCCGATGTGGACGTAGAAGATTCTTTTTTGATGGAAATGGAAGTCACAAGACTCAAAAAAATATTAGAAAATATTCCTGTCGGAGATAAAGCCATTTTGCTCATGAAATATCAAGACGATATGAGTATCAAAGACATCGCAGACGCACTCGACAAAACAGAAAGTGCTATCAAAATGAAGATAAAGCGAGCCAAACACAAGGCGCAGGAAGTTTATTACGAACTATTTCGAGAAAGAGTGGCAAGCAGCCGCTAAGGAATGAAGAAAAAATAAGTTACTCTAATTTTTCAAATAAATTCAAACAATAACAAGGCATTTTTGAGGCGCAACGCAGGGCGTTGAAACGAAAAAATAACGCAGTGATTGGTTGTAATTCAGCAGAAAAAATGAGTATTTTGTTTTAGACACATTCTTAACTATAAAATTACACTTTTTATTTAATATTTGAAAAACGCAGAAAAATGCCACATAATAGTTTTAAAGATTTGGAGCGCACCGACGCACAGGAGTTCAAACAGCCGCCACACATAGAGCGCGCAGTCGAAAATAATTTACGCAACAACTTGGGAGTCTTTCGGGGAGTAGCCAGCGTCACGGAGTTGTATCTGACCAAAGTGTTCAGCACTTTCGTCGCCTTTATGGGAGGCGACCCCAATACCGACTCGGAAGGCAGCGACAGAAGCCGCAGCAATCCTGAGCAGAAGCCGCCACATTTGAACTCGGAAAAATTGCCTGAACCGAATTTAGGAGCGAAGAAGAAATAAAATATTCTAATTTTTTTTAATGAATTGAATCAAACATAACGCAGTGATTGGTTTTAATTTAGCATAAAAAAATAGGTAGTTTGTTTTAGAAGCGTTCTCTAATAAAAAAATAAATAAAACTGTTAAATGAAAGTTAAAATTAGCAAAACGTCCGCACTAATTGGTCATTTTTATTTATTATTCATTTTATTTGCCTACTTTTACGCTAACAACCAAAAGATGAAGCACAAAAAGGCAATTTCAATCTTAAACACTTATAATGTATGGACGCACAAAAAATTATGGAATCTCTCAACAAAGTATTAGGTAGTTTTTTAGCAGTCATACCCGGATTGGTGGGTGCTATTGTGCTGCTCTTGATTGGCGTTATTGTCGCCAAAATTGTTTCTAAAATAATCAAAAAAATATTAGAAACGATACAAATTGACCGACTTGGCGAAAAACTCAACGAGATTGACTTGGTGCGAAACGCCAACGTCAAAATCAAAATCAGTGCTATCCTTTCCACAGTCGTCTATTACATTCTAATCCTCATCTTCGCTATGGCAGCCACCGACGTACTCGGTATGCCTGTGGTAGCAGCCCTCATGAGCGACATCGTGAATTATATCCCGAAAGCCGTGACTGCGTTGGTGGTACTCATTATTGGATTGTTGGTAGCCGAAGCACTCAAAAAAATACTGTTTTCTTCCCTCCAATCCCTTGCAGTCCCCTCTGCAAAGATAATCGCCAACATCTTTTTTTATTTTATTTTTATCAATGTTTTGCTCATTGCGCTCAAACAAGCGGGCATCAGTACAGGATTTTTGGAACAAAATTTGACTACTATTGTAGCAGGTGTCGTCGGTGCTTTTGCGTTGGGTTATGGCTTGGCTTCCAGAGAAATAATGTCCAGCTTTCTGGCTTCTTTCACCAACAAAAATAAATACAAAGTAGGCGACGTGATAGGTTTGGAGGGCGTGAAAGGCAAAATAGTAGCGATGGACAACATCTCTCTGACCCTCCAGAATGACGACGGATACCGTGTTTCGTTCCCTTTGAGCAAGCTCAATGCAAGCAAAGTAGAGATTTTTAGCCAAGTCGCCGAATAGTTAGGAATGAGGAAAAAATAAGGTACTCTAATTTTTCAAATAAATTCAATCAATAACAAGGCATTTTTGAGGCGCAACGCAGGGCGTTGAAACGAAAAAATAACGCAGTG
>JAYUHK010000216.1:0-22227 GCA_043767025.1 Saprospiraceae bacterium | reverse complement strand
ATTTGTTATTAGACCCGATACTTCTTCTGATTATGCTAATGGCAATGCCAATGCCATCAAGTCAGTACCCGGTCAGGGCGAAATAGAGTGGGTAGGCAACAATCGAATTGGAAAGTATATTTCCTCTGGTGAATGCTATTTAGGGATTACAAATTATTCTGATACTACTTGGAGAGATTTGGAATATTGGGCTTATTTGAGGGAGGGAATCGCTATTAAATTTGACCCATATTCCTTTCAGAGGCAAAAAATTTATGACGAAAGAGCATATCTCCTTGACAATTCAAAAAATTATTCGCTGTATGTTCGCAATTTTGATGATGTCGTTGATGCCGAGTGGTATTTAGATACATCGGAAGACAACTGGATACAGGTGACAAAATTAGATAAAAATACAAAAATCGCCGAAGGCGAATTTTTACTTCACTTCAGGATTAAAACAAAAATCACAGGAACAGGAAATACCTATTCAGACAAAGTTAATTTTAGGTGTGGGCGGTTCAAAGCTAAAATTTTTGAACGATAAAAAAAAGTCCCAACAAGAGCTGCGCTCTTGTTGGGACTTCTTTTTGGTTTGTATTTAAGTTTAGACAATTTTTAAAGTATTTTTAGTAATTTTACACGTTGTTTTGGTGTATTTTTAACCAAATTTATAGTATCAAATGTCTATTTCTTCAAAATTATTTCTGTATCTAACCGCTCTGCTGCTCGCTATAAGTGCTTGTAATCCAAAAACCAAAACAGCATTATCTGCGTCCGATGATGGAAAAATCAGCTTTGACTTGCTCCAACTCAACGATGTCTATGAAATTTTTCCACTCGAAAACGGCAAAGTCGGCGGCATGGCGCGCGCAGCGACCATTCGGAAAAGTCTGAAAAGCCAAAACTCCCTGTGTATCATGGCGGGCGATTTTTTGAACCCGTCCGTCATCGGAAATCTGACTTACGAAAACAAAAAAATCAGAGGGCGGCAAATGGTAGAAGTAATGAATACTTTTATAGACTTAGTGACGTTTGGCAACCACGAGTTTGATTTGGACAAAAACGAACTTAAAGACCGAATGAATGAGTCAAAATTTAATTGGGTCAGCAGTAATTGTTGGCAAAATAACGGCGGTACTTTTTTTCCATTTTCAAAAATAGACAGCCTAAAAACCCCGCAATCTATCCCAAATATCTACGTTTGGACGGTCAAAGATGCCGACGGAACGGCTGCTAAAATCGGCTTTTTTGGAGTGACTTTGCCCAGCACGAAAAAGGATTATGTTCACTACGATGATTTTTTTCAAGCTGCGAAAGCCGCTGTGGAGCGTCTGAAAACGATAGAAAAAGTAGATGTAATCGTCGGAATTACGCACCTCAACTTTGCGGACGACCAAAAATTAGCTGCTTTGCTGCCCGACGTGCCGCTCCTAATCGGCGGTCACGACCACAACAATATGCTGCTCAACGTTGGAAATAGTAAAATTGCGAAGGCTGACGCTAATGCCAAAACGGTCTATCAACACCATTTTGAGTTTGACAAACGATCCAAAAAAATACTCCTGAACTCAATTTTAATTCCAATAACCGACAAAATTCCAGAAGATTCCGCCACCCAAAAAATTGTCACAAAATGGGAAAAAATTACAACAGAAATTTTTGAGAAATCAAATTTTCAACCCAAAAAAATCATAGCCAAGCTACAAAATGAAATCAACGGCAGCGAAGCATACAATCGCTTTCAGCAAAGCGAATTAGGAGGACTTATTACCTCCGCAATGTGCAGCGCGTGGGCAGATACTGTGGATTGTGCGTTGCTCAACAGTGGCTCTATCCGCTTGGACGATATTTTGCAAACTACTGTAAATCAATACGATATACTCCGCACGCTGCCTTTTGGTGGCGGTATTCCGTTGGTAAAAATGAAAGGAAAATTACTAAAATCTATTTTAGACATCGGACAAAAAAACATCGGTAGCGGCGGATATTTGCAACGCGCCAAAGTTAGTTTCGATGAAAAAGAAAAAAACTGGATTGTGGCGAAAAAAGTATTAGAAAATGAAAAAATATACTCGGTTGTGCTTACAGATTTTTTAATTTTGGGCAAAGAAAAAGGATTGGATATGATAACAAAAGACAATGCGGACATAATTTCTATCGAAATAATAAATCCGAAAAATAAAGACGATGAACGCACAGATATTAGAAAATCTCTAATAAATCACTGGAAATCAAGACTTTAAACAGTTGTTATTCTTCGCTCATTCGTAATATTTCATCAAATTCACTTTTGTCAAGTGCCATCACAGAGAGCCTACTTTGGCGAATAAGTCCAATATTTTTTAGGGATTCATTTGCTTTAATATCAACTAATGTGACAGGCTTTTTGAGCTGATGAAGCGGTTTTAAGTCCACGACTACCCAAGCATCGTTTTCGATAGTAGGGTCAGGATAAAATTCCCGAACCAACTCCGCAACACCCACGACGGCACGAGAAATATTGCTATGATAAAAAAGTACTATGTCACCAAGTTTCATTAATTTGAGATTATTTCTTGCTTGATAGTTTCGCACGCCGTCCCATTTATCGCCGCCAAGTGCCACAAAAGTATCCCAAGAAAAAGTATCTGGCTCTGATTTTACCAACCAATAGTTCATTTAGATTTTATTTAATTTTTCACAAATATATCAAAAATAATCTTGACGCTATCTATAAATTTTAATGGAACTTTGCTATCTCAAAACGAACTATTTCTTTCCGCAGAAAATAGAGCGTACAGGTACGGCGACGGAATTTTTGAAACATTAAAAGTAATCAACGGAAAAATATTATTTCTCGACTTGCATTTTGAAAGACTGCGGACTGGCGTAGAGCGACTAAAAATTCAGATGCCTGAAAATTTTAGTGCATCTTTTTTTGAAAAAGAAATACAAAAAGTGACATTGTTCAGTGGCAACTTTCGGGTCAGGTTTACTATTTTTAGGGCGGACGGAGGATTTTATGAGCCAACCAATTACGAAGGAAAATTTGTCGTTGAAGCCTTCGCTATCTCCGATATCCTCTATCCAAACTACGAAAAAGGTCTTAAAGTTGCTGTGTCTAACGAAATATATGTTCAAAATAGCTATTTTTCGGGAATTAAATCGATCAATTCATTACCTTATGTGATGGCGAGTATTCAAAAAAAAGAATTAGCTTTTGATGATTTGTTGCTAAAAAATGCCGCAGGAAACATCGCGGAAGCCACCCACTCAAATATTTTTTTTATAAAAAATAATAAAATTGTGACACCGCCAATTTCAGAAGGCTGTATTGACGGAGTGATGCGAAAAATTATTTTAGAGCTTTCCAAAGAATTGGAATTTGACATCGCCGTAGCTCCTGTTCCCGTCGCAGACATTTATCACTACGACGAAATTATACTGACAAACGTGATTCAGGGGATTCGCTGGGTAGAATTTGTGGAGGAAAAAGTATTTCAGAAAAATAAAATAAATCAATTTACTGAAAGATTAAATAATATTGTGACATTAAAAATAAATTAAAAATATTTACAAAATGAAAAAAATATTGGTTGCTAATCGTGGCGAAATTGCTTTGAGAGTGATGAAGACTGCCCAAAAAATGGGTATCGCTACTGTAGCCGTTTATTCGGAAGCAGACCGCAACGCACCTCATGTGAGGTTCGCCGACGAAGCTGTTTTTTTAGGCGCTTCGCCTTCCAATCAGTCTTATTTAGTTATTGAAAAAATTATTGCTGCCGCAAAAAAAACAAATGCCGATGCCATACATCCGGGCTATGGTTTTTTGAGCGAAAATGCAGAATTTGCCAGAAAAGTCAAACAAAATGATATTATTTTCATCGGTCCGACTCCAGAAGCTATCGAAATGATGGGCAGCAAATTAGCTGCAAAACAAGCTGCGAAAAGTTTTAATATCCCGATGGTTCCCGGTACGGAGGAGGCGATTGAAGATGTCGAAACTGCAAAAAAAATAGCGCAACAGACTGGTTTTCCGATACTTATAAAAGCGTCTGCTGGCGGTGGCGGCAAAGGAATGAGAATCGTAGAGAAAGTCGACGAACTCGAAGAACAAATGAATCGTGCTATCAGCGAAGCTACTTCTGCTTTCGGAGATGGTTCGGTTTTCATCGAAAAATATGTCACATCTCCGCGACATATTGAAATTCAAGTCCTTGCGGACACGCACGGAAACATAGTTTATTTGTTCGAGCGCGAGTGTAATGTGCAGCGACGACACCAAAAAGTAGTTGAAGAAGCTCCGTCTTCGTGCCTGACACCAGCCATTAGAGAAGCGATGGGCAAAGCGGCTGTAAATGTAGCAAAATGCTGTGATTATGTCGGTGCAGGAACGGTAGAATTTTTGTTGGACGAGCAATTAAATTTTTATTTTTTAGAAATGAACACTCGATTACAAGTCGAACACCCAGTGACCGAATGGATTACAGGAATCGATTTGGTGGAGCAACAAATTCGTGTAGCTCGCGGAGAAACCCTGTCACTCCGTCAAGAAAATTTAAAAATAACTGGTCACGCCCTCGAGTTGCGTGTTTATGCCGAAGACCCCAACAATAATTTTTTGCCAAGTGTCGGAATTTTATCGAAATATCAGCCGCCGAAAGGCGAAAATATTCGGGTAGATGACGGATATGAAGAAGGAATGGAAGTGCCAATTTTTTATGACCCAATGCTTGCGAAATTAGTTACTTATGGTGAAAATAGAGAGCAAGCTATTCAAAAAATGATTTTTGCAATAGAAAATTATGTGGTAGAAGGAATTGCAACTACGCTTCCTTTTGGAAAATTTGTTTGTTTGCATCAAGCATTTGTGACTGGTAATTTTGATACTAATTTTGTAAAAAAATATTTTAATCCTGAAATTGTGACTGGTACTGAAAACGATGAAGTAAAAATAGCCGCCGAACTTGCTTTAAAACTTTTTTTAGAAAACGACAAAATTTTAGCTGTTCCAGAAAACTTGCCGACGGAATGGCATTTTAGACATTAGTTTTTGTCACAAAAATTAAATAAAAATTAAAAAAACTATTAGAAAATGGATAAAAAATATGAATTTAATCCGAATGGTGTCGGAATAA
This sequence comes from Saprospiraceae bacterium, assembly GCA_043767025.1. Lineage (GTDB taxonomy): Bacteria > Bacteroidota > Bacteroidia > Chitinophagales > Saprospiraceae > JAYUHK01. The sequence continues at coordinate 17,128 of JAYUHK010000216.1, read as the reverse complement.
AAAATGGTCATTTTATCGGGCTGCCTTTTGAAGAAAAAGATGCCGCAGTCGTTCTTTTTCCTGTGCCTTGGGACGTGACGGTTTCGTATTCTGCAGGAACTTCGCGCGCGCCAGAAAATATTTTATCCGCTTCTTCTCAACTTGATTTATTTGACTTGGACGTTCCAAATGCTTGGAAAAATGGAATCTTCATGCGCAATTCAAACAAAAATTGGTTGAAAAAAAATGATATTTTACGAAAAAAATCAGTCAAATATATTGACTTTTTAGAGAATGGTGGCGACCTTACTCAATCTTCCAAAATGAAAAAAACGCTCGCCACGCTCAATAAATCCTGTGAAGAACTGCGTGAATATGTATATCAAGAATGTAAAAATTTATTGGCAGAAAATAAGTTTGTTGGGTTGGTCGGAGGCGATCATAGCACTCCGTTGGGTTATTTGCAGGCATTATCTGAATGTCACAAAGAGTTCGGAATTTTACATTTTGATGCACATTGTGATTTGCGCAATTCGTACGAAGGTTTTGAATATTCTCACGCTTCTATTTTTTATAACGCACTGAAAATCAGTAATATAACAAAAATTACGCAGGTCGGGATTAGAGATTGTTGCGAGGAAGAAGTAGATTTGGCAAAAAATTCCGATGGGAAAATTGAGATTTTTTTTGACCAAAATTTGAAATCCGACCTATACAATGGCGAGTCGTGGGATAGTATTTGTACCAAAATAATCCAAACGCTGCCCCAAAAAGTGTATGTTAGCTTTGATATTGACGCGCTCGACCCCAAACTTTGTCCCCAAACTGGCACGCCAGTTCCCGGCGGATTAGAATATCAAGAAGCTGTATATTTATTAAAAAAATTAAGATTGAGTGACAAAGAAATAATTGGTTTTGACTTAGTAGAAGTCGGCGGCAGCTCCGATTGGGACGGAAATGTAGGCGCAAGATTATTATACAAAATGATAAACTTATTCTATAAAAAGTAGTATATTTGCATTGTAATTTTTGTTGTTAGGTTACGATTTTTAGTGTTCAATCGAAATAATTTCTATCATCTCAACTAAATAAATTGAAAATGTATTCAAAAACTATCTTTTTTTTCGCTGCGCTTTGCTTAAGTTTTTCTCTTGCCGCACAGGTTATTTATACCGATCCAGTTTTTCCAAATGTTGATGACAATGTGACAGTCTATTTCAACGCTGCCGAAGGAAATCAGGCTCTTAAAAATTCTACGACTCCTATCTATGCGCATACGGGAGTTATTACCGACGCGAGCACTACGCCGAGCGACTGGAAGCACGTTAAAAGTGCGTGGGCAACCACTGACCCAAATGTACTTTTGACCTCTCAAGGAAATAATATTTATTCTATTTCCTTCAATATTCGGACTTATTACAACATCGCAGCCAACGAAAATGTACTAAAATTGGCGTTTGTGTTCAGAGATGCGACGGGAAGTACGGTTGGTAGAAACGCCGACGGTAGCGATATTCTCTACGACTTGGTGCCTGCAAATGTGGGGCTGCAAGTACAGTTTTTGACTCCAACCAGCAATAGTTTAATCACTCAATTAGGTCAAAATATTTCTGTGAAAGCCGCTGCTACTCAAAATGCAAACCTAAAACTCACCGATAATGGCGCGTTACTAACAGAAGTTTTATCGGGAAAAACTTTAAATTATAACTTAAATGTGACATCGGCTGGTACGCACGAAGTCAAAGTCACAGCTATAAATGTCACAGAAACAAAAGAATCTGTGTTTTTTTATGTTGTCCCCAAGCCGCTTCAAGTTTCAGAGCCGCCCGTAGGAATGAACTTGGGAGCGAATTATTTACTTGGCGATACGAGTATTTTGCTAAAATTTTATGCTCCCAACAAACAAAATATTTTTGTAATCGGCAACTTCAATAACTGGATGCTTAACACCAATTATCAAATGAATCGGAGTGCCGACGGTGCGACTTGGTGGTTGGTCATCGGAGGGCTTTCTCCATTACAAAGGGTTAATTATCAGTATGTTGTGGACGGAAGTTTGAAAGTTGCAGACCCTTTGAGCGAGTTAATTTTAAGTGCTGACGATGCAGGTATTAGTGCCTCAACTTTTCCAAATTTACCGGCTTATCCGACTGGAATAACCTCTGGAACTGTTTCTACGATACAAATTGGCAAACCAGCTTTTGCGTGGCAAGCAAATAATTATGTAGCTCCACCTAAAACGAATCTTGTCATTTACGAAACTTTACTGCGCGATTTTGTAGCCAACCATGACTATAAAACCATGTCAGATACTTTGAATTATTTTCAAAAATTAGGCGTTAATTGCATTGAGCTGATGCCTGTCAATGAGTTTGACGGAAATAAAAGTTGGGGCTACAATCCGTCCTTCCACATGGCTTTGGACAAGTACTACGGCTCGCCAGAAGCCTTTAAAACATTCATTGATGAAGCGCACAAGCGCGGAATTTCGGTCGTTTTAGATGTAGTTTTTAATCATGCAACTGGAAGCTCGCCGCTTGCGCAACTCTATTGGGACTCCGCCAATAATCGCCCGTCGGCAGAAAATCCTTGGCTTAACCCTGTCGCAAAACACCCATATAATGTTTTTAATGACTTCAACCACGAAAGCAATGCAACCAAAGCATATATGTATCGCTGCCTCAAATACTGGTTGTCAGAATATCGTATCGACGGTTTTCGCTTCGACCTTTCAAAAGGTTTTACTCAAAAAAATTCGGGAAATGATGTCGGTCTATGGGGCAATTACGATGCAAGTCGCATCGCTATTTTGAAGCAGCTAAACGATACTTTGGTGGCTGCCAATCCGAAAGTCTATACGATTTTGGAACATTTTGGAGGCAATCAAGAAGAAAAAGAGCTGGCAAATTTGGGCATGATGCTCTGGGGAAATACCAATTATGGAGCAGGTCAAGCGAGTATGGGCTTCGGCGACGGCAATCTGCAAGGTACTGCGACGGTTTATCGCGGCTGGACGGTGCAGCATTTGGTGGGCTACATGGAGAGCCATGATGAGGAGCGAAATATGTTTAGAAATCTGAAATCTGGCAGAAATGCTGCGGACTACGACGTGAAAGAACTCGCGACCGCACTGCGCCGCCAAGAACTTACGAGTTGCTTTTTTTATCCTGTGCAAGGTCCAAAAATGCTGTGGCAGTTCGGAGAATTGGGTTATGACTATTCCATAAATACTTGCTCGGACGGTGTCACAATTAGCAATAATTGCCGACTTGCAGAGAAGCCAATTCGGTGGGATTATTTACAAAATGCGGACAGAAAACGATTATTGAATGTCACAAGCTCGCTAATAAATTTAAAAAAATCAGAACCCGCTTTTTTCGATGGAGATTTCTACTATCAGATAGGTTCGGTCTATCAAAAGAAACTCCAAATCACGCACAGCAGCATGAATGTCAATATTTTAGGCAATTTTGACCTAACTACCCAACCCATCAATCCCGAATTTCAGAATATGGGAAAATGGTATGACTACTTTTCAGGCGATAGCATAAATGTCACAAATGTAACAGAAAATATTATTTTAAGACAAGGCGAATATCGGCTTTACACGACTAAAAAATTAGCTCCACCCGTCGGCGGTTATATAAAATATGTCCTCACGGACAATAACGAAATTGTAAAAAATGATTTTGAGATTTCCGTAAATCCTAACCCAACTTCAACGGAAGCTGAATTAACTATCAAACCTACAAGTAATGTAAAAGAAGTTGTGATCGAGTTAATTGACGTGTTGGGACGTGTGGTAGAAACAAATAAAATAGATTTTCAACAAGCAATTAGCAATACCGTTAAAATCGGAAATTCTTTGAAAGCGGGAACTTACATTATAAAAATTACAAGTAATAACTTAAAGTCATTTCAAAAATTTATAAAAATTTAATTTTATAAATTTTTATAAATTTTGTATTTTCCATGATTGAGCGTTCAATTATACAAAAAACAGCCGGAGATTTTTTAAAAAATTACTATAAAAGCCGCCCTCGCGACAGCGAGGGCGTGACTACTTACGAACAAGCTCTTGATATAAATTTAGTTGCTGGTGGCTGTCACTTTTGTTCGTCCCGACGGAACGCGATTTATTTCGGTCTTTGAAGTGATAGGTGTAGAAGATGCCGAAGAAGTAAAGTATGTTTTATTAAAAAATATTTTGCGCTGGGACGTGATTTTATTAAGCTCTATTTCGTTGTTAGTAATATTTTTAACCTGTCACTTATTGCATTTTAATTTATATTTTTATGCGCACATTGGTTTCAAAATCATATTTGGTATTTGTGTAGGCTTGACTTTATATTGGATTTTTTTTCAAATTATTCAGTTTCTTCCCAAATATCGCTTTTTATTTGCAGTAGAAAAAATGAAAAAATTTGAATCCTGTGACGAAAAATGGCTCGTTTTGAGCGACGAATTGTGTGATTATGCTTTTGAACCATTTTACAACGAACTCCTCCGGCAAAGCACCCAAGCGGGTTTAGGCGTTTTGAGTGTAGATTCGGCGAGTAAAATTCATCTTCATACAACGCCTGCAAGATTAGAATTTTTGGCTGAAATGCGTCCCAAAAAGCAGTTTTATCTGTTAGACAGGCTAAAAAATGCAGATTTAGCACTAAAAATATCGCTGCCCGAAAAGATATTACTGTTTCAAAAAACACTTCGCAGCAAACAAAACGCTTACTCACAACAACTATTGATGAGCAGCTTCTGCCTCGTCTTAATCGCTGCACTTTGGACAAGAGAATACTCCCTGCGAGAAAAAATTTATGCCGATGAAGTCAGCTATCAAGCTGAAAGAGAGCAAGATGCGTTGGTCTCGATGCCGGAGCCGATGGAGATAGTACCGCCGAAAGTCAGCCCAAAAAATTCGTTAAGAGATGACAAAATGAAAGTCGCTATCCAAAAAATGCTTCCAAAAGACGAATTTACTGCTCGTGGGCTGCCCGAAAAAAGTACCGAAGGTTTATATCTTTCTATTGGAAAAAATAATTATATTTCTTATGATTGTGACAGAATATATAACTTGGGTGCATCGCTTTTTGTAATTCAAGAAAGTACCTTTGACAGCCCTTGGGCAGCTAAAAAAAGGGTACAAATTTTAAATAAATTAGGCGTGCGAGCAGGCTGTATTTCGATGTCTTGTTTTGGGTTGTCAAAAATATATGCTGTTTTTTTAGATGAAATTTTTGTCACAAAAAGCGATGCGCAAAAAACTTACCTCCGACAAAGAGAACAGCTAACTCAAAAGAAAATCAGTGTCACAAATATCGCAATTATCAATCTGACTCAAAAAAAATAATTACTATTTTTCCCACTTACTACCCACGCAATGAACTTTATTGGGCTTTTATGCGTATTAAGGTTGGAGTCATTTGTTCAATTCCCTCTGGAATTTTCAATCAGTAATCATTAAAAATGTTAAATCTTACTTTTCAATATCCCGCTTGGTATCTAATTTTTTGCGCAGTTTTAGGACTTGGATTTGCCCTTATTTTGTACTACAAAGACAATACTTTTTTGGAAAAACACCCAAATTACAGGCGTATCTTGGCAGTTTTGCGTGGCTTGGCAGCGACACTGATAGCGGTTTTATTGATGTCGCCTTTGCTAAAATCCAAGACAACTGAAACGAAAAAACCAGTTATCGTGATGGCGCAAGACCAATCTGAATCAATTTCTGCGACCACCGATGAGGCAAAAATGAAAATCTATCAAACAAATTTTGAAAATTTGAAGTCCGAACTTGCCAAAAATTATGAAGTCCATGATTACGCATTTGGTAGTGAATTTCGAGAAAAAGTAAATTTTGAAAATAAAGATAAAGTTACCGACATATCCGCCGTACTAAAATCTGCATACGACCTTTATAGCGGTCAAAATTTAGGTGCAATTATTCTCGCCACCGACGGTATCTACAACGAAGGTACTAATCCACTTTACGCCGCCGAAAAGCTCACAGCACCAGTATATACTATCGCTTTGGGAGATACTACGCCCAAAAAAGACTTGCTTATCAAAAAGGTTTTGGTCAATAATATTGCCTACTTGGGGGATAAATTTTCGATGCAAATAGATGTAGCCGCCAAAAACTCGGCTGGCTCTAACACCACTTTGTCAGTGTCACAAATATCGGCAGAAGGAAAAAAAATCGTCCACCAATCGCCCATAAATATCGTTGGAAATACTTTTTTTACGACCAAAGAAATTATTTTAGATGCCGATAAAGCGGGCGTTCAAAAGTATGTAATTTCGGTAAGCCAACTCAATGGCGAGATGACGGCTATCAATAATACAAAAGAAATTTTTATTGATGTGGTAGATGGAAGACAGAAAATATTACTGCTCGCCAACTCTCCACACCCCGATTTGACTGCAATTCGAGAGGCACTTACCGAAAATAAGAATTATCAAATATTCACAGAGTTTGTGGGCGACGCTGCAAAATTGAAGTTTTCGGACTACGATTTAGTGGTGCTGCATCAACTCCCCTCCAAGACAAATGATATTTCGGCAGTGCTAAAACAACTTTCTGAACGTAAAACTGCGCGCCTATTTGTAGTAGGCAGCCAAAGTGATATTGGCAAATTTAATATGTCACAATCCCTCTTAAATATTGTCGGAGATGGGCGTAATTTGAACGATGTGCAAGCAAAAATCGGTGGAGAATTTAATTTATTTGGCGTGGCAGATAATATGAGCAAAGAAGTCGGCAATTTCCCGCCGCTCACCGCACCGTTTGGCGATTTCAAATCTGTAGGAAATGGACAGATTTTAATGTACCAAAAAATTGGAAAAATAGATACCAAATATCCACTTCTGATGTTGGGAGAGCAAACGGACGGCTCAAAAATTGGGATTTTGAGTGCAGAAGGAGTTTGGAAATGGCGATTATTTGATTTTCTACAACACCAAAATGCTTCACTTTTTGACGGTATGATTGGCAAAACTGCGCAATATCTGACCGTAAAAGAGGACAAACGCAAATTCCGAGTTACAATGTCTAAAAATGTTTTTAAAGAAAATGAAAATATAGATTTTTCCGCCGAACTTTACAACGATAACTATGAGCTGCTCAACGATGCAGATGTAAAAATGTTGGTCAAGGACGCTCAAAAAAAGGAATTTAATTTCACATTCAACAAAACAAGCAATAAAACCTATAGTTTGAACGCTGGCTTTTTTCCAGCAGGCGATTATTCGTACAAAAGTAATGTCACAAATGCTAAAGGTGAGCAATTAGTTTTTGAAGGAAAATTCAGTATTCAAGCTATAAATATAGAGCTTTCAGAAACTACGGCAGATTTTTCTTTATTGAGAGCAATTAGTCAAAAATTTGGAGGCAAAACAGTAATGCCCACAGAAATAAGCAGTATTTCGGAGCTGATACGAAACAAAAATAATATTAAACCAATTATTTACGAAACCTCTAAAACACAAAATATCATTAATTACAAATGGATATTTGGACTTTTACTGCTCCTTTTAGGAAGCGAGTGGTTTTTAAGAAGATACTGGGGCGGCTATTGAGCTTAAAATGTTCTAGAAAATTATAAGAATTGTATCTAAAATACATTGATTTTAAAAAAAGATAGTATATTTGCGGCGGAATTTAAAATAAGGTCCTGTAGCTCAGCTGGATAGAGCAACAGATTTCTAATCTGTAGGTCCATGGTTCGAACCCATGCGGGATCACTTCCTTTTAAACCTTGTAAGTACTTTCACTTACGAGGTTTTTTTTTTAAACGTACATTTTTTTGGTCAAAAATTTGCGCTTTTAAAAAAAATAATTAATTTTGTAAAAAATAATTAATAATGAAAAAAATACTGTTGTTCGCCGTTGTAGTAATTATTTCTACTGTATTTCAGAGTTGTCATACGAATTTAGTTGCTAAAAAATCATCGTCTTTAGGAGGAAATGACATCGTTGGCTTGGCTTCGCCGATTCTTGTGGCGGACGGAAAGGCAACTGTTATTTTGGAAGATTACATAGATGACGTTTCTAAAATTAAGCAATTTGAAGCCTCCACTGTGTGGACATTTACCTTTCATCCAGCAGAAAAAACACTTGACATAGTAGCAATTTCGGGGCAGAATACTCCAAAATTATCGGAATTGGTAATCCAAATGAAAGATAATGTCACAAAATACTCCATTTTAATAAAATCTACCTCCAGAAAATCCGTTACTTTGCGCTTGACAGATAAGAATTATAAGTCGGTGCAAGTAAAAGGAGAGATGAATCAATGGAATCCGACCAACGGAATATGCGCGCTAAAAAATGGTTTTTGGCAAGCTGATTTTACCCTAAATACAGGAAATTACCAGTATTTATTCATCGCCGACGGTGTAGAAATCAAAGACCCTAATGCCGCCACTGCGTCCAATGGCTCGGGGGGATTTAATTCTTTGTTGAGGATAGAAAAACCCAATGAAGAATTACTTCCACAATTATTTACAAAATCATTCACTGAAAACAATGTCACAATAGGCGTGATAAATAATATAAAAAATTATTTTGTATTTCATGACAATCACCGCATTGAGGCGAGATTGGAGAAACAAGAAGAACTGAAATTTGAGCTTCCGCCAGTAGATAAAGCTAAAAAAAGAAGTTTTATTAGAATATTCGCCGAAAATAACGAAGGTTTGTCAAATGATATTTTGATTCCTTTGGAGTATAATAAAATTGTCACAGATTCAAAGCAATTAAATCGTGGCGACAAAGAAACTCAAATCATGTACTTTGCATTGGTGGATAGATTTAGCAATGGCAATAAAAAAAATGATGCGCCTATAAAAAATGCAAAATTATTAGAAAGAGCCAACTGGCAAGGCGGTGACTTGTCCGGAATCCAAAAAGTAATAGAGTCGGGCTATCTTAAAGACTTGAATATCAATGCTTTATGGATTTCGCCTATTACTCAAAATCCAGCAGATGCTTGGCAGGAATACCCAGAACCCAAAAGACTTTATTCGGGTTATCACGGTTATTGGCCCATTTCGAGCAGTAAAATTGACCCGCATTTTGGGACTGACCAAGAAATGTTTGACATGGTAAAGTCGGCGCACAAAAACGAAATCAATATTTTGTTGGATTATGTATGTCACCACGTCCACGAAAATCATCCGATTTATCAGAACCACAAAAATTGGGTTACGCCTATCAATTTGCCCGACGGGCGCAAAAATCTGCGTATTTGGGACGAACAGCGTCTGACTACTTGGTTTGACACATTCCTCCCTACCCTGAATCTGACCAACCCCGAGTCCATCGAAGTTCAGGCAGATTCCACACTTTATTGGCTCAAAAAATTTGACCTCGATGGCTATCGCCACGATGCAACCAAGCACATTCCGCAAGAATTTTGGCGTAGATTGACCCAAAGAATCAAGCGCGAGGTCATATTTCCTACCCAAAAAAATATTTACCAAATCGGTGAAACTTACGGCAGCCGCGACCTCATACAGAGCTACATCGGCTCTGGAATGTTGGACAGTCAGTTTGATTTTAGCCTATATTTTGACGCGCGCGAAGTGTTTGCGAAGCAAAATTCTTCTTTTCTTACCGTAAAAAATGCGCTTCGCGAAACGTTTGATTACTACGGTTATCACCACACTATGGGAAATATTACAGGAAATCATGACATAGCAAGATTCATAAGTTTGGCAAGTGGCGCGATGAAATTTGAGGAAGACGACCGCGCGGCAGGCTTCGAGCGCGATATACAAGTAAAAGACCCAATCGGCTATCGGAGGTTGCAAATGATAAACGCTTTTAACATGACTATTCCGGGAGTTCCAGTCATATATTATGGCGATGAAATAGGAATACCGGGAGCAAATGACCCTGATAATAGGCGTTTTATGCGGTTTGACAGTCTAAATTCCTACGAGGCAGCGACCAAATTAGTGGCACAAAAAGTGTCAAAAATTCGGAGAGATAATCTCGCCATGCAGTACGGCGAATGTGAGGTTTTGGCAGCCGACGAACAAATGTTAATCATTTTGAGAACGTATTTTGGCAATTCAACTTTATCTGTTTTTAATAAAAATATTTCAGTTAAGTTCGTAAATGTGACATTGCCTGAAAGATTGAGAAATAGGAAATGGCTTTCCAATTTTGGTAGTAAAAACAATTTTTCAGACGATGTTATGACAGTCAATATTGCACCAGTTGGCTTTGAAATTTTTACTTCAAATAAATAAATCAGCATGAAAAATATCTTTTTTGTTCGTCACGCAAAATCGGATTGGAGCAATAAAATTTTGAGCGACCACGACCGCCCCCTAAACGCTCGTGGGGAAAGAGATGCCAAAAAAATGTCTGAAGTCTTTACTTCATTGGGTTTTGACCTCGATATTTTGTTGTCAAGTTCGGCGGTCAGGACGCAATTTACTGCACAATATTTTTTAGAAACGGCTGGCATAGATATTTCCAAACTGAAAATTGAACCAAGTATTTACGAGTCAAGTGCCGAAAATATTTTTGCAATTATCGAAAAAATTGATAAAAAACATGAAAATGTGATGATATTTGGACACAATCCTACTTTTACAACTATTGCAAATTATTTTTCAGACACCTTTATTCAAAATATCCCGACTTGCTGTATTTTTCAGGTAGAAAGTACTGCAAAAGATTGGTCAGATTTTAACGCCGATAATTCTAAAATTGCCAATTTATACTTTCCAAAACAGTATTTTTCTGATGCCAATGACTAAAATCTATCTCGTAAAAGCAAACTAAATCCAACTCACACTTGTTTTGGGTAAAAAATAAACATGAAAATTTCTAAAATTTCGTATTCCTCTGTGCCTCAGTTAGCAAAAACAGATGTGGAATATGTCCAGAAAAATCCCTCTCTTTCGCCGTTTTTTAAATATCAAGTCGATTTTAAAAATTTTAAAACGGTAATTGAGGATAAGTCAAAAGAAAATTTCGAGCGCGCCGCAATAGTAGAAGTGCTGCGAAGACAGTATGCGCAGATTGACAAATATGATGCCGTGACCCAAAATATTGAGTCCCTACTAAATGTAAAAACATTCACGATTGTGACAGCGCACCAGCCATCACTTCTGTTAGGTCCGCTTTATTTTGTGTATAAAATAATCTCTACTATTCGGCTAACTCGACAGCTAAAATCCGCTTTTAGTGACTGCGATTTTGTTCCAATTTTTGTCATCGGAGGCGAAGACCATGACTTTGAGGAGGTCAATAATATCCAACTTTTTAATAAGAAAATTGAATGGAAAAATGAGGAATCTGGTGCGGTTGGGTTGATGCAATCCGACAGTTTGAGCGATGTAATTTCGGAATTAGAGCAACTTTTGGGTAGTTCTGAAAATGCTAAATATCTCCTCGAAGGGGTAAAAAATTCTTATGCCAAAGGACAAAATCATTTCCAATCTACTGCCAAATTGATTAGTTATTTTTTTGGAAAATACGGTTTAGTGACGCTGAATATGTCCGATATTTCTCTCAAAAAGTTATTTATTCCTATACTCAAAGATGAACTTTTGAACCAAACTTCTAAAAAATTAGTAGATGAAAGTATAGAAAAATTATCCAATTTAGGATTTAAAACTCAAGCTGCTCCGAGAGAAATAAATTTATTTTATTTGCTGCCTCAAGTCAGAGAACGGATAGTTTTAGAACATGGAAAATATAAAGTTTTAAATACCGATCTTGTGTTTACGGAAGCCGAAATATTGGCAGAAGTCGAGTGTTTTCCTGAAAGGTTCAGTCCCAATGTCGTGCTTCGCCCGTTGTACCAAGAGCTTATTTTACCGAATTTAGCATACGTCGGCGGAGGTGGTGAGTTGGCTTACTGGTTGGAGCGAAAAAGCCAATTTGAGCATTATGGTATCAATTTTCCAATGTTAATTAGGCGCAATTCCGCAGTTTGGATTGACAAAAATACAGGTAACAAAATCGAGAAATTAGGGTTTTCCGAAGCTGATTTTTTTGAAAATACCGATAAATTAATTAAGGATTTTATCAAAAAAAATGCAAAAGATGACATTACTTTAACAGAAGAAAAAAGTTCATTCAGTCAAATATTTGAACGCATCGAATTAAAAGCCTCCAAAATTGACACTACTTTACTCAACGCAATAGCTGCCGAAAAAGTAAAACAAATTTCCGTTATCAGTCAGTTAGAAGCCAAGCTCGCAAGAGCCGAAAAACTAAAACACGAGGTATCTGTCCAACAAATAAAAGCCATTAAAGACAAACTTTTTCCGTCGGGCGGATTGCAAGAACGGAGCGATAATTTCATGTCTATTTTTCTAAAACAAGGGACTGATTTTTTTGACATTTTATTAGAAAATTTAGATTGTTTGGACAACAATTTTCTAATTTTTTCTGAATAAAAAATAAAAAAATTATTCTTTTCCCGAAAAAAGTGACAAAAGTTCAGAAATTCGATTTTTTAGTTCTTTTCTGTGAATAATAAAGTCTAAAAATCCGTGTTCCAATAAAAATTCAGAGGTCTGAAATCCTTCGGGAAGTTCTTTTTTAATAGTTTCTTTGATGACTCGCGGACCCGCAAAACCAATCAAAGCCTCTGGTTCTGCGAAGTTTAGGTCGCCCAACATAGCGTAAGATGCAGTCACGCCGCCGGTCGTAGGGTCTGTGAGAAAAGAGAAAAAAGGGATTCCGGCTTTGGAAAGTCTGGAAAGTTTGGCGGAAGTTTTTGCCATTTGCATCAAAGAAAAAGCGGACTCCATCATACGCGCTCCGCCCGACTTTGAGATAATCATAAACGGTATTTTATTCTCCAAACAATAATCACACGCCAAAGAAATTCGCTCTCCCACGACCGAACCCATCGAACCACCAATGAATTTGAAGTCCATGCAGGCGATTACAAGATGTTTTTTATTAACTTTTCCTGCTCCGACTTTAATCGCATCGGTCAATTCTGTATTTTTGTACGCATCTACCAATCGGTCAGGATAAGACTTAATATCCGAAAAATTGAGCATATCTGTCGCCATCAGATTCTCAAACATTTCGGTAGGTTCTCCGTCAAAAATCAAAGAAAAATACTCCTCCGACCCAATTCGGGTATGAAAATCACACTTCGGACATACAAAACTACTGTCTTTCAGCTCCTTGTTGGTACTCATTTGCTTACAGCGTTTGCACTTATACCAAAGTCCGTCTGGAGTTTCTTTTTTATTCTTCGTGGCTGTTTGAATGCCCTCTTTAAGTCTGTTGAACCAACCCATGAAGTTTGTTTTTTAATTCTTAATATTTTGTTAAATTTCTTACGCCATATTTTCTTTTACCGTCCTAATAAAACATCTGACTTGCTCCAACGGCGTATCTGGATACACCCCATGTCCCAAATTAGCGATGTGTGGCAAGCCTTTGAACTGCGCAAGCATCAATTCTGTGTTTTTTTGCACCGTCTTAATGTCTGCATAGAGGCAACAAGGGTCTAAATTTCCTTGCAGACATTTTTGGCTACCTATTTTTGCTCGCGCAAACGACGGACTAATATTCCAATCTAAACCGATTGTGTGACACGACATTTTACTAAAATCTTCTAACGCAAACCACGCTCCTTTTGCAAAAACTGTTTTGGGAGTTTCGGAAGGTAAATTTTCTAAAATTTGGTGAATATATGGGGACGAAAATTCTGCATATTGCTCTGGTGATAAAATTCCTGCCCACGAATCAAATATTTGAACTATGTCACAACCCGCTAATATTTTATTTTTTAAATATTCTATCGTAACGTCCGTTATTTTTTGTAAAAGCTGATGTGACAAAGTGGGGTTGGTGTAAAGCATTTTTTTAGCTTTCGAGAACGTTTTGCTCCCCGAACCTTCTACCATATAGGCGAAAATAGTCCAAGGCGCACCCGCAAACCCAATCAAAGGCACTCGCCCGTCAAGCTCTTTTTTAGTGATTTTAACAGCTTCATAAACGTAATGGAGATTATCAACCGCTACCGAGGTATCCAATAATTTTTCTATATCCGCCTGTCTTTCAATCGTTTGTGAAAACCATGGACCTTTTTTTTCTTGCATTTCGTAAGTCAAACCCATCGCTTCGGGGATAACTAAAATATCCGAAAAAATTATCGCTGCATCTACTCCCAACTCGTCAACGGGCTGGATTGTCACTTCGGCTGCCAAATGTGGCGTTTCGACTAATTCCTTGAAATCTTTTAACTTTTCGCGTATCGCACGGTACTGCGGCAGTATTCTTCCAGCTTGGCGCATCAACCAAACGGGCGTTCTTTCGGTTGTTTCGCCGCGCGCAGCCCTCAATATTAGGTCATTTTGTATCAAATTCATTCTGCAAAATTAATCAAACAGAATGATTTTTTTGCATAATTACAAAAATGTTGGCATTAAAAATTTGATTTAGACACACGCCCAAGATAAACTACTCTTTTTCTCGGCTATTTTTTAGTTTTATTAGGCAACACAGGTGACTTAATTTTATTTTGTTTGCCCAATTCGCCATATAATTGTTTGGACATTTTGTTGTAAGCGAGGGCGGCTTCTTCGGCGGTATCGAACATACCTATGTGAATGGATTTTTTATTGACTGAAATAACGGCACGAAAGCGATTATTCTCTTGATAAACTCCCGTATAACCAATTCTACTGCTTGTCTTTCGCTGTCTGCTCGCTACAGAGCGAGAACGCCAATGTAGATTTTCAACTCGACAATCCAACTTATTGTTATTTTTGGCTCCGACCAAGTTTTCGGAGGGTAGATTGTCGCTTTCTAAAAACTTTTCAGCTATATATTTATGTAGGTAAATAGTTTCGGTTTTGTAGGTTTTGTCCGCTTTTCTCCAAGTTTTTTGGAACACTACGCAGCCACTGGAATGTAAGCGCAGGTTACTCAAAAACTGTAAGCCCTTAAAATATTCGTCATTTTGAAAAAAATCAAAAACGTGGGCATCTAATAACACGGATTCTTCCGCATTTTTTAATCTTACTTTATAGGTCACTCGAGCTTTTTTAACAGATTTTACAAATTAATTACATATACAACGGCGTAAAATTAATTCCTTTTGTCAAATAAACAAGATTTTTGTTATTTTTTTAATTTTTTTTAATTTATTCTGCGGCAAACGACTCTAAAAAAGCCTTCCAAAGACAAGCAATTATATTTTTAGCATACAGTTGAAACCCCAAATTTTATGCTGCTAATTTTTAATCCTAAAAGTGGTATCAATAAAAAACGACGGGCTAACTTTTTAGGAACGCGTCCAAAATAATTTACTGTATTCTGACTTGTCTTTTGAGCCAAAACTGCATTAGATTTTCGTTACGATGCACGGCACCGCGCCTCAAATCTGCCTTGTTTTGACCCAAAGTTTTGCGTCACAATATTCAGTACCTTATTTTCTCTTCATTCCTCAACAACTTAATGTGCCGCCGAAGTATCTACTTTTACAGTTGCTTTTAGATTTTTGGCAAATAATACAAGCGGCAGGCAGCAGATAAAAAATATGCCGAGGTAAAGAAAAATGTCAATATAGGTAAGCAAAAAAGACTGTTTTTGTACCGTGTATTCGAGCGCGGCGTTGCCCATTTGTTGTGCTTTGTCCAAAGAAAAATTGCCTCGACCCATAAAACCGTTGGTGTAACTGTTAAGGCGTTCTGCGGTATTGGGGTCGTATGCGGTGATGTGGCTCAAAATATCGCTGCGGTGCTGCGCAATGCGGCGTTCTTGAAATACGGACACCAAAGCTACGCTGAACGAGCCGCCAAGTTGCCGAATCATGCTCGTCAGACCCGACGCTTGCGGAATATCGCGGGGCGACAAACCCGTGAGCGCAAGGTTGGTCAATGGCACAAAAAGCATTCCCAAACTGAAACCACGCAGCAGTAGAGGAATAAAAAAATCGCTGTCGCTCGCTTGAGGTGTCATAATGCTTTGGGTGTAAAAAGTGAACGCCGCAAAGCCCAAAAAGCCAAAAACAATCATGCGAGTCGGCGGCACTCCTTTTTGCAACATTCCGCCTACCATAGGCATCATCATTCCACTGAATAAAGCTCCCGGAAGCAGCGAAAGTCCCGTCTGCAACGCCGTAAATCCGAGAAATCTTTGCGCAAAAACTGGATAAATAAAAACCGAAGCAAACAATCCAAAACCTAAAACAAAAGACATCACGAGTCCGATACCGACATTTCCTTTTTTGATTATACTCAAATCTACTATCGGGTTGGGCGTAGTGAGTTCGCGCCATATAAAGCAAATAATGCCGACGACGGCGAGAATAGCAAAGAACGTAATCGTTTGTGAGTCAAACCAATCTTCGCGGTCGCCTTGCTCGAGGACGTATTGGAGAGAGCCAATTCCCGCCACCAAAAGAGCCATTCCGAGCCAGTCAATCGTCCCTGTATTTTGTCGAAATTGAAGCGGCTGATTGCGTATGTACCTGATAGTCAGGATAGTAGCAACTATTCCTATCGGTATATTTACATAAAAAATCATGGGCCAATCAAAATTATCTATCAAATATCCGCCCACCGTAGGTCCAAGCGTAGGACCCATAATGACTCCCATACCGAACAATGCAGTGGAAAGTCCGCGCTGCTCGGGCGGAAAAATCTCGACTAAAATGGATTGCGCCGTAGCGAGCAAAGCCCCTCCGCCTATCCCCTGTAGGAATCTAAAAAACACCAATTCCCAAATGTTGGTAGAGTTGCCACACAGAATGGAGGCGACGGTAAAAATAATTACTGAACCTGCGAAGTAGTTTTTCCTGCCGAAAAAAGAAGAAAGCCAACCCGCCATCGGTACTATAATGACATTGGCGATGCTGTAAGCCGCGATGACCCAGCTAACCTCGCCAAGTGTAGCACCCAAATTTCCCATCAGTTGGGTAGTCGCTACATTGACGATAGACGTGTCAATAAGCTCGAGTAAAGCGCACAAAATGACGGTAATGGTAATGATGGCACGGCGAAAACCGTATTCGACCATGCTGTTCGGATTCTGTTCCATAATGATAAAAAGTAGTTTAGTACATGACAAAAAAGACTTTTTCGCCAAGTTTGCCTAATTTGCGGGTTACGAAATCTGTAAACTATGCCAACGAGAGCGAAAAAGCTGTGCAAA
>JAYUHK010000215.1:0-2826 GCA_043767025.1 Saprospiraceae bacterium | reverse complement strand
ACTTGATTTTTTTGGTTACTTTTTTCATCAAGGAAAAAAGTGACAAAAACCAAGTAAATAGCTACAAAAACTAAACTCAAATGAACCAATTTGAAATCCTTGCGTAACACCAGTTTTTTATTCTCTCAAACTAAAACGTCGCTCCAACTCGCCGAACATCGGGTAAGTTTCTGCCATAACTCGTTTTTTTTCTATGCCGTTGAGTGGCTTGGCGGGCTTCGGCTCTTCCGGAAACTGCGACGCATCTACTCTCACCTCAAACGAAACAGCTTGCCCAAACGCTTGTTCCAAAAAACTCGAAACAGCGTTTTTTTCATTATTCAAAATTCCTTGCGCATTGTGGGACGGCATCGTGAACAGCAATTTGTCCTCCGAATAAGTCACTATCGCTCGCGCCAAAGTACTTTTGGTCATCAAAGAATCCAACGAATTGAGGTAATTTTGCCAAGCGTTCATTATTTCGCTTTCAGGCGGCGGCGGCTTCGAAGTGGCGGCTGTTGCGACGCTTTCGCCCGCTATTTCGTCGTCCAAACTGGACAGCGTGAGGGGCGATTTGCGACCCATCGCTATCGGAGTCGGCTCTTTTTCCGCCACAATAGACAACGGCGGCGGCGTATTTTTTTCAACAACTGCTTCTACGGGCGACGAAACGTTCAGGTCAGGATTTTTTTTTTCCTCCACAGCGACTGTTTGAGGTCGCTGTGCTAGCTCGACAGCGCGTTGGATATACGCCATTTTTATCAGCGTCATTTCGACGTGCAGATTTTTGTTGCGCGCCGTTTTGTAGTGAATATCGCAGTCGTTGGCGAGGTTGAGCGCAGTAAGCAAAAAAGCCATCGGAGCGAGTGCAGCTTGCTGGCGATAGCGTTCCATGAGGTTTTCGCTGACCTCCATCAGCCGCAGCGTTTGTTCGTCCTTACACATCAGCACGTTGCGGATATGCTCCGCCAATCCATTCACGAACAAGTCCGCATCAAATCCTTTTCTCAAAATATCATCAAAAATCAGCATTACTTTCGGCATATCTTCTACCAAAAGCGCATCTACCACCCGAAAATAATAGTCATAATCCAACACATTGAGATTGTTGATTACGTCGTCATAGGTCATTTTTCGTCCGCCTGTGAAACTCACAATTCGGTCGAAAATAGAAAGCGCATCGCGCAAACCGCCGTCTGCTTTTTGAGAAATAATATGAAGGGCATCTTCGTCGGCTTCGATTTTTTCTTCTTTACAAATGTGCTGCAAGTGCCGCACAATATCCGAAACCTGAATACGCCGAAAATCAAATATTTGGCAACGCGACAAAATCGTAGGCAATATTTTATGTTTTTCGGTAGTCGCCAAAATAAAAATTGCATACGGCGGTGGCTCTTCCAATGTTTTCAAAAAAGCGTTGAAAGCACTCGTGGAGAGCATGTGTACCTCGTCAATGATATACACTTTGTACTTTCCACTCTGCGGCGGAAACCGAATTTGCTCCACCAAAGCCCGCATATCTTCTACGCTGTTGTTGGAGGCGGCATCGAGTTCGTAGATATTGAACGACGCGTTGTCGTTGAAAGACTGGCAGCTTTGGCACACATTGCAAGCCTCATAATTGGCAGTGTGGTTTTGGCAGTTGATGATTTTTGCCAGAATCCGCGCGCAAGTCGTCTTTCCCACGCCTCTCGGACCGCAAAACAGGAAAGCGTGCGCCAAATGGTCGCTCCGCAAGGCGTTTTTGAGCGTCTGCGAAACGTGTTCTTGCCCTACTACTTCCTCAAAAAGTGCGGGACGATATTTCCGTGCCGATACGACGAAGTTGCTCATCTGATGTTGCTAAAAAAGTAAAAAAATTCTCCACTCGGGGGACGAAAAGACCAACATTTATGAAGTGTTGGTTTTGTAATATCAAAGAGTTTATTTACACAAGCATTTTATCTCGTTTGGGCACTATCGACCCACGAATTTGAGTTTTCGCTCTCAAAAGTTTCTGCGATTGGATAAATTCGCTAATTTGTTTTTCTTCTTCTTTGGTCAATTCGCCTTGTCCGCCAATGAAGTCCACATCAAGTTCGACTGTTTTATTTTTCATTTTGGAAAATATTTGTTAATAAGTTTCAACGCTGCAACTGTGTCAATAATCATTACTCGTCCGCCGAAGTGTATTGCTCCTAATGTGTCGATGTAGTGTTGTACGAGTTGTGTTTTTGAAAAAAAAGAAACATTACCCTCGTGTCCACGCTGAAAAGACAGTTTGCAAGCAAAGGCAACTAAATTTCCGGGTACTCCCGCATAAACTTTTGTCTTGCCTTTGTTGAATGGCGAACTTTCAACTAAATGCATATAAACGTGGTCTGATTTGACTTCCAAACTAATAAGTCCTTGAATTATAGCTTGATTATTTACGATTGTTAGCTTATAAACATCTCTTTCAGGCTGTTCAAACTCCTTTTTCCAATCAAACGCCCAACCATTTTTCTTTACAATTATTTTCAAGTCAGAAGTAGAAACGATAGAAGTATCAGTTGCAAAACGGTCGCCAGAAACCACATTTTCTATGGAATTAGTTAGTTTATCAATTATAAAATCAAGTTCTATTTTATTTTCATTTTTTACAGCCCAAATATACAGCTTTGCTATCAAAAAATACCATGTTATTATCCGAAATTTTGCTCAAATGTTCGCCGATAGTTTTAGCATCCGTTTCTAAGGAATGAAGAGAAAATAAGATACTGAATATTATGACGCAGAATTTTGGGTCAAAACAAGGCAGATTTGAGGCGCGATGCCGTGCATCGTAACGAAAATCTAACGCAGTTTTGGCTCAAAAGACAAGTCAGA
>JAYUHK010000214.1:0-6263 GCA_043767025.1 Saprospiraceae bacterium | reverse complement strand
ACACTTAAATAGATGACATTTAATATTCGACATAATTCATTGATTTTCAATAGTTTATGACGACTCAAAATTAAAAACTAAAAACTTATAACTACTTAAAAGTATTTTTTGTGACAAAAAAAAGGATTATGATTTTCGTCATAATCCTTTTTTTTTGCCTAAATTTTTGTCACAAATTTGAGTTTTATCTAAAATTAAGCGTCGCACAAACAGGTAAATGGTCGCTGTAGCCTCCATAATATTTCGGACCAACATAAGTGTGACTCGGCAACATATCGCCTGTCTTCGATTCTTTGTAAAGCATGAAATCACGCTTGAAAATCGTGGCATCGCTCACATAAACCTTTGATTGTGAGCGCAGTAGCGAAGACGAAACAATAATATGGTCGAGCATATTCCATACGCCTCGATAGTTGTAAGAACCTTCGCCTGCCTTATCGAGCGGCATCATCAAATCAAATAAACTACCCGCTTCGGGCGATGCGCTTGGCATTTTAGCCTTCAAAATCTCTGTCACACTTTTGTTATCTGTTTCGTCGTTCAAATCACCGACGATAACGATGTTTGCATTGGCATTTTTGGCAAAAATTTCGTCCACCGCCTTGCGCAGCTGTGAAGCCACAAAAATTCGGCGCACCTCGCTTTCGTCCTGTCCGCCACGTCGGGAGGGCCAATGATTGACAAAATAATGTACGGTGTCTTTGCCTGCCAAAATGCCGTCTATTTGTAAAATATCGCGGGTAGTCATCGTTTCGCCGTCCATATTTTTATTCTTTTCTTTCGGAAAATTAATGCGTATCGGTCTGGAACCCAGCACTTTAAAGTATTTTTCTTGGTACAAAAAAGCGACATCAATCCCGCGAGCGTCGGGCGATTCGTAGTGAACTACCTTGTAAGGATGCTCGGAAAAAGCAGCTTCTTTCGCCAAATCTTGCACCACCGTTTCGTTTTCTATTTCAGAAAGACCGATTGTAACTGGATAATCCATCGCAGAAATTACCTTTGCAAGGTGGTTGAGCTTCAATTTGTAACGCTCGGGAGTCCATTTATTTTTCCCTTCGGGCGTAAATTCTTCATCGGGGGTTTTCGGGTCATCGACTGTATCAAACAGATTTTCAACGTTGTAAAACGCTATTTTAAGATTTTGAGGCATCGCAGTGGGTTCGCTCACAGCAGCAACCGAACTGGCGGTTTGGGTTTTGCTGACCGAACAACTCTGAAAAATAAAAGCGATAATTACAAAAAAAAGAAAGACTTGAGTTTTCAAAATTTAATTTTTAATAGTTTTGCGGAATATTATTTTATGGAAAGGTTTTAAATTCTCATTTTATTTCGTTTCACGAGATACGATTGTAAAATTGGCTTAAAGCCTGCGCTGATGTCTGCCTCTACGAAGTCGATTTTGTATTGCAAACATTTATATTTCAAATTTTCTGTGAACTTTGAAATATTCGCAATATAATAATCCTTTACTTGATTGGGCTGCAATTTTATTTTTTCGCCCGACTCCATGTCCACAAAAATATATGGTCTATTTTCAAAATTAAAATCCAATTCTTTTGACTTATCTGTGACATGGAATAAAACAGCTTCGTGCTTATTGTGCTTCAAATGTTGCAAAGCCGAAAACAAGTGTTCTGTATCTTCTGACGACTCAAACATATCACTAAAAATCATAACCATCGACCGTTTATGGACGCTTTCTGCAATCTGGTGAAGTGCTTGGGCGGCGGAAGTCGTTTTGTTCAAAGTGTTTTGTTGCAGCAGGCGGTCGAGGTGCGAAAGTAACAAATGGTAGTGTGTCGTGCTGGATTTACAGGGCGTATGTATGTTCACTGTGCCGTCAAAAAGGCTCAATCCAAAGGCATCACGTTGTTTTTTAAGGAGGTTCATTAAAGCAGCCGCAGCAAGCGTAGAAAACTCTAACTTGTTGTATTGCAGTGTTTTAGCCTTTGGGTCAGGCTCTGGAAAGTACATCGAAGAGGACGTATCAATCACGATTTGACACCTTAAATTGGTTTCCTCTTCAAATCTTTTAGTGAACATTTTATCCGACCGCGCGTACACTTTCCAATCAATATTTTTGGTAGCTTCTCCGGGATTGTAGAGGCGATGCTCCGCAAACTCTACTGAAAAGCCGTGAAATGGGCTTTTGTGCAGCCCAATTATAAAACCTTCTACGACCTGTCGAGCCAAAAGTTCTAAATTACCAAAATCCCGAACTTCAAAATTATCTTTGAGCATTTTAATGATATTATACCCTATTTTACGAGAAAAAAATTGCCTTTGTTGCAAAAAGACCACATTCTAAAAAATAGAATATGGTCTTTTTGTGATATTTTATTTTTATTGCATCAAGGATTGAATCTTATCGTTGAGTACTTTTTTGGTAGTCGCACCAACGTGTTTATCCACCAACTCGCCATTTTTGAGGAACAAAATAGTCGGAATACTGCGTATGCCGTACTTCATCGCCACTTCGGGGTTGCTATCCACATCTACTTTACCGATTAGGATTTGGGCTTGGTCTTTGTAGTCATTTGCTAATTCTTCGACTACTGGACCGACCATTCGGCAAGGTCCGCACCACTCTGCCCAAAAATCAATGACGGTAATACCGGAATTTGCGATAGCGGATTTTTCAAAATTTACATCTGTGAACTCAAAAGCCATGTTATTTTTTTAGTTTGTACGAATTGCAATATCTGACGACATTCTGCAAGAGCAGTTTATTTCAACACTAAATGTCACGGATAAAAATTCGGTTTTTATGAATGATTTACAGCCCTTTAAACGAAATAAAAAGATTTTATGTTCATTTTAGGGTACAAAATATTTATTTTGTTCTACTTTTTGGTAAAAAACGTTTGAAAATGCAATACTTGTAGCCACTCCAACGACGATGCCGAAACACATCAGCCATTCATTCTCACCAAACATATGGAAAATGGTACAAACCGCCCAGCCGCTAAAAATATGGGTCAGATAAAGTGAATATGAAATTTTTCCTAAAAATGAAAAAATACTTTGGCGAAAATCAAAAAATGCAAAACAAATAACGGAAATAATCAATGAACTCAAATGTGTAACCCCGAGATAATGATAATTTCCATACAAACTCAAAAGAATTAAGCTGAAAGTTTGTATATTGTTCAGTGTTCCTTCGTATTTATAGTAAAATAAAATACCGATAATGAAGGCAAAACTGTAATAAAATACCCAATATTGCGAAAAAAACGGTGTCAAAGCTGCAAAAGCCAACAAAGTCAGCAGGCGCAACCACATCTTAGAGTGTGTCACGAGCGGAAATATCAGGCACATTGTCAAGTAAAATTGCCAATCTATAGCCAGAGTCCAATACACATCGCGCACCCAAGGCTGCCCAAGCAGGGCGTTGAGGTGAAAAAAATGCAAAAATAAATTGTAAATGCTGTGCGAATGGGACTGCCCCTCGAAACCGGGAATGTAAGAAGCGAAGCAATCCATACCCAACATGAGCAAAATACTCGCCCAATAAGCGGGTTCTAAACGCCAAAAACGCTTCAAAAAAATGTCACGAAAATTAGATAATTGATATTTTTTTTTCGCCAGAGAATACACTACGATAAAGCCTGAAATAAGAAAAAAACTTTCTACGCCCAAATATCCATACTGAAAAAACCACTTCATCGGGTTGCCATTGGGCAAAAATCCATTCGTGAAATGGTAAAAACAAACCACAACGGCAGCCACGCCACGCAGTACGTCAATCGAATAAAAATGTACAACATTGGTGTTTTTCTCTATCATTTTTCAAGACTTGCTGCTATAAACTCAGCGGTTTTTCGACCCACTAAAAGCGACGCATTGATACTACCGTTTAGCAAGTGGTCGCCGCAAATATATAGGTTTTTGTTGATTCTTACGTCTTTTTCGTTTACTTCGTTGCTGACTGTTTTTTGGTCGGGCAGCGCATATCTGATGCGGTACATTTTCAGAAAATCCCAATATTGCGCGCTGCGCCCAAACAGGCAATACAACTCCTTTCTTGCTTGATTTGTAAGCTCTTCATCGCTCCCCTCTGGCAGTCCGACCATCGAAACAGATATGAGAGATTTTCCTTTGGGGGCGTAGGCGGTGGAAACCTCACTCATCACAGCAATGTGATTGACCAATCGCTGTGGAGCGTTGTTCAGCATCAAAATAGGACGACTTTGCGGTGTCACATTTGACGTAAAATATAAACAAATTGTGCTTTGGTGGGCAGTCTTAATATCCGACGAGTGAAGCCTTGCGATGCCTGTAGCTTCGGTAGCTATTAATATTCTTTTCGCCTCAAATTGCTCGTTTGACTCTGTGGTAACGAAGGTCTTATCTATGGATTCTACTTTTTTTTGAAATAAAATACTGTTAGGCAGTAATTTATTTTCTATTTGTTTCGGTATTTCTTCCATTCCGAGTTCGGGAACACTGGCATAGCCCTCCGAAAATAGTTTGAACGTATAATCAAACATTTTTCTCGAAGTGTTGAGTTGTGAGTCCAAAAATACACCACTCATAAAAGGCTGAAAAAATTCCTGTATTATTTTGTCACTGAAACCGTAAACTTTGAAAATATCGCGTGTAGTGGCAGGTGGTCTTTGAAAGACAGAATCCAACTCTACGCTTTTGAGTTGTTGCCGCAGTGCCAACATATTTAGCTTATCGTTCCAGTTACCGATTTTTGCACGAAGGGTGCTAATGATAGCAGCGGGATTGCGAAGAGGGTCGCCGAACTCATATTTTTTTCCTTTTTCGTTGAAAATAACAGCTCCCGGAAGAAATTTTTTGAGGTTCAACGCCTTGATATCCAACTCTTTATGAATTTCTGGATAAGAAGTAAGTAAGACCTGAAAACCTCTGTCTAACAGAAATCCATTGACGGAATCCGTTTTTATTCTACCGCCTACTCGGTCAGTAGCCTCCAAAATCTTTACGTCCAAACCTCGTGCTTGCAAGTGTTTGGCTGCTGTCAAACCAGATATTCCTGCGCCGATAATCAGAACATCAGTCATTTAGTTGGTATTAATTTTTTCGAGTATCAAATTTTTAGTAGGTCACAAAGTTAGCTTTTATTCCATTAATCCGCGTCCTTCCTTATATACTTTTCCCTCTCTATCCAATTTTTTCAAAAGTTTATCTAATATTCCGTTGATGAACTCGCGGCTGTCTTCGGTGCTATAATGTTTTGAAAGTTCGACGTATTCGTTAATTGTTACCTTTGGCGGCACGGTTGGGCAGTACATAAATTCGCAAAGTGCCATCTGAATCATCGCCATATCAACGGCTGCTACTCGGTCAATAGACCAGTTGCGCAAGATGGGTTCTATCATTCGCAGCAGCTCATTTTCTCCGAGAAAAACTTGGCGCAACACGGTTTCTCCAAATTCTTTGACGTGCTCGGCTTGCGGCTGAAATTCCTCCCAAAATTTATCATTGTTGGGCAATGCTTTGATTGTTTTTTTCATTGCGCCTACGACCAAAGACTCGTCATCTGCCCACCAGTAGTAATTATCTTCCATCGTTTCGGAGTATAACTCATTGTTTATCAAGAACTTATACAAGTTCAAAATAGCTGTTACGGTGTCGTCGGTGGTAGTTTCGGGATTCAGCCAATATTTTTTATAGTCCTCGTGTTTTGAAAAATCGGCGTAAAAAGACCGCACCAACTCTGCGTTGGTGCGAGAGGAAAGTACATATTTTTTTAGCTCCGCTTGCAAAGCCTCGTTTTTGACGAGCGATTGGATACACTCGTTTTCAAATAATTTGGGGGTGAACAGCTTATCTTCCTCGTTGGGTAGCAAGCGAACTTTTCTTGCACCGGCGTCTTTCACAGAATATTCTGCGATACTGATGAGATATTGGACGTTGAAGAGATACAGCTCGTAAGACTTTCTTACGCTTTCATTGTATTTCGTGAGTAATTCGTTGAGCGTGAGCCTTCTATCGCGGTTGTACGAGTAGAGCATCTGCATCACTTTCACGCGGATGTTGCGGCGACTGAGCATAATTATGAATAAAAGTTCTGAAATTGGGACATATTGCCATAACTTGGACAGCCTTTACTGTCACAAAATATTTATATTATGAAATATTTATTGCAAAGATAATCGAATTCGCAAAGAAACAATTTATTTGGGCTTTTTTTTCAACATTTATTTAATATCTTTATTTTTTACAACCTCAAAAGACGGCAACTTTTTGATGTGCCACTTATCAACAACTACCCCTTTGTGTAGGAGTAC
>JAYUHK010000213.1:0-1670 GCA_043767025.1 Saprospiraceae bacterium | reverse complement strand
TTAAAAATTTAATGGTGTAAATAATTTATTAAAAATTTGTTAAATACTAAAATTGATAGGCTCGCTAAAATCGCGGTTGCTGCGCACTCGAACCTCGCTTTTGTGGTACGCAATCGAAAATGGAGCGACGCTTTCGGTGAGCCAAACGTTGCCACCGATGACCGAATCGTGTCCGATGACCGTGTCGCCGCCCAAAATAGTGCTTCCCGAATAAATCGTCACTCGGTCTTCGAGCGTGGGATGTCGTTGCTTGCCAGCCTTGTCTTTTGTCACGCTCAACGCGCCCAAAGTGACTCCCTGATAAAGTTTTACATCATCGCCGATGCGAGTGGTTTCGCCTATCACGATGCCCGTGCCGTGGTCAATAAAAAACCGATTGCCGATGCTGGCAGCTGGGTGAATGTCAATCCCCGTGCGGCTGTGAGCGTGTTCGGACATCAGGCGAGGCAGCACCGATACGCCCAAAAGATGAAGCTGGTGCGCCAAGCGAAAAACAGCGACCGCATAAAATCCCGGATATGCCAGCACCACTTCCTCGAGGCTGTGGGCGGCAGGGTCAGAGTCAAAAGCGGCTTTTGCGTCGTCGCAAAGCTGACCGTAGATGACAGGAATTTTGTCAAAAAATTCGCTTACTATCTGCTTGCTGCGAAGAGTGAGCGGCTCTAATGGCAGCAACAACTCCAACAACATCAATTCTAACTGATTGATTTTCAGACTATTAGAAAATTCTACCTGCCGCACCGGAAACAATCCATCAATCAACTGGTTCACAAATTGCTGTGCTTTGAGTTTGGAGGGCAACTGCTGCGCTGTTTCATTTTTTTGGTAATTTTGTTGTATTTTCCAAAAAATATCTTCGTTTTCCATTGTTTGTTATTTTGAAAATTCACTAATTTTTATTGAGGCAAAAAAAAAAAAAAACAGCCTTTCTAATCGCGACGATTAGAAAGGCTGTTTTGAAAATAGAAACTGTTTATCCTACACGGACAAAATATTTCCCATCATCGCACACACACCGAACCTGCGTCGAAGCCTCTTGGACGACAACAGCAGCAACAGCAACCAGCAACAAATGATGAAAATTTAGAACGCATATTTTTAATTAAATATTGTGTGGTGCAAAGTAGCACCATTTTTTTCGTAAAAACAAATGCTAAACGCTATTTATTTCCTTTTTGTTTTACAAACACTGTTTTCCTCGTATCTAATCAACCTCGACGACTTCAACAATTCTTTTGTGTCTTCGATAAATTCATCCTGCAACCGTTTGTTTAGGTCAGCGAGTTTTAGGCAATAATCTGTTTCGCCTTCTCGTCCCCAATTTACAATTTCGGGTGTAATATTTACTTTATTTTTTGCATTGAATTGCTGAATAAACGCCTTGAATTTTTGTTCTGCCCTTGCGTCCGTGCCACTTCCTATGCTGATAAAAGAAACACTGAAGCGATAAATGCTGTCGGGCAAATTCACAGATTTGTTGGTGTTTAAGTCCGCAGTTTTTTGGGTACTGTGACAAGCTATCGCCAAAAAAATACACAAAGAAATAGAAACTATTTTTGTCATAATTGATGTTAAGTAGTTATAAGTTTTTAGTTTTTAATTTTGAGTCATCATAAACTATTGAAAATCAACGAATTATGTCGAATATTAAATGTCATCTATTTAAGTGT
>JAYUHK010000212.1:0-3729 GCA_043767025.1 Saprospiraceae bacterium | reverse complement strand
ACACTTAAATAGATGACATTTAATATTCGACATAATTCGTTGATTTTCAATAGTTTATGATGACTCAAAATTAAAAACTAAAAACTTATAACTACTTATCAACTATTTCTGATATTATGTAGCCACAAATAACGCTGCGAAGAAAGTTATTAGTTTTCACTCTCAACGAATGATTTTTAGGACTTTTCCCTGTAAATGTGTACCGATAAATGGCGTATTTTTTGACTTGCTGCGAATGTCTTTTTCTTCAAAAATCCAGTGCGCATCGGGCTGAAAGACGGTCAAATTCGCTTTTTCGCCGACCGCTATTTTCAGTCGCGGTAAATGTAGCACTTCGCGTGGATTTTTTGACCATTTTTCGACCAATTTTTCCAAAGTCAGCGTATTTTTTAGATGCGTCCAACTCAACGCAAAAGCCGTTTCTAAACCAATCATACCAAAACTTGCGTATGGAAACTCCAAATTCTTCTTTTCGTCTTCGAGCGGCGTATGATTGGAGCAAATAAAATCAATCGTGCCGTCTTTTAGTCCTTCGTGCAGCGCGGTGCGGTCGCTCACATTCCGCAACGGCGGCAGTACTTTCAGGTTGGAATCAAAATCCGCAAGCGCAGCGTCGTCCAGCACCAAATTGGCTACCGCCACCGAGCAAGTTACTTTCAAACCATCTTTTTTGGCAGTCCTAATTTGAGCCACCGCGTCGGCGGTAGAAATATTCACAACGTGTAGCCGTGCGCCAGCATACGCCACTAACCGCAAGTCGCGCTGCAGCATCAGCTCCTCCGAAAGCGACGGAATCCCACGCAGCCCAAGCGACGTACTCGTCACGCCCTCGTGCATCTGTCCGCCCGCCGCCACGCTGTGGTCGTGCGGGTGGTTCATCACCAAACCATCAAACATCGTAGTGTATTGCAGGGCGCGCAGCAGCAATCCGCCGTCCTGAATCGGTTGGTTGCCGTCCGAAAAAGCCACCGCACCAGCATGGTGCATATCAAAAATCTCGGTCAAATCCTTGCCCGCAGCATTTTCCGAAATAGCTCCTATCGGCAGCACTTCGACCTGCGAAGCCGCCGTTTTATTTTTGATATACAACACTTCAGACTTGGAATGAACGACGGGAAATGTGTTGGGCTGCACCGCAATCGCCGTAAAACCCCCTGCCGCCGCCGCCTCACAGACTGAAATTAGGTCTTCTCTGTGTTCCTTGCCCGGGTCGTTGGCTTGCACGCCCACATCAAACCAACCTATCGAAACGCAAGCGTGGTCGGCTTCCAAAATTTCTACACCGTCGGGCGCAGTCAAGTCCTGTCCGATGGCTTCGATAAAGTTATTTTGGATAAAAATGTCCGTCCGCTCGCCGTTGTGTGGCGAGGCACTGTCTATTATTTTTATTTTTTTTAGTAAAATATTCAACTGGAATAGTTTGGAGGAAAAAAATTTTGGTAAAGATACATTCCTCCCCTCAATTTTCTGCTATGGAACGCGTCTAAAATAAACTGACTATTTATTTTGGAGAACAAACAACTGCGTTAGTATTTCGGCGGCACGAAAAGACGACATTTTGCCCTCCAACACTTCATTTTCTACCTCTGAAAGCCGACTTTGTAAGGTCGTATTTTTGAAAAAAACATCTACAATCGCCGATTTCAGGCTTTCGTGAAGCCAATATTTTGCCTGCGACTGCCTTCTTGTCTGAAAATAGTTATTTTTTTTTGTAAATTGCTGATAATCAAGGATTAAAGCCCAAATATCTGCGATTCCGAAGCCACTCAAAGCGGAGCAACACACCGCCTGCGGTATCCATTTATTTTCTTTGGGCGGAAAAAGATGCAACGCGTTGGAGTATGCGCGTTGGGCTTGCTTTGCCAGTTCTGCGTGGTCGCCGTCGGCTTTATTGACAGCTATCAAGTCCGCCATTTCCACGATTCCACGTTTGATGCCCTGCAATTCGTCGCCCGCGCCGGGCTGCAAAAGCAACAAAAAGAAGTCCGTCATAGACGCTACCGCCGTTTCGGATTGTCCCACGCCGACCGTTTCTATCAAAATCACGTCAAATCCTGCCGCTTCGCAAAGTACGATAGTTTCGCGCGTTTTGCGAGCCACGCCACCCAGCGAACCACTCGCAGCCGTAGGGCGAATATATGCGTTGGGCTGCATCGTCAGGCGCGCCATTCGAGTTTTATCGCCCAAAATACTTCCCCGATTGATGGGGCTGGACGGGTCAATGGCTAACACGGCTATCTTTTTTCCGTCCTTGATTACTTGATTGCCAAAGGACTCTACGAAGCTACTTTTTCCTACGCCGGGCGTTCCCGTGATGCCGATTCGGATAGAATTGCCCGAGTGTGGGAGGCATTTTTCTATCACTTTTCCCGCCAGCGTCTGGTGGTCGGCGCGAGTGCTTTCTATCAGAGTGATGGCTTGGCTCAAAACGTAGCGGTTGCCAGCGAGGATTTGAGCCGCAAATTCGTCCGCAGAAAGTTGTTTTTTAGGAAAAATCATATCGAAATTTCGCTATTTTTTTGGAAAATCGCCCACGCCGAAGTCGCTATTTTTTCGGTCAGTTGTTCGATGTAAAAGCTGCCTGCCGATGGGTCTTTCACACGGTCGAGAAAGCTCTCCATTTTCAAAATATGCTGCACGTTGCGGGCGATGCGGCGGTCGAAAGCGACGTTATCGCCCTGCTCGGCTGGTCGGACGGTCATTCGGTCAGCACCTCCGATTGCGGCAGCCATTGCCAGCGTGGTTGCTCGAATCCGATTGGAATTTTCTATTTCGTCGTAATTTTTTTCAAAAAAATGCACTTCTACGGGCGGTATTTCGGACAAAATAGCTCCGCCGTAGGCAGCCAAAATATTTCCCCAAAGCAGGCGCAGCGCGCGAAGTTTGGCGATTTCGAGGAAATAATTTATCCCAATACTCATCGAAAATTGGAGCAGTCGGTTGGCGGATTTTACGTCCCAGCCGAGATGGACAAGGTGCGACAGACACTGGTTGCCGTTGGTCAGCACATCGGCAAGTTGCTGGTCGGGACTCTTCAAATCAAGCGTTGGAGAGTCGTTAGAAAGCGTTATTATCCGAAAATTGGGCAGATGCTCGGCTGCCCAAAAAAGTAAGTCTGGATACTGCCAAAGCTGTTTTTCGCCAGAAAGCGGAAGCTGAAAACTTCCTTCTACTCGCCGCAGGCTGAGGTTTTTTTTCACCACTAAGTCATAAAAGTGTTGCAGTAATTTCGCAATGATTTTTGCATCATTACTCGGAAAATAAATATGGACGGTGATGTATTCGAGCAACACATTTGCCAACAACGCCTCCAAATGGTTGGGATTGAAGTCTTTTTCTAACACCAATCGGGGCGCATCTACGCCGCCCGCCAGCGCGTCGAGCAGTTGCTGATTGGCAGCAATGATGTCATTTTTGACAAAAATATCTTCTCCGATGTGCCAGCTGTGGAAAGGGTCGGAAAGCAAAAAAGTCCCCACAGAAGTCGTATCGAATGGGTCAATAGATTCGTTCTCTGTCAGTTGCCAAGCAAAATTTTGCTCGGGATTTGTGCTTTTTCTGTCTTTTTCTACTCGCTCCCGCCAAGCAGTCGCAGTGTGCGATTCAAATTCGTTGAACATTATTTTTTACTTAACTGATGTTACGCAAGGATTTTAAATTGACTCATTTGAGCTTAGCTTTGTAGCTATTGACTTCGCTTTTGTCACTTTTTTTCTTGATAAAAAAAGT
>JAYUHK010000211.1:0-4997 GCA_043767025.1 Saprospiraceae bacterium | reverse complement strand
GCGCGCGAAAAATACTCGTCGGCTCCGCCAGACTTCAAACAGTTTTCGCTTCGCCAGACGATATTTTTGCAAAAACTTGAATTTCTACAAGGCACATCTGAAAATGCAGTCACATTGAATAAAACGATGCATAAAATTCTACTAAAAAAATATCAAAAGTAACATGAGTTACTAAAATCTTGGGCAGAAAATCACAGGTTTTACGTCTGGCGTTTTATAAATTTTGACGATGTAAGACGCGCCCAACTCAAAGCCGCCCTTGTATTTGCTGACTTGCGAAAGGCTCGACACATTGACATCGTACGCCAAACCGACTCGAAGGTCGCCGTAGTCCATACCTACCATCATCATAGCGGCATCTGCCACACGGTAGCCCGCGCCGACGTTGAGGCGGATTTTCTTTTCTGTATTGAACAAATAACTGCCGAGTGCTTGGATATTGATTTCGGACGCGCCAGATACCGACTGGAACAAAAGGCTCGGAGAAAGTATCCATTTTTTGGTCAAATCAACGTCTAAACCCAAATTGGCGACGTACAGAAAAGGTTGTCGCCACGTGGAGCCGCCTGACTTGTAAGTGTTTCGGGGGCGATTGATGTGGTGAATCGCAAAACCTGCGTTCATTTTGGTCGTCGGGTTGAGCCTGGAGCGCAAGCCCACGCCCGCCGTAACGTCCAAAAACTTCACATCTTGCGTAGCTAATTTGGTATAATCTTGGCTGGACGCAACGGGTTGTCCTGTTTTGAGGTTGTCCTCAAAATCAAATTTGTCGCGGTCGCCGATTCTGCGCTGCCCGTAGCCGCCTTGTATACCTATCGCCAGCACATTGGTACTTTTTTTGTCCAATCCGATGTGGTAAGCACCCGAAAACAAGAACCCCGAATTGGTCATTTGACCAGCTCCAGCTTTGTCTTGGTAGGCTTCTACGCCCACGCCGACCCAATCCTGCCGACGAAAACCCGTGATAACAGGCGCGTCCACATAAATCAGCGGTGTTTTGTAGGAGTTCGTGATGACGCTCTGCCACTGGTCGCGGTAAATGCCGCCGATGCGAAACGTTCCCTCAAACGCACCCGTGTTGGCGGGATTGAGCGAAAGTGGGGACATCATAAACTGCGAAAAATGGAGGTCTTGCGCTTCAGTTTTGCTCGAAATAGCAACTAAAAAGCAGAGTAATGGTAGAATTTTAATCAATTTCATACGAAATGTGTTAAAGTTATAGTTTTTTTAAATAGTTGTGCGTTCTAATTGAAAATGCTGCTGTCATTTTGAAAGTCGAAAAGTAGCATTTTTTTTCATTTTTTTTATCGTTTCGGACAAACTTTTTTTGTTGAGCAAAACCTAAATATTTCTTAATACGAAATTCTTTGTACTTTGTTTGCCGATTGAGCGTTAAAATAATCAACTCAATTATCTATCTTCGTGTAAAATTAGTAAAATATTTAGAGTTTCTGTATATTTGACTTTATTTTTCAAAAATCCTGTTGGTATCGAAATATTTTTTTATGAAAAACTTCTTACTATTGTTCTCTTTGAGCTGCTTTTTTGCAAGCTCCGCCTTTGCGCAACCCAGCAACGACAACTGTACGGGCGCAATACCGCTCCCCAACCCTACCAATTTTTGCTCCGCAAACGCTGCCTACAACAATCTGGGGGCTACGGGGTCTGGATTTCCGATTCCCGCTTGCTTCACGCCTGACCAAAACGACGTTTGGTACACGTTTGTAGCCACTGGGACGGACATCACGATTACGGTGCGCGGCAAAACGTCCGTAGCGGCAGGCGGCACTTTGATTCGACCCGAGATTGCGCTTTATCAAGGGACTTGCTCGTCCACAGGCTCGAGCTTCAATGAGTTGCGCTGCGACCGCGACGTAGCTGGCAACAATATTATCAGCCTTTACAAAGGCGGATTGACCGTCGGCGACCAGTATTATCTGCGCATCAAAGGCACCAACGCCAACGTAGGTTCGTTTCAGATATGTACCAAAAATTATTTTCCGCCTGCGGCAACCAGCTCCGACTGCAAAACAGGTTCGGTGCTTTGCGACAAGTCCTCCTTTGTGGTGCAAAGTTTTAGCGGCATCGGCGTAGATCCTGACGAAGCCAACGGCTCTTGCCTCTCCGAACTTGCGCCCAGCGAAACGAACTCCACTTGGTACAAATGGACGGCAAAAACTTCGGGAACGCTCTCTTTTGTTCTTTCCCCTACGAGCGTAGAAGACGATTTGGACTTCGCAGTCTATCAACTGCCCAACGGCTTGACGGACTGCACCGGAAAAATATTGGAGCGTTGCGAAGCGTCCGGAGATTTTACATTTCCAAGTCCCTGCATGGGTCCGACAGGATTGCGCGACAGCGAAACAGATATTTCAGAAGGCGCGGGCTGCTCAGGAGCGGGTCACAACGCTTTTGTAAAATCGCTCGACATGGTGGCAGGAAGAAGTTATTGTTTGATAGTAAATAATTTTACGAGTTCGGGCAACGGATTTGCGATAGATTTTGGCGGCACGGGCGAGTTTTTGGGACCCGAAGCAAAATTCAACGCGCCCAAAAGTGCCTGCCCCAACGAAAGCGTCACCTTCGCCGACGCTTCTTCTTTCGGCACAGGAACTTTTACAGATTACATCTGGAATTTTGGGGCGGACGCAGTCCCCGCTACCGCCAACACGAAAGGTCCGCACGCCGTCACTTACCCAACTTCGGGCGTGAAAACCATTGTTTTGAGCGTAACCACGTCGCTCGGCTGCCGAGTTTCTTTCGTAGATACGATTCGTATTTTCGATTTTTTAAAATTTGATACTATCGAAAAAAAGCCCGGCTGCGGCGGTTTGTTGGACGGAAAAATTACATTGATTCCCAAAAATGGAGTACCGCCATTCCAGTATAACTGGAAAAATATGGGCTTTACGAGCAACAATTTTTTGGAGAATATCGGTATCGGCATCTACGACGTAGAAGTAAAAGACGCGCGTGGCTGCCTTCAAAAACTAAAAATTGACCTCAGCGACTTGGTGCTCGAACTCAATTCTTCGCTCGATACCGTCCAACTGCCCAAATGTCGCGGCGACAAAGACGGTATTATTCGACTCAATATTACGACTGGCAATCCGCCCTATTCCTTCAATTTCGGCAGTGGTTTCCAACCCAACAATACGTTTTCTAATCTTGGCGCAGGCACTTACACCATCAACGTCTTGGACGCAAAACTCTGTACCGAGCAGTATATGATTACCGTCCCTGACCCGCCACTCCTGACGCTTGGAGTGGACACAGCAGACGTGACTTGCTACGGACTCAATGACGGCAAAGGGATTGCGTTGCCTGTCGGCGGCGGCGGAAAATATACCTACAAATGGAGCAATGGACAAACCACTTCTACGGCTGTCGGACTTGCGCCCGGCAACTATTCGGTGACGATTACAGACAAATATGGCTGCCAGCGAACCAATGCCGTCTCGACCACCCAACCGCCGCAACTCTTCATCAATCCCGTCCGATTGAAAAATATTATTTGCTACGGCGACTCCACTGGCGAAGCGACGATGATTGGTTCGGGTGGTTTTCCGCCTTTTTCCTACAGTGTGAATGGGATTAATTTTCAGACCGATACGCTGTTCAAGGGATTGAAAGCGGGCAATATTACGCTGACCGTCCGCGACTCGGCAGGTTGCAAATCCACTTTTGGTGTCACCCTCACGCAGTCTATCCCGCTCGTGGTAGATGCTGGACGCGACACGCTGATTGACTTGGGGCAGAGCGTCAAACTCGGCGCACAGGTGCTGCCTTTGGGTGCGGTCGTCACCTACGCTTGGACTCCGACCAGCACCATCACGACCTGCACGGACTGTCCGTACCCGACCGTGATGCCTACTCGGACAACTTATTATACGATAAAAATCACGGACGAAAGTAACTGCACAGCCACTGACCGCGTGAAAGTAGCGATTCTAAAAAATCGCCCCATTTATATCCCCAATTCTTTTACGCCCAATAGCGACGGGGTGAACGACGGATTCACGGTTTTTGGCAACGAAGCCGCCCGCGAAATCTCCTTGCTGCGCGTGTATGACCGTTGGGGAAATTTACTTTTCGAAACGCGCAACATTGCGTTGAGCGACCCAAGATTGGGTTGGGACGGCACCTTCAACGGCAAGGCACTCGACACTGGCGTGTATGTATATTATGCGGAAATAAAATTTATTGACGGCGACACGGTGCCCTACAAAGGCGATA
Organism: Saprospiraceae bacterium; assembly: GCA_043767025.1. Taxonomy (GTDB): domain Bacteria; phylum Bacteroidota; class Bacteroidia; order Chitinophagales; family Saprospiraceae; genus JAYUHK01. Next base: position 761 of record JAYUHK010000211.1, on the reverse strand, counting down.
TTACGTTGGTAAAATAGGGAATGAACTTAAAAAATGAAGGAAAATTACTGTTTGGGCTTTATTTTTTCTTCGATGACTTTGGCAGTTTTTTGGCGTTCTTCCCACGCTTTTTTGCGTTTTTGCTGATAGCTTTCCGCCAACTCTTTGCTGCGCAAATCCGCGCCGAGCAGTTTGCGATGGTAAGAAAGAAGGATAAAATCAACGGCATCGTCGGGAAAAGTCACGCCAAAATCTGTTTTGAGCTGGTGCGAGATGCGCGAACCGAGTTCAAAGCCCCAGTTTTGTTTGAGCCAGTTGTGGAGCAGGACTTTGTTGAGCATTTCGGGTTCGGACATTGTTTGAAATTTTAGTTTTCCTTTTTCGTCCATTTTTTTGTCCAACTCCAAAAACGCATCGTTCAAATCCGCTGGAATATAGACCCCAAAAAGTTTGTCTTTTAGGATTCTTCGGGCGTATTCTTTCTGGTAGCTTGCGTCGTCGGAGGGCAGTTGCTTGGTGCTGGGCATCGCTGGCGGCTGCCCAAAAGCAACGTTCTGGACTGCGCAAAAAAGAATAAAAATTCTGACTATTCGACTCATATTATTATTAGTTTTGAGTTTTGAGTTTAATAACTGATGTTACGCAAGGATATTAAATTGACTTTTTTGAATTTAGACTTGTAGCTATTTACTTGGTCTTTGTCACTTTTTTTCTTGATAAAAAAAGTAACCAAAAAAATCAAGTGCTCTGTATAAATTCTAAAGTTTTTGCTTAAAAATCCC
>JAYUHK010000210.1:0-4337 GCA_043767025.1 Saprospiraceae bacterium | reverse complement strand
GGAAAAGGAAAACTTCTTATCCCTTCCAATTTGGGCTACGGCAGCAGTGCTACTGGCTCTATTCCCGCCAACTCGGTCTTAATTTTTGACATCGAATTGGTAAATTTTTATTAAAAAAATAACTATTTGTGACACGAATATTACTCGTCGAAGATGAAGACAGTTTGCGCGAACTGCTCAAACTCAATCTCGAAATGGAAGGGTACGAAACCGTCAGCACAGACAACGGGCGCAGCGCGATGCGCCTCTTTGAAGAGCAACATTTCGACTTGTTGATTTTAGATGTCATGCTCCCCGAAATATCTGGTTTTCAGATAATTGAGCAAGTCCGACTGATAAATACAGAAGTTCCTGTCATTTTTTTGACCGCAAAAGACTCGCCAGCCGACCGAATCACGGGACTAAAAAAAGGTGCCAACGACTACCTTACCAAGCCTTTCCAATTGGAAGAATTGCTTTTGCGGGTGCAAAATCTGCTCCGAAAATTCAATAAATCCAACGAAAATACGCCCGAAATTTATACTTTTGGAGTCAATTTTATCAATTTTGTGACCTACGAAGCAGCAGGTGTTGGCGGTACTTTTACCCTCACAAAAAAAGAAATTATGTTGCTCAAATTGCTGATAAGCCGCCAAAATGAGGTTATTTCGAGGCAGCAAATCCTACAAACCGTCTGGGGCTACGACGTATATCCCTCCACCCGAACCATCGACAACTTTATTCTCGCTTTCCGCAAATATTTTGAAGAAGACCCACGCGAACCCCGTTTTTTTCACTCGATCCGCAGTGTAGGCTACAAATTTACTCCGTAAAAACTATCACTAAAATTTCAATTTCTTAAATTATACTATGTCATGAAATTAAAAAATTACGCACTCGGACATTGGCAAAATTTTGACGGCAACGGCATCGAGCAGTTGGACGCAGCCACCGGAGAGTTGGTCGCCACTTGCGGCAGCGCAGGTTTGGACTACCAATCAATGCTCCATTATGCCCGACAAAAAGGCGGAAACGCGCTCCGTAAAATGACTTTTCACGAGCGTGGAAGAATGTTAAAATCTTTAGCTTTTTACCTAACTGACTTAAAATCAAAGTATTACACCATAAGCTACCACACTGGCGCAACAAAATCCGATAGCTGGATTGACATAGACGGCGGCATTGGGACGCTCTTTGCGTATGCGAGTTTGCGCCGAAAATTTCCCGACCAAACTTTTTGCACCGACGGCGACATGGTACCGCTTTCCAAAGAAGGCGGCTTCATCGGACACCATATATTAGTCCCCAAGCGAGGCGTGGCAATCCACATCAACGCGTTCAATTTTCCAGTCTGGGGAATGTTAGAAAAACTCGCTGCCAACTGGTTGGCGGGCGTTCCAGCTATCGTAAAGCCGTCGGAAATCACGTCTTATTTGGCACAATCCGTCGCCCAAGATATTATTTCGTCGGGCATCGTCCCCGAAGGCGCGCTTCAAATTGACTGCGGAATGGGTAGAGGAATTTTGGATTTTGTGACAGAGCAAGATGTCGTAACTTTTACGGGTTCGGCAGCGACGGGAAAAATTTTGAGGGCTTTGCCGCGACTGAATGAGTATTCTGTACCCTTCAATATGGAGGCAGATTCGCTCAACTGCGCCGTTTTGGGCGACGACGTAACGCCCGATATGCCCGAATTTGATTTATTCATCAAAGAAGTTCGGAAAGAAATGACCGCGAAAGCTGGACAAAAATGTACGGCTGTGCGTAGGATTTTAGTGCCGCAACGCTTGGTGGAAGACGTACAAATAGCCCTCGGAAAAGCGTTGAGCCAAACCAGTATCGGCAATCCACGCATGGACGGCGTGCGCATGGGCGCGTTGGTGAGTACCCAGCAGTTAGAAAAAGTCCGTCAGAGTATTGCTATGTTGGCAAAAGAGTCCGAATTGGTGTTTGGAAATCAAGATTTTGAAATAATTGGCGCAAAACGTGACACTGGAGCTTTTTTGTCACCCAAACTATTTTTTAATAAAAATCCTTTCCAAAAAATTAGCAGCCACGAAGTGGAGGCTTTCGGTCCAGTGAGTACGATTATGCCCTATCAAAATTTGGACGAAGCCATCGAGCTTGCCAATATGGGCAGAGGCTCGCTTTGCAGCAGCATCACGACCGCCGACGACCAAATTGCTCGCGAATATATCCTAAACGCTGCACCGTTTCATGGTAGAATTTTGGTTCTCAATCGCCACTGTGCCAAAGAAAGTACAGGTCACGGCGCGCCGATGCCGCAGCTGGTACACGGCGGTCCGGGACGAGCAGGCGGCGGCGAAGAGCTTGGCGGACTGCGTGGCGTGCGGCATTATTTGCAGCGAACTGCCATACAAGGCTCGCCGCAGACGCTGACCAAAGTGACCGATGTGTTTCAATATGGTGCAACGCAAACAGAAAAAGATGTTCATGTTTTTAGGAAATATTTTGAAGAATTAGAGATAGGAGAAACCGTTTTTACGCACAAACACACTGTCACAGAAACCGATATTTTAAATTTTGCTAATGTGAGTGGCGATAATTTTTATGCTCACACAGACGTGACTTCGCTCGAAGGAACGATTTTTGAGCAGCGCGTGGCGCACGGATATTTTGTGCTGTCCAAAGCGGCGGGATTGTTCGTTGACCCCAAAAAAGGTCCCGTACTCCTGAATTATGGATTGGAAGAATGTCGCTTTACCAAGCCCGTTTATGCGGGGACTACGATTGGAGTGCGGTTCACGGTGAAGGAAAAAATTGACCAAGAAAAAAAATCTGACGACGATGTAGCGAAGGGAATCGTCAAATTTTTGGTAGATGTGTACGACCAGACGGGCGAAACCGTCGCTATCGCCACCATTCTGACGATGGTGAAGAAGCGGACGCAGGATTAGTCGCGACAAAGACCGTGTGTAAGGTCATAAAATCTGACTTAAGTACTTATGCAATGATTTTAAATTGACTCATTTGAGTTTAGTTTTGTGGTCATTTACTTGGTTTTTGTCACTTTTTTTTTCCCCAACCCGACCTTCCCCAGAGGGGAAGGAGAAGAAAGTAACCAAAAAAATCAAGTGCTCTGTAGAAATTTAAAAAAAAATATCGCACAACATCAGTTGTTTAACGCAACATCGGCTCATTAATTAACATTTAAAATCTATTTTTTTATGAAAAACACTAAATTATTTCTTTCCCTTTTTGCTTTTCTGACAGTCCTTGCGCAGTGTAGAGGGCAGAAAGAAAACCCCAACGCAACCAAAAAAGATGCTCCGACCAGCATTGTTACTCCCAGCCCTGCTTTGCTGAAAAAAGCAACAGAGCCGCCGAAAGGTGTCATCATTCTGAAAAATGCGAGTTATTCTCAAGACTTACAAGAATACCAGTTTTATGACGACCAAGGAAAGTGCGTCAAAACAATGAAGCACGAGCAATTTCCAATCAAAAATCCAATGCTCAAACCTCCATTTCCGCTATTTGGGAAAAAAAATACTTATGGTTACAACGCAATTGAACGACCTTACTATCCATTGGATTCGTTGCCGAAATCATTAAAATTAAACTGGCTCAAAGGCTTCAAACAGTACGGATTGAATGTTATAAGACCCTCTACCGCTGACTTTATGGTCGGAGATTCAGAGAAGTTTATGGACTATAAAAATGCAAAGTACCTAATAACCGCCGAGAATGTTAGCATCTTTGCTCCTTACTCCGATGAAGCTCCCAATCAAAGAGAAAATGGCAATAGTAGTCTTCTTGATTGTTCCTATATTACGGTATATAATAATATGGGACAGATACGCGGCGAGTTGTTAGTACCCAACAGATTAATCACTTGGAGTACCTCCGATAACGAAAAGTTTATCTTGTGTAAAGCCAAGTTAGGAAGACTAACTGGCGAAGGTCGTGAAAATATAAAAGAAGACGGATTAATAATAATAGATATGGAGGGAAAAAACATCTCTAAAATCCCGCTTCAAGAAATTGATGTATATGAAATAATGTGTACTTTTTATTCGGATCATTATCAGATTGCTTATGACCAAAGCGTCAGTATTTATATTTACCCCAAAGAAAGAACGTACTATTACAAAACTTACGACAAAGCCGAAGTCAGAAATAAACTTACAAACACCGCCCCGATGATGACCTACGAAGGAATCAAAGACGACCTCAACACCTTCCAAAAATATTTTTATTGAGGCGTACCCACTCTCTAAATACTTGCGCCTATTTAGTCCGCATTAATAGCCGACTGCTTTAGCAGTCGGGCAACGAATAATAATTAGTATTGGCTTTAGCCTAAACGACTCGCTTGTGGCAAGTATTTGGCTAAAGCC
>JAYUHK010000209.1:0-4834 GCA_043767025.1 Saprospiraceae bacterium | reverse complement strand
CGAAAAATACTCGTCGGCTCCGCCAGACTCAAACAGTTTTCGCTTCGCCAGACGATATTTTTGCAAAAACTTGAATTTCTACAAGGCACGTCTGAAAAGACACTCACATTGAATAAAATGCTACCTGAAGTTTTACTAAAAAATTATTTTGCGTAACATCAGAGATTAATTTTAAAAGAATTACTTATTTTTGCCAAAAATAAAAAATCTTGTCGCCAGAAATTATCATCAATAACAGTCACAAAACGGCGTTGCTCATCGGCGCGAGCGGATTGGTGGGTGGATTTTGTCTGTCACAATTATTAGAAAGTTCGCACTATTACAAAGTGAAAATTTTTGTCCGCAAAAGTATTCCGCACTATCACATCAAGTTAGAACAACACGTCGTAGATTTTGATAACTTACAGAATTACAAGCACTTATTGGTGGGCGACGACTTGTTTTGCTGCCTTGGCACGACCATGAAAATAGCAGGAAGTAAAGAAGCATTTTTCAAAGTTGATTATTCTTATACGCTCAATGTCGCCAAAATCGCTGTCACAAATGGCACTAAACAAGTGATGTTAGTTTCGTCAGTTGGAGCAGATTCGAGTTCCATGTTTTTTTACAACAAAGTCAAAGGGCAGTTGGAAGACGAGTTAAAAAAACTTCCTTTTTGGGCGGTTCATATTTTTCAGCCGTCAGTGTTGCTCGGCGAGCGAACAAACTCTCGTTGGGGCGAACAATTAGCGGGAAAAATTATCCAAAAAATAGACGGTTTTACGGGAGATTTGATGAGTAAATACAGACCCGTCGAAGCAGAGTCTGTTGCCAAAGCGATGATAAATGCAGCACAAGGGCTACAGTCAGGGGTAGCGATTTATCCCTCCAACTGGTTGCAAAAAATGTCAAACTCAATTTGAGAACTGTCACAAAATACAAATTAATTATCAAAATTTAGTATGATAAAAAAGTCAGATATAATCATTTCAGTCGGTCTTAATTCGGAGAATATGCCTGCGGAAATCGCATGGGCAGCGAGTGGAAGCCCCGAAAATAGTGAGTTTCAGCCTTGCAAAGCGATGTTACTTTCGCTGTTTGATACCGCTACAAAAGACACTTTAAAAATTGACCTTTGGACTGTTGATATGCAGATTGGCGAAATGGATAGATTTTTTTACCAGACGCTTCGCGGCTTGGCAGATACTTACCAAAAAGCTACCCAAAATAAACAATTAGCAAATCAGATGCAGCAATTTGCTACCTTTTTTGGCGAACAAGTGGAAATGATACCAAAGGAAAAATAAGAAAAAATGTCACAAATATACATTTTTTCTTATTATTTTACGCTTAAATCAGTTTATCTTTTTCTTTAAAAACTACCCCAAATTGCTCTAATTCCTCCAAAATAGGCTCATAAACTTCCTTCATCACGGGGATATTTACACCCTCGGGGAGTACGTTTTCTTGCATAATAAGTCGCACAAAAATACCCAAAGGCAGTCCAACTAATCGCGACATCGCCGTATCGGTTGCGTTTTCTCCCTTCATTACCAGCGTAGAAGTGAGCAATCTTTTCGCTCCGTCCAGCGTATATTCAAATTCGTGCTGCATCAATATCATGTCTTTATCTTGCGGCATAAGTTTCCATTTTTCGAGGAGTAAATGCTCTAAAATAAAGGCTGGTGTTGCTTTTATAAGATTTATTTTAAGGTGTTCAAACAAACCCAACCACACCAATTTTTTCATAACTTCTGAATCCATTTTGATATTCAGAAGTGAAGCGACTCGCTCTTGAAGCGTGCCAATATCCCACTTTTTATCTCCCAGATAAGACTCTAACAATTCGTAATAAGTAAGGCTTTCGGAGTCCATAATTGTAAAGGAATCATCGGTGAGTCCAAGCCGCACCAAAGCGTCCCATGCGTTGCAAAAACCCTTGTGCCGAATAGTACCGCGAAGAATATTTTGTATGTCACTAAGTCCGTATAATTTACGATATATCAACGAATCTCTGTTCGCATATCCATCGTATTCGCCCATTTCGGACACATGAATGGTGCGATATTGCTGAAAAATTCTTTGATATGGAATGTATTTATGTTTTCCATCTTCTAAAAATTGCGCTGTTCCCTGTCCTGCCAAAATTACATTTCGAGGATTCCAAGTAAACTTGTAATTCCATGGATTGTCATCGTTTTCGGGTGCTACCAATCCGCCAGTGTAAGAGCGAAAAGCGGTCAGATTTCCGCCTTTGGCTTTGATTTCATCTATTTTTTGCATGGCACTCATGTGGTCAATTCCGGGGTCTAAACCGAGTTCATTCATAAAAATAAGACCATTTTTTCGCACCTCATCATTTAACTCGTACATCTCTTTGGAGGTAAAAGAAGCAGTCACCAAATGCTTTTTGAGTTTGATACAATCGTGCGCGACTTGGAGATGAAGATGGGCAGGAAGCAGCGAAACAACTACATCTGATCGCTCAATTTGGCTGCGTCGCTCGTCCAAATTTAGCACGTCCAAGCAGGTAGCTTTTCCGTTTTGGTGAGTATTGATTTTTTTTTCTGCGGCAGCAATGTCTGTATCCGCTACGGTCACAAACCAGCCGTTTTCTTCCGATTTTTTTAATAAATATTGAATCAAAGCGGACGAAGAACGCCCTGCTCCCAGCACTAAAATATTTTTCATTTCTATAAATTTTTGTAAATTGTCGCTCAATAATTGTGCAATAAAAGATTTTTTACGTTACTTTATCCTTTAATTTAATAAAATGTCACAAATTTCGATAATTACTAAATTTTTGCGTTGTTCTAATCTTGACGAACTTACGCTTTCGGACCAAAAACTGCTACAAGCTGCGCACTCCGCCGTTGCTCAATCTTACTCGCCGTACTCTAATTTTAAAGTCGGCGCAGCTTTACGGACCGCCAACGGCGACACGATTTTGGGCAGTAATCAAGAAAACGCAGCCTACCCACTTTGTTTGTGTGCCGAGCGGACGGCTTTGGCTGCCGCGTCCTCCATAGCTCCCAATATTCCTATTGTAGCGATGGCTGTGACAGCCAAAAATCCAAAAATTATTATTTCGGAACCCATTTTTCCTTGTGGAGCTTGCCGTCAGGTGCTTTGCGAAGCCGAGCAGCGCGGACAAACGAACCTTAAAATTATCTTGCAAGGCGAAGTTGGCGACATATTTGTTCTTGAATCCGCCAAAGATTTGCTGCCTTTTTTCTTTGATGCTACTTTTTTGTAGGAAATAAGGTCACAAATTTCTTTTGAAATAATCTTCAATTTTTTTGTAAAGATGAACTCTATCCTTGCCACGCACGTTGTGCGGGTGGTTTGGATACGGAAAATAATCTACCAAAACTCCTTTGGCGATACATTCATTGATAAAAGCAGCCGTGTGTTGTGGCACAACCGTATCATCTAAAAGTCCATGAATAATTAACAATTTTCCTTTAAGGTTTGTGACATAGTTTAAAAGACTGGTATTTTTAAATCCGTCGGCATTTGTTTCGGGATTGTCCATGTATCTTTCCGTGTACATGATTTCATAAAATTTCCAATCAATAACGGGTCCGCCTGCTACGGCAGCCTTAAATACAGTAGGATTTTTTAGCATCATAGACGTAGTCATAAAGCCACCAAAACTCCAACCGAAGCAGCCCATTCGGGTAGTGTCTATAAAATTTTGCTTTTTTAGATATTGTATTCCTGCCATTTGGTCTTCCATTTCAAGAGAACCTAAATTTCTAAATGTCTGATTTTCAAACTGTTGTCCGCGTCTGTCGGAGCCACGATTGTCCAACGTAAAAATAACATAACCCTGACTCGCCATATACATCAAAAACATATCGGCATTTCCCAACCATTTATTTTGTACCAACTGAACGTGCGGACCGCCGTAAACATACACCATAACTGGATATTTTTTGCGGGCATCAAAATCAACTGGCTTTATCATTCTTACATACAAATCGGTAGTTTGGTCAGCCGAAGGAATGGAAAAAATCGAAATTTCGCCCGTTTTGTAATCTTTTAATGGATTGTCAGACTGCAATAAATTCGTTATAATTTTATTTTTTGTGACATCTTTTAGGTTTGTCACAAGCGGCGTAGTTTTATTACTAAAATTATCCAAAATATACTTCCCGTCATTGCTTATTTGGACGCTGTGAAAACCACTTTCTGGCGTAATTAAAGTCAGTTCTTTACTCTTGATATTCAGCTTGTAGGCGTGTGATTCGAGTGGTGTTTCTTTGCTTGCTGTTAGGAATAAATTTTGACCACTTTCATCGAAACCCAAGACCTCGTCGACCTCCCAATTACCTTCTGTAAGAGCGCGCAAAAACTTTCCGTCCGCACTGTATTCGTACAAATGATTGTAGCCACTTCGCTGGCTTTGCCAATAAAATTTTGAGTTATCTTTGGGACAAAATACGATAGAATGTAGCGGTTCAACGTATTTAGGGTGTGTTTCTTCAAAAAGTGTTGCTTCAAAATTACCAGTTTCTGCATCATATCTGTTGAGTTGCATCTTATTCTGGTCACGATTCAGCACTGCTACAAAAACCTTTTTAGCGTCCGCACTCCACGAAATATTAGTCAGATATTGTTCTTTGGGTTCGCCAGTTTGGAGAAAAATAGTTTTTTCATTTTTTATATTATAAACTCCTATTGTGACATGGTGACTTTTAGCTCCCGCCATAGGATATTTGAGGTAATTATTGACTGCGGGTACAGATTTATAGTCTGAAATCGGATAATTTGTGACCATGCTTTGATCCATTCTGTAGTAAGCTAATTTACTGCCGTCGGGCGACCAAAATGTGCCTTTTGTGATGCCAAA
>JAYUHK010000208.1:0-2534 GCA_043767025.1 Saprospiraceae bacterium | reverse complement strand
GGAATTTCAACCTATTTTCAACGATTTAATCACTCAAAAAATAAAATTTATCTACGAATGTGACGGAGTTGCAGTCGGAATGTTCAAACTTTATCCGCTTACTTTTCGCTGTTCGCATATTTTGTATTTGGGCGGTCTGGCGATTCATCACGACTACGCGGGCAAAAAAATCGGACAAAAAATGCTCGCTGACATTCAACAGTACGCGAAAGAAAAAAGTTATCTGCGCATCGAATTGAGTGTTTCCGAAGGGAACACAAAAGCAATTCATCTCTATGAAAAAGCGGGTTTTGAGCGAGAGGGCGTGTTGAGGAAATACGCTTGGCTCAAAAGTAAAAACACGTTTTGGAACGAATATTTAATGTCATGGTTGGCGTAAAAAAAATTATTTTTATTCCTCCCAAGTGGCTGACGCTTCTTCTGTTTTTGAAGAATTGGACAACAGATTGTGCAGCGCAGTTACTTCGCTTTCACTGAAATAACGCCATTTGCCGAGCGGGATATTTTGGAGCGAAATATTCATCACACGGACGCGCACGAGCGTCTGCACTTGATAACCCAACGTTTCGCACATTCGCCGAATCTGCCTATTCAAGCCTTGTGTCAAAATAATATTGAACTTATGGCTGCCTAATTTTTGTATCTTACAGGGCAAAGTAACGGTATCCAATACAGCGACTCCGTCGCGCATTTTTCTCAAAAAAATGTCATCTATCGGATTATTGACTGTCACAATGTATTCTTTTTCGTGATTATTTCCTGCACGAAGGATTTTATTGACAATATCACCGTCGTTGGTCAAAAAAATCAACCCTTCGGACGGTTTGTCCAATCGGCCAATCGGAAAAATACGTTGCGGAAAGTTCAAAAAATCAATAATATTCGACTTGTCTTTGAGGTCTGTCGTGCAAGTCACGCCGCGCGGCTTATTGAACGCAATATATATGGTGTCGGGGCGAGCGGATAGATTTCGACCGTCGAGCAGCACTTCGTCATCGGGCAAAACGCGGTTTCCTTTGCGCGCCACCAAACCATTTATCAAAACTCGCCCTTCTTCTATCAGCTTATCCGCCGCTCTGCGCGAACAAAAGCCGGTTTCACTGATGTATTTGTTCAGACTTTTATCCATCTTTTGAGCGTTCAAAAATCGGTTTTACAGTTACACATTGAAGCGAAAGTGCATAATATCGCCGTCCGCACAGACGTATTCCTTGCCTTCTACGCCCATTTTACCAGCTTCTTTGACCGCCGACTCCGACTTATATTTCACATAATCATCGTATTTTATTACCTCCGCGCGAATAAAACCTTTCTCAAAATCGGAGTGAATCACGCCCGCCGCGCCCGGAGCCTTCGTCCCTTTTAGGATAGTCCAAGCCCGTACTTCCTTCACGCCCGCCGTAAAATAGGTTATCAAATTGAGCAATTTGTAGGCAGAGCGAATGACGCGGTTCACGCCTGCTTCCTCCAAACCCATCGCTTCGATGAACTCTAATCGCTCCTCTTTGGTGTCGAGTTCCGCAATATCGGCTTCGATGGCAGCACTCACAAACAGTACTTCGGCATTTTCGCCTTTCACAGCCTCCATGAACGCCGCCGTCAGTTCATTGCCATTTTTTACCGAAGGCTCATCTACATTACAAACGTAAAGTATTGGTTTTGAGGTCAATAGCATCAATTCTTTCATAGTTTCTTTGCCGTCGTCGTCGAGTGGAAGCGAGCGCGCTGGCTTTCCGTCGCCTATGTGTATCAGCAAAGCATCTACGATTTCCAACAGTTTTTGGTCGTCTTTATTGCCTGCTTTCGCGCCTTTTCGGAGCTTGTCGCCACGCTTCTCGAGCGTTTCTAAATCCTTCAAACCCAGCTCAATATCTATGATTTCCTTGTCGCGCACAGGATTTACGCCGCCATCTACGTGGACTACATTGTCGTCAATAAAACAACGGACAACGTGAATAATAGCGTCCACTTCGCGAATATTTGCCAAAAACTGGTTGCCCAAGCCTTCGCCCTTGCTCGCGCCTTTTATCAAGCCCGCAATATCTACGATTTCGATATTGGTAGGCTGCACCTTTTGGGGCTGCACCAATTCCGTTAGCACGTCCAAACGCACATCGGGCACCGTAATCATGCCGATATTTGGTTCTTTGGTCGCAAAAGGATAGTTGGCAGCCAACGCCTTTGCAGACGTAAGCGCGTTAAAAAGGGTAGATTTTCCTACATTCGGCAAGCCGACGATACCACATTGAAGTGCCATAAAATTATTTTAAACGATTCATTTTAATGAATAAAAAATTATATTCATTTTCGAGCCGCAAAGATAATTTTTTCTGCGAAAATTAACGCCAAAATCGAAGTTACTTTTTTTTAGAGCTGCGTTCAAGTCGTAAAGAATATTTTTTTCATAGAACTAAAAATAAAAATTTATTAACCACATTTCCCCCTACCGCACCAACGTTACATCACCCGAAGTGACGAATGGTTTGCCGTTGGCACACACTCCTTTGAGGACGTAAATATACACGCCTGCGTCG
>JAYUHK010000207.1:0-30118 GCA_043767025.1 Saprospiraceae bacterium | reverse complement strand
GTTTTACAACCTGATGCCGTAGGCATCAAACATTTATAGAAAAATATATGGTACATCGCGTCCGACCCCGAAGGGGTCGTAGATATAGGGCATTTGTCTTTTATAAACATTTAATCCCTCCGGGATTTTTAAACGAAAGTAATTATGCACAAGTTCTTACCCAAAAAAAATACCTATTTCCGCACCACCACGAACACTTCTTCGTTGCTCTTGCGCATATAAAAATGTTCGCGAGCGAATTTTTCTTTGTCTGCTTCCAAGTCTTTGCGGTCGGCTTGCACCTGCTCTATTTGCTGCGAATAATACTGCTTGTCGCCGTTGAGCTTGTTGATGGTCTGTCGAAGTCGGTACTGCGTCACGAGGTCGTGGCGGTCGAACACCAACATCCAGCCCGCAAAAAGGCAGCTGACCAACACAAAGCGGTTGCGAAACGGCTTCGGAACGTTGCGAAAAAATGGACGAAATGGATTGACTGCCATCTTTTTTTTTGTTATTTTTTTAGAATTGCTCTGCCCGGATAATATGCGTTTTCAGCCAACTCTTCCTCGATGCGGAGCAGTTGGTTGTATTTTGCGACCCTATCGGAGCGGCTCGCCGAACCCGTTTTGATTTGTCCAGTGTTGAGTGCGACCGCCAAGTCCGCTATCGTAGTATCTTCTGTTTCGCCGCTTCGGTGACTCATAATACTCGAATACGCGTGGCGATGCGCCATGCTGACGGCATCAATAGTTTCGCTCAAAGTACCGATTTGATTGACTTTTACGAGTATCGAGTTGGCTATTTTGCGGTCAATCCCTTGTTGCAGACGCTTCACATTGGTCACAAACAAATCATCACCTACCAACTGTACGCGGCTGCCGAGTGTTTGGGTGAGAAGTTCCCAGTTGCTCCAGTCGTCCTCCCACAAGCCGTCCTCGATGCTAAAAATCGGATATTTGTCCACCCAACTTTTCCAGTAGCTGACCATATCGGAGCCAGAAAGTTTGTCGCCCGAAGATTTTTTGAAGTGATATACTTTTTCTTTTTCGTCATAAAATTCAGAAGCGGCAGCGTCCATCGCAATCATCATATTATCGCCGGGCTTGAATCCCGCCGCTTCTATGGCTTGGAGGACTATCTCGATAGCTTCCTGATTGCTTTTGATATTGGGTGCGAAGCCGCCTTCGTCGCCTACGTTGGTCGAGTATCCTTTCTTTTTGAGTACCGTTTTGAGCTGATGAAACACTTCAACGCCCATGCGCAAGCCTTCCGAAAACGTATCGGCACCGACTGGCACTATCATAAACTCCTGAAAGTCAATGCTGTTGTCGGCGTGAGAGCCGCCATTCAGAATATTCATCATCGGCACGGGCAGCGTGTAGGCATTCGTGCCGCCGATGTAGCGATAGAGCGGCTGTCCGAGTTCTTCTGCGGCAGCTTTTGCCACTGCGAGCGATACTCCGAGTATAGCGTTGGCACCGAGTTTGGCTTTGTTGGGCGTGCCGTCCAGCTCTATCATAACTTGGTCGATGTAGCGTTGTTCGGTCACGTCCACGCCTATTAGTTCGTCGGCGATGCTGTCTTCTATATTGCGGCAGGCGTGCAGGACACCTTTACCGCCGAATCTGGCTTTGTCTTCGTCGCGCAGCTCTACCGCTTCGTGCGCGCCAGTAGAAGCTCCACTTGGCACCGCCGCACGCCCCAGCGCGCCGTCTTCGGTCATTACTTCTACTTCGACGGTCGGATTGCCGCGTGAATCCAAGATTTCGCGTGCGCGAACATCAACTATTGCACTCATATTTTTTTTTGTTTTGATAATAAAAAAAGGCTCTGCTCCGCTTAAGAAAGCGTCTAAAATAAACTACTTATTTTTTCTTCATTCCTAATCAGTGATGGCAAAGGTACGGCATTTTATAAAATATTTATCCAAAAAATGAAAACAACTTCAATCTGAAAAAATAAAATGTCGTGTTTGTGGGGCTATTTTCGCCGATTTGAATTTTTTTTCTAAAAATAAGTCGTGCTATTGCTAATTTTTGATTTTCGGCATTATATTTGATATTAGAATAAACAGTCATATATCGTTTTTTAAATCGAACTCCATCTATTTTTTAAAAATACCTTTTTTAGGGTATATATTAAATTAAAATGCGATATATCTTTGCGTCACGCTTTGGTGGTCATCTCGACCAGCTGCGTTGTTGTCCTTACACAAGACAATTTTTTTTACACGATTCCTTCCATAATGGATTTACACATCCAGTTTTACATTTAGTTTGCTCGCGCAAACTCGACTTTATATATATTTTATTTATTTTTCATTAAAAATTGCAAAACATCGGTCGAAAGGCTCAAAATGATGTTCTTTCGACTAAAATGTAAGTTTTTTTGATGGTGTTCGCTTTCCCAAGAAGCGAATCTCGACCGTCCCGTCCCACAAACCGACCTAAACAACTGACTGCTGTGCATTCGTCTTTCGACTGTTTGCGCGCCGTCCGATGACTTTTTTTTTTTCAAACCCAACCGATTTCGAGAGGCTGATTACCTCTATTGTGCTTCTTTGTGCGCTCCTCTGTTGCCTGCGGCTTTTGGTCGTTGTGCGGTACTGTGCGCCCGAATTTAGCAAAATAGTTAATTACATATTTATCACTTAAACGCTTGACAGTCAAGTGTTTGAGGCTACTATCTATTGATTTGCGTATTGTGAGAGATTACAGAACGGCACGGGCAGCCTATGCCCCAAAGCGACATATCGGGACGAGTATTACTAACATTGAAACGGAAGGAGAGCATGAATATTACAGTTATAAGAAAGCGAATAATTACTTGAAAAAAAGGAATCATTGACCGCCCCTATTGGTCAATTCACAACAGAGTACACAGAATAAATTTTGACAATGAAAAAACATATTAATTATTCCTATCAAAAAAAATGGTTACACCTATAAAATTAAATCAATCAACAAATTGTAAAATTCTCATGAAGAACATGAAAAGTACCCTTACTTATTCCCCCAATCACCCTTTGCCGATGCAGCCCAACAACCTATTTACGGGTGTTCGGAAGGGTCTGAAAATGCTCGTTTTGCCGATGTTGCTGTTGCTCCTGTCGCAATTCGATGCCAGTGCGCAAACTTGCGCACTCAACTGTAAGCAAAATATCCAAGTATCGCTCGGCGCGAATTGCAGGGATACGATTACTTACGACATTATGACCAGTTGCCCCGGTCCAGCTTCCAACTATATCGTTGGCATTATGCGCTCTACGGGGCTGCAAGTGCCAGCCGTTATTACGGGTGCCGACATTGGGCAGACGCTCACTATCAAACTCAAAAGTCTTTCTCCCGTCAATGAATGTTGGGGAACTATCAAAGTAGAAGACAAATTGGCTCCGCGACTTACTTGCCCGCCCAATACGACTTTTTACTGCGGCACAAGACCCGACACCACCAACACCACCAGAGGTACAGGACGACCGACTGTGTTGGAATGTTCTGCTTTCACTTTGACGTTTTCTGATGTCAATAAGTCCAGCAACTGCTTAGCACCTGACACGATTTTGAGAACGTTTATCGCTACCGATGCCTTCGGAAATGTGGCTTCTTGCCTCCAAAAAATCGCTTTGATTCGTCCGTTGGTGCAGAACGATTCTATCAAAATCAAAAATGATACCTTCTACGGCTGCGCACTCCCAATGACGAGTTATGTGCCGCCTTTGACTTCTTGTCCGTTCAGCACTCCACTGAACGCAGTAACGGGAGTCCGAGATACTATCAGATTTTGTAGAGGTAATTTTTGTAATATTAACACCGATTATTCGGACATCGTAGATACACTTTGCTCCGCAAATACGAAAAAAATCACTCGTACTTGGCGGATTTTAGATGCTTGTACTGCTACTTGGGTTCTCAAAATGCAACTTATTTTAGTCTTGGACACCGTACCGCCAGTTATCACGATGAGCGGACCTGATACTATTTATTCCAACACCAGCTATACGGCTTGCGGAGCATTTCTTTCTATTCCGCCAGTGTTGGTGACGGACGCTTGCTCTTCGCCAGTTTCAGTAACGGCGACTATCTATACGCCGACTTGCTGTAGCAATCCTGCGAATATCGTAGGCACTGTTGCTGTCGGTAGTACGCCAGTTATTGCACCGTTTTTGGTGCCAGTAGATACGCATTTCATCGTTTATCGAGCGACCGACTTGTGCGGCAATTTTAGCACCCGCTCCAAAGTAGTCATCGTGCGAGATTTGACTCCGCCTGTGGCAATCTGTAGAACCAATACGGTTGTTTCTTTGACTTCTGACACGTATTCACGCGTTTTGGCATCTACTTTCGACGAAGGAAGTGCTGACAACTGCTGCATCGGTCGCTTTGAAGTGCGCCGAATGACGGAAGACACTACTTTCTTCAAACCGTATATTGATTTCACTTGTGCGGACGCTTCCACTTCTTGTACCAATCCGACTCCTATCCAAGTGGTATTAAGAGTTTATGATTGTCACGGCAATTACAATACTTGTATGATAAACGTGACAGTGCAAGATAAAGTACCACCAACTATCTCTGCGCCACCGAGCGTGACGGTAGATTGCGGAAGCTACAATTTTGGACAGGGTTTGACAAACGCTTACTTAGCGACTAACTTCGGAAAAGTGGTCATCGCACCAACTGCGCCGAGCCAAGTGCTGGTAAATATTTTTGGGGACGGAACAAACAACAACGTATTGGTAGGACTGGACGGCGTAGCAAACGATAATTGCAGCGTAACAGTAGCTCCAACTTTCACAAACAACTTGAACAGCTGCGGCGTAGGAACTATCGTCCGCACATGGGTTGCGACTGACCCTTGCGGCAGAACTGCAACCGCGAGCCAGACTATCACGGTGCGAAACTCTGCGCCTTTCAACGGCAACACAGACATCGTATGGCCCGCAGACTTTACAACGACACTCACCAACTGCACGACTGTCAATACTGCTCCGTCGGTAACTGGAACTCCCATCATCACCAGCGATGGTTGTGACCAAGTGCTTACGACTTACGAAGATGAGATATTCAATATTCTTCCGAATGGAAATACGCAGTCGGTTTGTTACAAAATACTCCGTACTTGGGTAGTCGTAGATTGGTGCCAAGCAAATATCCCGGGAGTAACTTGGAGATATACTTATTCGCAAGCTATCAAAGTAATTGACACTACCGTACCAGTTATCAACAACTGCCCTACTTCGGACATTTTGGTAGATATTCAAAACTCGGGCTGCACCAAAGATGCGCTTACGCTACCGACTATCACCGCCACCGACTGTCCTAACCAGACTTTGACTTATAACGTGACGACTAACTTCCCAGCAGGGACAGGAGGCACAGACAACAACGATAAAACATTCTTCAATGTACCAGTCGGCACTTATACTGCTCAATATTCTGTATCCGACAACTGCGGCAACGTAGCTGCGTGCAACGTAAATATTATAGTAAGAGATAGAAAAAAACCTACGCCAGTTTGCTTCGTAGCCACTACCGCTTTGATGATGCCGCCAGCTTGTATGGTGCGTTTGGATACGTTCCACATCAACAACCGAAGCTACGACAACTGCACAGGCGAAAGCAATTTGAGAATAAGAATGCAACTGGCGTACCAAAGACCAGCCAATCCAAACTACAATCCGTTGCTGCCAGTAAGCTCAACCAACGCGCCTTGTCTTGCGCCGATAAATCCAGTACCTGTCAGCACGAATCCGCTTTCGTTGCCTACTTTCGTCAATATCTTCCCTTGTGATTTAGTGCAAGGAATAGCAAACGTCAGAATGTATGTAATCGACCAAGCTGGGAACTTTGATTACTGCGAAACACAGGTCGCTGTTACGAACTTTAACGGCTGTACGCCAACATCGCTGACTGCCGCCAACATCGCAGGTTTGGTGCAAACCGAAATGGGCGACAATGTAGAGCAAGCGTCTGTGCGCATAGATATGGCAAACACGCTGCCTTTCACGACTGGAGCCAATGGTGCGTTCAATTTCAATATATCTAACGGCGGTAACTATACCGTCAATGCAGAAAAAGATATGAACCCGCTCAATGGCGTAACTACTTACGACTTGGTATTGATGAGCCGCCATATCTTGGGTATTGAGCAATTAGGAAGCCCTTACAGAATGATTGCTGCCGACATCAATAAGTCAGGTACGATTACAACTTTGGATATGGTAGAGTTGCGCAAGCTAATTCTCCACATTGACAACAACTTTACCAACAATACTTCATGGAGATTTGTGGATAAAAGTTTTGTATTCCCGAATCCGAGCAACCCGTTTGCAAGTCCGTTTCCGGAAGCGCACAGCGTGACGGCTGCCAACATGAACGACGCGATAAACTTCGTAGGAGTCAAAATCGGTGACGTAAATGCAACCGCCTCCGCTAACACACTTCTTGGTACCGAAGAACACAACGCCGTCGGCACGCTCAACTTCAACGTAGCAGACAAAACTCTACAGGCAGGCGAAAATGTGACCGTTGATTTTCGTGCCAAAGACCTTCGCAACACGCAAGGATTTCAATTTACGCTGAATTTTGATGCCAACGCATTGACATTCGCAGATATAAAAACAGGAGAACTGAACAGCTTGACGAGAGAAAATTTTGGAACCACAATGGCAAGCGAAGGCGTAATCACGTCCAGTTGGAACGGCGCAGCTACCTCCGTGAAAGATGAAACAGTCGTGTTCAGCTTGACTTTCAAAGTGAATCACGCGATTGCTTTGAGCAACGCAATGCACTTCAACTCACGCTACACGGCAGCAGAAGCCTACAACACACAAGCCGAATTATTGGACGTAAATTTACAATTCAATAAATCAACAGGCGTAGTAAGTGCTAATAATTTTGAGTTGTATCAAAACCAACCCAATCCTTTCAACAGCAAAACTACGGTCGGATTCAACCTTCCAACAGCAGGCGACGCTACGCTAATCATCATGGACGCAGCAGGCAGAACGCTAAAAACTTGGACGAATGGCTTCGCAAAAGGCTACAACGAGTTTAACATCAACAAATCTGAATTGGACGCAACGGGCGTGCTTTACTACCAGTTAAGTACCGCTACCAACACCGCCACCAAGAAGATGATTATCATTGAGTAATACTTTCCATACCCCTCTCAAACGTTCCAAAGGCAAGAGTTTTTGCAGTAGCAATACTACAAAATTTCACCTTTGGAGCGTGCGGAGGAGTTGAGAAAATGAAGATATTTTATAGTTTCGGGAGTCCGGATTGGGACGCCGCCTTTGGGATGTGCGGCTCCCACCGGCGAAACTATACGAGTCAAAATCCAACAATATACTTTCGAAAGAAAATGAAATTGATTTCATTTCATACCTTACCTGAAAACCTATTTGTTCGTGCAGCCGTGCAGCCAATTTGCGTTGGACTGCGCCTCACTCCCCTATTCTCAAATTTATTTTATTTTTAACAAAAAATATGAAAAACATAAATTCATTTACTAACCTTTCGAGCCACGATGCGCTTTCGTCCAACTGGATACTGCCGCCGTCTGCTCGAAGTTTTTGGTTTAAAACCATACTTGCCTTTTGTCTTATTTTAGCCGTAGGCAACAACGCATGGGCGCAAATAACGAGTACTCTACCCGCTTCGGTTTGTACTTCTAATGCAACAGCTTACAACCTCACCGCAGCTCCTTGTGCTACTGGCACAGCCGGAATTTGGTCAATCACACCTACTCCAACACCAGGTTTTACGATGGGCGTACCCAATTTTTCGACCGCTACCTTCAATCCAAGTCTTGCTGGTGTAGGTATGTATATAATTAAATATACTTGCCCAAGTGGCTTGTCTTTCACGCGTCCTGTAACCGTAATTGGTTCTACAACACCCGTAATAATACCCACTTCGCAAACAATCTGCAGTGGATTACCTACAGAGATTGCACTCTATGAACTTAACGTAACACCCGGAACAACTTTTAGTTGGACAGCAGTTGGCACTGGTGCGGTCGCAGGTTTTTCGGCTGGTTCTGGGGCTTCTATCGCTCAAACGCTGACCAATCCCGGCAGTGCCGTCGAAACAGTGACCTATACAGTTACTTCTTCTGCGGGCGGTTGCGCAGGTAATACCGCCAACGTAATCGTCACCGTCAATCCTATTCCAGATGCAACAGCGACTCAAACACCTGCTGCTCCTATTTGTAGCGGCTTACCAACAAATGTCGTACTCGCCAACCCGAATGCAGTGGCTGGAACGAGTTACACATGGACGGCAGCCAACACCACGCCGACCGCCTCTGGTTTTGCGGCTGGCGCAGGCGCAGGTCCGATAACAGACGTACTGGTAAATACTGGCGCAGCAAGCGCAGTCGTTACTTACACCGTCACGCCTACGGCAAATGGCTGTCCGGGAACGCCCGTCACAGCAACTGTTACCGTCAATCCTGCACCAAAATTGGTGGTTTCTCCCGATGTAACTCTTTGCACTGGCGGCATTACCAATGTCACTTTTACAGACCAACTCGCAGGTAGTACATACGCTTGGACTTCGGTTTCGAGCGCAGCTACCCTCACAGGTAACGCGGCTTCTGGTACCACTTCTCCGATTATGAACACATTGACAAACTCGGGTACAACCGTCGAAACAGTCACTTATACTATCACGCCGACTGGCGCAAACACTTGTGTCGGTATGCCAGTTAGTGTAGTAATTACGGTCAATCCGATTCCTACATTGGTGGCGACTCCAAGTGTGACCCCTATCTGTAGCGGACAGTCCGTTAATATAGTTTTGGTACCAACACCCGCTTCGCCGGGTATTACCTATGACTGGGCTTCTGCTGTCACTGGTGCTCTTACGGGCAATACCAATGCGGTAGGCAACTCTTCTCCTATCGCCGACATTATTATAAACTCGGGTATAATACCCGGAACAGTTACTTACAATATCACTCCGAAACTCGGAACTTGCGTAGGTACGCCAGTGGCAGCAACGCTTACTGTCAATCCGAAACCAGTGGCAGCTGCAACGCCAGTCACACAGACGGTTTGTACTGCGATTCCGTTTACACCAATTATGCTTACAGAAACAACAGGATTGGCGGGTACTACGACATTCAACTGGACGGCATCAGGTAGCTCTGCGAATGTAACTGGCTTTACGGCGACAGGCGGCTCGGGAACTCCGATTGCCGAAACACTCGTAAATACGGGAACTGTTGATGAAACAGTAACTTACACCATCACTCCGACTGCTGACGTTACAGACGGCAGCTGTGTAGGAAACCCAATTATAGTGACTGTAACTGTGCATCCTTCCCCTGCGGCGACGGCGACTCCAACTACTCAATCCGTTTGTAGTGGGATACCGTCTGCCCCGATTGTGCTTTCTGATGTATTGACTGGCACTACTTATACATGGACTTCGGCAGCCGCAGGCACAGCAACTGGAAATAATGCTTCTGGCATGGGTTCTCCAATTATTCAGACTTTGACAAATACTGGTGCGATTGACGCTACGGTTACGTACACCATCACGCCAATGAGTGCGTTTGGTTGTGTAGGTAATCCTATCACTGCGACCATTACTGTGCGTCCTTTCCCTGCGGCTATTGCTGTGGCGGCTGCGCAATTCGTTTGCAGTGGCGTAGCTTCTGCTCCGATTGTGCTTTCTGATTCCAAAGCAGTACTCGGCGCAACTACTTACGCTTGGACTTCGGCAGTGACAGCAGGCACAGCAACTGGAAATACCTCTGGTTCAGTTTCTCCAATCGTTCAAACTTTGACGAATACTACCAACGCTAATGCAACAGTAACGTACACCATCACGCCAACAAGCGCGTTTGGTTGTGTCGGTACTCCTACTACTGCGACCATTATTGTGCGTCCTTTTCCTGCGGCTGTTGCAGCTCCTGCTGCGCAATTCGTTTGCAGTGGCGTAGCTTCTGCTCCGATTGTGCTTTCTGACTCCAAAGCAGTACCCGGCGTAACTACATACGCTTGGACTTCGGCAGTGACCGCAGGTGCAGCAACTGGAAATACTACACCTGGCATGGGTTCTCCAATCGTTCAAACTTTGACAAATACAGGAACAGTAAATGCCACGGTTACTTACACCATCACGCCAAAGAGCGAGTTTGGTTGTATTGGTACTCCTACTACTGCGGCTATTACGGTGCGTCCAGTTCCGAATGTAATCGCGACTCCTGCTGCACAAGTAATTTGTAGCGTAACTGCTACCAATATCCAACTGACAAGTGCGATAGCTGGTACTACTTTTAATTGGACAGCTGCTCTTACGAGTGGCTCTGCAACTGGTTTTAGTGCAGGCTCTGGCTCTACTATTGCGCAGATATTGACAAACACCTCAACGACGGTGAATGCTGTTGTTACCTACACCGTCACACCAACATTAAACGGTTGTCCGGGATTACCGATTACGGTAGCTGTTACCATCGGTGCGCCAAAATTGCCCAACTGTTTCAATGTCAATGTTTCTATAAGAGGTACTTGTATGGACACTTTAACTCCTCGCACCGTTTCGGTGATTGACACTTCTCTTGCGGGTTTGTACTCGTTGGTACTTTCCAATGGCGGCGTAATCATACCAAACAATATCATTACTTTTGCAAATGTTGGACAAACCTTGACGGCTCAAGTTTTCAATAATTGTTCTGGAAATTCTTGTTGGGCGAATGTAAAAGTAGAAGACAAAACTCCTCCGACTATCACTTGCCCTGCCAATGTAAGTATTTACTGCGGTCAGGACACTACAATTTTTGCGTTGGGAAATGCAACCGCTACTGATTGTTCTGGTATTCGGTCTGTTATTCATTCAGATTTTATTGCTGGAAGTTTTTGCAGCCCTACGAATTCCATTTTTAGGACATTCATTGCCACAGACAACTCTGGCTATACCGCTTCTTGCGTCCAAACCATTACCGTGAATCGTCCGCTTATCAATCAATCTTTGGTCTATATCAACAACGATACTCTGTATAACTGTTCAGCTAATACAACACCTACATTCACTGGCTATCCGCAATTATTGATTCCGACGAGCAATACGCCACCTTATGGCACGACTGCTAATCCATATATTGACACTACGGATTTGCGCCCGAATACTTATTGCAACGTGAATGTGGTTTATTCTGATGTGGTAGATACCTTATGCTCCGCAAATACGAAAAAAATCGCTCGCACTTGGTTAATACAAGATGCCTGCGCCAACACATGGGTTATTTTGAACCAACTAATTATTGTATTAGACACCGTTCCGCCAGTTATCAATGTCTTGCAAACGGATACGTTGAGAGCAACTTCGAGTTTTAATTCTTGCTCTGCATTTGTCACTATTCCGAATGTATTAGTTGTAGATGGTTGCTCAAAAATTAGCTCCATTAGCGCAAGCGTGGTTTTGATTCGCCAGCCACTTCTGCCTGATAGTACGCTTGTAACTGTAAATTTGATGGGTAACTCTGGTACCACCAATACGTCCATTCCTGCTGGCAACTATACTATTGTATATCGTGCGACCGACGGATGTGGCAACTTTAGCACCGCTACTCGCCCGCTTCAAGTCCGTGACCTGACGCAGCCAGTCGCTATTTGTCGCCAAAATACTTCTATCAGTCTGACAACTGCTGACACGTCACACGTTTTGGCGAATGTATTTGACGAAGGTAGCTTCGACAACTGCTGCCTATCGAATGTATTTCAAGTGCGCCGCATGGCAGGCGAAACTGATGCAGATTTCAAACCATTTATTAATTTTACTTGCAGAGACATCGGCAATAGCATGATTATCTTACGCGTTGTAGATTGCAGCGGCAACAGCAATATTTGTATGGTCAATGCAATCGTAGAAGACAAAGTCGCGCCAACTATTACCGCTCCACCGAGCGTGACCGTAGATTGTGGCAGCTACATTCTTCAGAGCAATCCGGGATTGACAGTTCCTTTTTTGAACGCAAATTTCGGTACCGTAGTCACAAACGGTCAGACGCAAAACCCAGTTTTGGTGAATATTTATGAAATACCAGCCGTAAACTCGGGCGTAAATGTTGGTCTGGACGGCGTTGCTTCCGACAACTGTACCGTAAGTGTTTCGCAAACTTTTACTTCTACTGTTACAAGCTGCGGCATAGGAGTCTTAACTCGTACCTTCACAGCAACCGACGGAGGCGGGCGCACTGCGACTGCTACGCAAACAATCACCGTCCAAAATTCGCGTCCATTTTACATCAATGACATTGATGCCACCAATGCAGATGCTACGGACGGCGTTATTTGGCCTCGCGATACTACTATTACCAGCTCAAATTGTCTTGCAGGTGATTTGAGTCCCAATGTTACTGGCAGACCAGTAATTATTTCGGGCAGTTGCGATCAAATTTTTGTAGGTGTTGAGTCAGATACTTTCAGACTCGTCCAAAACATCAATAATCCTGCCGCACCGTGCTACAAAATACTCCGTACTTGGAAAGTCATAGATTGGTGCCAAGCAAATATTCCGGGCAGCACATTCAGATGGACATATACACAAGCCATCAAGGTAATAGATAATTCCGCTCCTGTATTTGCTACCGTCTTGGAGGATACTATTGTCAATATTCTTGATGCGAATTGCAGCGCAACCTTACAGCTTATTCGTCCCATTGCGATTGATTGCAGTCCAGTCGTTACCGTCACTGTGTCCAGTAATTTGGGAGCGGGCGGAGCTACGGTTTCAGGATATGGACCGTTCACCATAGGAGCTGGTAGATACACTGTTACTTACACGGCACAAGACGGCTGCGGAAACGCAACCACAATGTCGAGAGTTATCACGGTGCGCGACGGAAAAAAACCTACGCCTGTGTGCTTCGTAGCTACTACGGCTTTGATGATGCCGCCAGCTTGTATGGTACGTTTGGATAGTGCGCATTTCAACAACAACAGTTTTGATAATTGTACTTCCAACTCAAATTTGAGAATCAGATTAGAATTGGCGTATCAGAGAAGTGCTAATCCGAACTACAATCCGTCGCTACCTGTAAGCTCAACCAACGCGCCTTGCCTCGCGCCGATAAATCCAGTACCTGTCAGCACGAATCCGCTTTCGTTGCCTACTTTCGTCAATATCTTCCCTTGCGATTTAGTGCAAGGAATAGCAAACGTTAGAATGTATGTAATTGACCAAGCTGGAAATTTTGATTATTGCCAAACACAGGTTGCTGTTACGAATTTTAACGGCTGTACGCCAACATCGCTGACTGCCGCCAACATCGCAGGTTTGGTGCAGACCGAAATGGGCGATAATGTAGAGCAAGTAAAAGTAAATGTCACGAGCAACAGCAATTCGTTCTTTACAGGTCCGTCGGGTGTTTTCTCCTTCTTGGGCTTACCGACTGGCAGCAGCTACACGGTGACACCTGAAAAAGACTTGAACCCCGTCAATGGAGTCACTACTTACGATTTGGTGCTTATCAGCAGACATATTTTGGGTGTCGCGCCGCTTTCGTCGCCTTACAAAATCATTGCTGCCGACATCAATAAGTCTGGAACAGTGACTACTTTTGACATGGTGCAACTGCGCAAATTGATTTTGCATCTTGATGATAATTTTACGGATAACACGTCTTGGCGTTTCGTGGATAAACATTTTGTTTTTCCAGACCCAAGCAATCCGTTTGCAAGTATTTTCCCCGAAGTCATGTCCGTGAGCAATCTCGACCATGATATGCAGTCCGATTTTGTAGGTATCAAAATCGGTGACGTAAACAATTCTGCCACTCCGAATAGTCTTTTAGGCACAGAGGAACACAATGCAGTTGGCACTTTCCACCTCACAACGGCGGAAAAAATGCTCAAAGCAGGCGAAACCTATACCATTGATTTTAGAGGAGAGGCTGTCCCAACAGTACAAGGTTATCAATTTACTTTGAATTTTGACAAAACCGCGATTAATTTTATAGACCTAAAAACAAACTATTCTTCGTTGAGCAAAGAAAACTTTGGCTTATCGCTGCTTTCGGAAGGCGCAATTACCGCCAGCTGGAACGGCAACCAAGCTCTTGATTTCAATGCGCACAAAGAAGCACTTTTCAGTATCGTTGTTCGTGCCAACACAGACATCAGCTTGAGTCGCGCGCTATCGCTCAACTCTCGCTACACGGCTGCCGAAGCGTACAACCAAAATACAGATTTGCTCGATATGGATTTACAATTCCAACACCGCGACGGCAGCAACAGCACCGCCAATGGGTTTGAGTTGTACCAAAACGAACCCAATCCGTTTCAAGAAAACACTACGATTGGGTTCAACTTGCCAGAGTCGGGCGAAGCTACTTTGACTATCTTTGACACCGATGGCAAAACGCTTTATGCTGTGAAAGGTGATTTTGGAAAAGGTTACAATGCCTTCAAAATCAATAAAAATGATTTGTCCGCCAACGGTAAATTACTTTACTACCAGTTGCGCTCTGCGGCTTCCACCGCAACCCGCAAAATGACGATAACAAATTAGTAGTTCCTCAACCCAAAAAAGGGGATTCATCTATTCCAATGGAATAAAATGAATCCCCTTTGGGGTTGAATCAAGTAAAAAAGCCCCCCACCAGAGACTGATGAGAGGCCATCCCAAAAACCGATTTAAAGTATTAAAAAATACTTAAAAAACGGGCTTTGGTCAAATTCTTTACTGTTTGTAAGGCAATTAAGAGTGGTTAGAGAGAAAGAGTTTGTAGGATTCAGAAAAACCTTTCAAACTCTTTCTCGCTCTTAATTGCTGTCAATTATTACTCTACGATAATCATTGATTTCGTAGCCGTGTTGTTAGCTGTTTTTAATTGATACTTCATTACGCCTGTACCTTTCAAATCAGTGCGGTCAAGAGTTACTTGGTTGAAACCTTTTACTCCACTTACTTCTACTGTTTTGATTAATTTACCGCTTACGTCGAAGATGCTCAATGTAGCTGCTGTTGCAGTTGGCAAGTTGAAACCGATTACAGTTTCGTTTCTTACTGGATTCGGAGTGTTTTGGAACAACTCGAAGTTTTCACTTACGATTGTTGTACCATTTGCACCGTTGAACGCAAATACTACGTTCAATTCTTCACCAGCTTTTGTATAAGCCTCAGCGCGCGTTATTTTGCTGCTTACGCTCAATACTTTGCTTAATTGCAAGTCAGATTTTGCTCTGAATGTCATGCTGAACAATACTGCATCAGGATTTACTCCTTCTGTCTTACCGTTCCAGCTTGTAGTGATTGCGCTTTCGTCAGTGATGATACCGAAGTTATCTTCTGTCAAGTCTTTCAATTCACCTTTCGCTACATTTACCAAGTCCATTGCAGACTTGTTGTAGTTCATTGTAAACTGGTATCCTTGCGCAGCAGATAAATCTTTTGCTTTCACATTGAATGTGAATGTTTCGCCAGATTTAGCTGTTACATCGTTCATGCTGAATGTCAAATCGCCTACTGCGTTGTGTTCTTCTGTACCCAAAAGGTCTTGTGAATTTGCAGAGCCATCAACATCACCTATTTTTACACCCATGAATTTAGCTGTTGATACTGCAGCCGGTATAACGTTAGCTGTAACTGTTTCAGGGAATGCACTTGCAAACGGATTCAATGGATCTGGGAATACATACGCTGCATCTACAAATCTCCAAGAAGTATTGTTTGTAAAGTTTGCATCAATGCGCAAGATTAACTTACGCAACTGTACCATGTCAAAAGTAGTGATAGTACCTGACTTATTAACGTCAGCAGCAATCATTTTGTATGGAGAATCAAGTAATTTGATACCCAAAATGTGCTTGCTAATTTGTACCAAGTCATAGGTAGTTACGCCATTCGTTGGAATCACGTCTTTTTCAGGAATTACTGTGTAAGTACCACCCAAAACCGCTGACCAGTTGAATGTACCTGCTGTTTGTGTCAATGCTGTCAATACTGGATTATTAGAAGTAGCTTTCAAGCTTACATCTTTTACCATTGCGTTTGCTTCTGTGTGAATATCACCAGCAATCGTTCCAGTACCACCCGGTGCTTGATCACAACCTGGAGCATTCATGTTGTTTTGAAGTGTTACAGCAGTTGAGCAATAATCCCAGTTGCCGTTGTTATCTCCAACCCACAATTCCAATGTTCCTACACCACCACCGCATACACGGTCTTGGCAAGTGAACACTACTGTATCAGCGTTGCTTCCGTCAGGCTGTGTATTTACTAACCACTGTTGCGCCCAAGCGTTCAATGCCGCTTTGTCAACTCCGACGTTGCCTGTAGCAACTGGTGGATTAGGGATACGAGCATCTGGAATACAAGCCTGTGCGCCGCTGTCTGTTCTTCTTACTTTGATGTACTGTACAGCACAGTTGTCATAACTTGTGTTGTTGATGTGTGCAGCAGAGATTGGAAGCATACCTGATGAAGGCATGATTTCACCCAATGCGATGTGGCAGATTGGTGTAGGCTTTTTAGTTTCCTCCACTTTGAATCTGTAGCTACAAGTTCTAACGTTACCGCAACCGTCTTCTACAGACCATGTAATTCTGTGTGTACCAAAAGGGAACGTTCCAGTCACTGAACTACCAACTCCTGTAATGAACGGTGCTGAACCATCATTATTTGGATCAATAGTGTAGCTGTATTTGATACCGTCCGCACCTGTGCAATCATCAGTAGCTGTTACTGACAATGTGATAGGTAGTGGAGCGCAATTCACAGGATTCTGATAGAACGCTTGATCTTGGCAACCTGACGTAAAGTTAGGAGCTGTATTGTTAAGTATTTTGATAACTTGTGTATAGTTCCATCTCCAAGTTCTGTTTGTAGCACCTGCTTGGAATGCGTTGTATGCACACCAGTCAATGATGCTCCACTTACGAAGGATTTTGTAGCAAGCAGGAGCTTGGATTACAAATGTTTCGTCTGTGTAAGATACTGCAACGATGTCACAACCATCTTCAAATATCGTAGGACGCGCATTTGGGTTACCAGCTGCAGCCAGAGAGTCTGGGTTTGCTTGGCTTCCACAAACTGTCAATGTAATATCTGCAGGCCAGATAACACCATCTTGAGGATCGTTGTTATTTGGATTTGTATCAGTGATATAGAACGGATGTAAGTTCTGTACTGTTATTACTTGTGTGCAAGAAATAGTTCTTCCACCTTTGTCTCTTGCAGTAAATATACGATTGATAGTACCGCTTCCGCAAGTTGCCAAGTTATTGCTGATAGCTTCTTTGATTGTTACATCGCAGTTGTCATACGCAATACCATCTTTCAATGCGAAAGGAATGGTAATTCCTAACGAATTGATAGTATTTACTGTTCTTGTGATACGTGCAGCTTCTGTATTCTTAACAGAACCGAAATAAGTATCCATGTAAGCTGAATCCAATGCACTGGTAGCGAAATCATAAGCACCACACTCAACAGTTACGTTTGGTGGACATACGATAGACGGAGCCAATTTGTCTTCTACGAATACTTGTACCATACAATCGTTGAAACGATTTGATGGATTACCCGGAGATACGAATCTGTCATATACACGCAAGATTACATTTACTGTGTCTGTTACGTCGCAGCAGAAGAATATTGCAGAGTCACGGAAAGGTGTGTAACCGAATGGTGCCATAGCATCAGCTGGAGCGCCAAGACCTGTTCCCATTCCTGTTGGAGCATTTGCTTGTACAGATGTACGGCAAGCACCAGCAGCAGGAATTTCACGAGCTACTTGATATTTTACGATTCCACAGTTGTCATAGCTACCTGCATCAAATCTGATAGCAGCCATCTTCGTTTGTCCGTTTTGTCCCAAAGCTACTTGTGTAAATTCGCGGCAAATTGGATTCGGTGGTACTAAATCTTGTACGTCCATCAAAGTAGTGCAAGTTGAAATATTACCACAGTTGTCTGTTGCTTTGTAAGTGATAACATAGCCAGTTCCGATTGGGAAACCAGAGAACACTACTGGGGTTGCACCCGGAGCAGATACTCTTGTTACAGTTCCTAACAATGAAGCTGAAATAGCAACATCGTAAGTCGGAGATGCGTCACAGTTGTCACTCAATGTTGGAGCAGGGAACACTACTGTACCCGTACAAACTGTTGGGTCTGTACTTGCAGTAAAGTTTGCAGGACAAACGATTGATGGTCCTGTTGTGTCAAGAACCTTGATAATTTGTGTGCATGTTTGAATTGCCCCTGTACACCAGTCAAGTATTTTCCACTCGCGTAATATCTTGAAGCCTTGACCGCAAACATCAATACGTGAGTCATTGTATGTAAATCCGATAGTTCCACAGCTTACGCCTGTTGGCTCGCCTGAACCCATGAAGTAGTAAGCTACGCCATTTACTAAATACTTATATACACCCATACCCACGAAACCAGCTTCTGCTGAGCCGAAGGCGTTAGCACCAGTAAGTAGTACCCCACCAGATAGCTGCACACCATTCAGGTAAGCAATCGAACCCACTGGAGAAGGATAGCCGTTAGCCAACTTTGCCCAATTAAGGTTAGTAGATGGATTTGGTAAATATACATTCGTTGGTGTCAATTTCGCTCTTACGATTAGACCGTTCTGGTCGATGTAGAAAGGAATTTGATCACAAGTATAGTTTTGAACCGGAGCATTACTTACCACTACCGATGAACTTCCGCAGTCCAATGCCCAACCACCGTGTTGTGTAGGAATTGTTACCAACGTAGGTATAGTTACTGTGTAAGGATTCGCAACAGATTGTTTGATACCATCGCAGCTCAATGTAGGGCGACCGTTGATACCGTCCAAACTTGCAGGACAAACTACGTTTGATAATGTAGCTCTTGTCAAGAAGATATTCTGAACACAAGTTGAGAAGTTTCCAGATACATCTGTAAATCTCCACGATCTTGTTATTCTTTTAGAGAATGGTCCGCCTGTACATGGAAGCGTTGTTTCTACATCTGAATACAAACGAGTCACTGCGCTACAATCTGTAGCCAATGGAGAGTAAGCTGTATTTACAGAGTAATTGACTCTTACAGAAGCCGCTATCAAATTTAGAGCGTCAACCGTAGCATCTTTTTCCGTAACGATAATATTCCATGTGCCATTAATATTCTGACCATTGAACACATTCAATGCTGTTGGAGTACTTGCTCCACCGTAAGGCTGAACACTCACTACACCCGCAGCAGCTAAACCAGAAAACTGAGAACACAAAGTCGCAGCTATACCTGTAGAGCTAAAAATTGTGTTCAATGTAGTAATCGCTGCACAACCGCCTATTTGAGCTTGTGTTGGATCTAACAGTATTGCGATTGAACCCGACGGGCTCTGTAAAGCGATACTAACATTTCCATTATACAATCTGCTTCCTGTAATATTGATTGGAAGCGTTACACTGTTGATGGTTGCATTTGCTGGAAGACCAGAAAAACTTACAGGGAAAGTAGTAACTCCGTTGTTAGTTATTGCTCCCGCTGTAGCCAAAGTAGATGTAACAGCTACGTTAGCTACCACTGGACCAGCATCTGGTGCAATAGATTCCGTACAAGCGATTGTAACGTCATTGCAACGTGTCAATTTTGGTGCTTCCTTGTCCTCTATTTTGATTTGTCCCCAGCAGCGATTGTTTGTGATAGGGTCTAATACCTGTACAAAAATAGTAGTTCCCACCATCGACGGTGTAAGCACCGGCGGAATATTGAAAGGACCTGCCATAGTGTTCGACAAACTTACTGTGTATGTGTTGTAGCATCTGTAGTTATCACCGTTCAAAATCATATCCGCAGTTACAGTTGTTCCTGCAGCGCAGTTAGAGTCGTCCAATGATATGTTTACCAAGTTGTTACAAGTCATTGTTGTTGTAGCGGAAGAAGCTGGATAGCCATTTACCGTAACACTGAAGCTGCAAACACCCGCCGGAGCTGGTATTGCTTGACCCAATATATTGAATAACTGGTAAGAAACAGTTGTTGTTCCGATAGGAAATTGTGTACCTGGTAGCGGACCAGCAGTCTGTGTGACTACGCTATTACCAGAAAACGCCAAAGCGTTGATTGTTACTTGGGCAGTATTCGGTGCAACACCGTCAGCGAATATTACGAAACTCACTACATCACCTGCATTCAAGTTTTGTATCACGACGTTTGCCGCGCCCGGATTGGTAATACCATTCGGCAACGGAAGCAACTGAGGTACTCCATTCACATAGTATTGGAAGAAATCAAAGTTAGGATCTGTTCCATTGAAGTTGTAGCTAAAAGCAAACGAGCCCGCTGATGGCATCACTAATTGAGCACCCGTAGAAGCAGCTGTACCGCCTACGATGACCAAATTAGTAGTAGATGCTGTTACGCTGTTACTCGCTCCTGCCACTACACCGAAAGGATTCACATTAGCAAAAGGTCCTGTAAAAGAAGTAAGCGTACTTGCACAACCAGTAGAAGTTGGAACAGTCCAACTTGCAGCAGCTGTACACTGACCAGCACCCAAATTTAACGTTTGTGATGTTGGGCAGCTCGTAAATGAACACGCGTTACAAGCCGCAGGAGCTGTCCATGCTCCAGCAGCGATGTTTACAACACCACCAACTACAACACCACCTGCACCTTCAAAGTATGCAGTAGTGGCAGCTGAAGGCAAGCCATTTGACGGCAAACCAGTCACGATAACCCCTTGTGGAGAAACAGTAGTTACTGGAAAACGTTGTCCATTTACTACCAAGAAGTTTACACCACTTGCTGGTGTAGGAGGTACTAATCCAGTATAAGCCACATTGAAATTTACGTTGTATGTACTCGTCGCAGTGTTACAAGCAGTTACAGATGTAACCGTAGCCGTAGTAACGGTCGGAGCAGGGCAAGTACCCAAAAATACTCCCGCATTCGCCTGCAAAGAACCTGCAGCCGGAGTTGGAGGATTCAAGGTAAGCGTTATTGCACCAGGGTCGCCGATAGAGTTTGCCGCACCATAGACTCCTACATACAGATAGTAAGTAACAGCACTATTTGGCATATTGACAGTTATTGAAGACGAGCCACTCTGCCCTGTTACGTCATCAACTCCACCCACGAAGGATAAGCCGCTACATGAAGCAACAGTAATTGGTGTCGTAGCACTCCATAGTGCCATCCAAGGGTCAAAAGTAAATGCAGTCGACGTAGCTGAAACATTGAAAGAAGTAGTTCCAGCAGGTACTGTAAAGCTATACAATACGCCGTCACCGAAAGAATAGACACCGCCAACTGTACCAACGTTAGCTATTGTTACTGGTACTCCTGCTAATGTCCCAACCTGACTCACAACAGCGCCGCAAAGAGCTACATCTGATGCTGTGATAGATGCCATTCCAGCAGCAAGCGCAATATTTGCGGCTGATTGAGGAATAGTAACAGGTGTTCCAGCTACCAAAGGCACTGCCGTAGGGCAAGCACCTGGAAGACAGCCCGAATTACAGGCAATGGTAGAAGTAAACACAGTATTACCTGTAGCACAAGCAACAGGACCAGAGGCAGTAAACTGCACTCTTACTGATGTATTAGCCGCAGGGTTCGTAAAAGTTACGCTGTTTAGACCGAAAGCACCAGCTATCAATACGCCTGCGGAAGTGTACACCGTAATGTACTGACCCGGAGCTGATATTGTGTAGCTACCTCCGGCTGTAACACCAGATACAGTTGCATTATCACCTGCCAACTGCAAATTAGAAATGGTAGTAGGCGTAGAAGTGTTGCCAGAAGGCACAGCTATGCCCGGGAACATACGTGGCGAGAGCGGACATTGGGCTTCTGCGCTTTGCAAAGCAAAACACACAACCAACATCAGCAACGCTTTCGCCCAGTTGCCCGTATTAAAGGACGACCTTAAAAAGGTAGAATTAAAACTTTTCATGAGATTGAAATTTTTAATGTTGAATTTGTTTGCCAACGAAGCATTTTGGTTAAAATATAGCTTGGTTGGCGCATAAAAAATTGGTTAAAAAATAATAATTACTTTTTGAGTAACTTACCCAAAAAGTAGCGCATGACTAAATGTGACCCGTCAATAGGTTTCTCAATTCGACTCCTTCTTGCTTGATTTGAGCAGAGGAAGCACCTGACTTCGTCAGAACTTTCTGATACCCAACCCAGTTGGTAGATAAAGACTCTTGAGCAGATATACCGGAGGATATATCTGACATAATTTGACGATAAAGTGTCGCTTTCGCTTCCGTTGCATCATAAGCAGGCGTAGCCTGTGGAAGGAATGCCAACTGCTCCACGAGGGGAGCTTGAGCACCGTCCAACGCTACCAACAACTCATTTGCAGGTAAGTAAGAAATGACAGCATTTATCGGTAGTGGGTACGCCTGGGCGCACGCAGTGTTGCTTGATGCAAAAGCAGCCATAAAGGCTACTGCTGCCAACACACTTCTAACGAAACTCGCTTTTTTCATGAGAATAAAAATTTGGTTAATTAATAAAAATAAAGTATAAAATTGCTAATAAATAATAAATAACATTTAAAAGTTCTCTGAACCACGTCACTCACAAACAAATACTAACAACCCTACGCAGATAGTTAGCTGTTTTGGAAAACAGATAAAGAACAGGAGTTTCTATATCAAAAAAAACTCCTTACGAAATATTTTCTTATAACTAATCAGAGAAACCTATTTTTAAGAACTAAAAATAGTGGTTTGGAAAGTAGTTGTAAGAATTTGGTTAAAAACTAAAAAAAATCAATTCGTTATATTCGGACAGCCTTTTGACTAAAAAAGTGCTGGTAATTTCTTGCCTAACAAAAAATCGCGCGCCTACTATTTCTTTACTGCTTGCTGCGCTGGCATACTTGGTGCATCTACTTTTATTCGCTTCGATGCTTCTTCTTTGGTTGCTACACTTACCATTACTATGTCATACGAAATAGATGTGGCGTCACCATATTCAGCAGGTTTATTAGCTTTATCCTTGATTGGGTAATAGAGCGTCATACTATCCCCCACCACCATATTCTTGACGGCTGCCTGAAAAGGCGATACCATCAAAGAATTTACTTTATCTACATTCTCTACCGTAACAGCGAGGGTTCTTCCTGATGTATAGGTAGAATTTATTACTTTGTTTCCTGCACGCATCACGACGTGGAGTTGGCACACATCACCCAACTTTGGCTTTACCCCCTTTCCCTCTACGACCCTTCCTCCCTGCGCGCCTGTGTTTCCAGATGTTTGAACACCCGCATTAGACGCAGTATGAAGTTCAAACTCATAGCCGCCTTCTGCTGCAGTTTTTTTCTGCGAGCAAGATGCAAAGATGAGTACAGAAGCAGTCACTAAAAAAACAAGTTGATGCTTTAATTGCATTAATATAAAAAATATATGTGTTTATTAAATATTTCCGACAAAGTAAAGCATTTATATCACATTACTTTCTTATTTGAGCAAAAATTTTATTTAATCTTGCAAAAATCGAATGCAGCAATAAAATCCAACTTCATCGAATAGACCTTTAGTATATACTCCCCGGAGAACTGTGCCTAACTTTGAAGATAACACAAGCACCGAAGCCGAAGCGACTAAAAAACTATTCAAGAGCTAATCGCATAAGTAAAATTACCTCGCTAAAACTCATCCAACATTACATAGAGTACTGATAGGCTCAAGAAATTGAGCTGGTAGGAAAATTCTGATAAGTTGCAAATTTTGGTACAAAATTAATGTGAGTTGATTAACATTCACACTAATTTGTTTCGGCTCTTCTATTCGTCTATTCGTCTATTCGTTCTCTCTTCTATCGGAAACAATATGTTTCGCTGAATCGTAATTTCTCTCGTACTATTATAAATGCAAAATTAATGCTAATTTATAAAATATATATACCCTAAAAAAGGTATTTTTTAGCTACGCATGAACACAAAAAAATGTTTTGATTGGCTCAACGAGCCGACCAAGCAAAAACTTTCGAATAAAGACTGCGAAAAACAGTTAGATGTCGTAAAATTCATAAAGCATTTGGTATAAAGAATAATTCGTATAAATAAGACACTGATTAGGAGGCATAAAATTGAAATGAACTCACAAAATCATTGGTCTAAATCGTATTACTTGAAAGCATTGCAAAGATAGTATATTTTTATTTGAAGTCGCAAGTTTTTTTTCAACTATTTTTTTTGTTTCTTTACGACTCCATATTTTATTCATACAACCAAAGCATAATTTGTTGATGAGTATTCAGATTTTTGTACGAACTATTTTTTGGAAATGTACTACTCTCGCTTACGCCATATAGTATGGTGTACTTTTTGCGTCGCCGTTGGGCTTTTGGGCGCAACCAATTTGGGCTGCCATTCGCCTGCGCGGACGGCGACCGCCGTGCCTGACACTGTGCTTCGCAAATACCACCGCGATGCCGCACGGCTCGCCCTTCGTTGGGCGATTGCTGACTCTGTCGCCGCAACTGCTATTTATATCAACAAAGAAGATGTTGAACAGATTTTTTCGACCCTAAAAATACTCTACGCCGCAGAAACAACAGTCAGAAAGTTGGAGCAATGCGGCGTACATACACGTCCCGAACCTTCGATGGACGTTTTGCAGCTCTGCTTTCGGAGAGATGCCAAATGGGCAAGCGGATTCAAAAATGGAAACTATACGACCGAAAACGCAACTTTCAACGCTCTTTTGAGCAACTATAACATCGTTATCGAAAAATATGAGCAAATCAACGCCGAAGAAGATGCCGTAACGCTGCGCGCCAAAGAACCACTCAATATGGCAGCACTCGGCGGACAACTCCAGACTTTGGACGGATTCACTCAAATAGTCGCACTCCCCAAACACCAAGAAAGCAGCAGCGACATCGTAGTCAAAAAAAATATCGCCACGCAAAATTGGCAACTCGAATACCATCTTTGGGACGGCGCAGCAGAACAAATCTGGAAATATGAACTTACTCAAAAAGGGAAAATTCGCAGCACAGAAAGTAGCGAGCGTGCGCCAAGTTGCCGATAAGGAATGTAAGTAGTTATAAGTTTTTAGTTTTTAATTTTGAGTCATCAAAAACTATTGAAAATCAATAAATTATGTCGAATATTAGATGTCCTCTATTTAAGTGTAAGAACTTATCTAAAATAAAATACTCATTTTTTCTGCTCAATTACACCAATCACTGCGTTATTTTTTCGTTACAACGCCCTGCGTTGCGCCTCAAAAATGCCTTGTTATTGTTTGAATTTATTGGAAAAAATTAAGTACCTTATTTTTTCCTCATTCCTAAGAAATGAAGATAAAAATTGCTTGCCCGATTTTTTCTTCATTGACAAGGAAATTTTCTACCTTTGAGGCTACAAATACTTTCTGAATTTCATCTATGTCCGATATTATACAACTGTTGCCCGATGCGATTGCCAACCAGATTGCGGCGGGCGAAGTCATACAGCGACCCGCTTCGGTCGTCAAAGAACTGATGGAAAATGCGATTGACGCTGGCAGCAATTCGGTCAAACTGATACTCAAAGATGCTGGAAAAACGCTTATCCAAGTGACCGACGACGGCTGCGGAATGTCCGAAACAGACGCTCGAATGAGTTTTGAACGCCACGCTACGTCCAAAATCCGGACTTCCAAAGATTTGTTTGCTATCCGCACGATGGGTTTTCGGGGCGAGGCGTTGGCTTCCATCGCCGCTATTGCGCAGGTAGAGCTCCGCACGCGCCGCCGCACGGACGAGCTGGGAACTCGCATCGTGATAGAAGGTTCCGAGCTGATGAGCCACGAAGCCGACGCTTGTGCCGCAGGAACGAGCTTTTTGGTCAAAAATTTATTCTTCAA
The DNA here is from genome assembly GCA_043767025.1 of Saprospiraceae bacterium. Taxonomy (GTDB): domain Bacteria; phylum Bacteroidota; class Bacteroidia; order Chitinophagales; family Saprospiraceae; genus JAYUHK01. The sequence continues at coordinate 4,326 of JAYUHK010000207.1, read as the reverse complement.
CGTCCCCGCAAGGCGGAATTTTTTGAAATCCAACCCCGTCGAAATGCGTCATATTCTGGACGAATTTCAACGAATTTCGCTCGCGCACCCCGATGTTTTCTTTTCCTTGCACCACAACAACGTAGAGATGTTTCATTTGCCCGCAGGCAATTTGCGGCAGCGAATCACTCGGCTTTTGGGCACTGCGTACGACAAACGCCTCGTACCCGTAGAAGAAGAAACGGAGGTTTTGAGCATCAAAGGTTTTATTGGCAAGCCCGAATTTGCAAAAAAATCACGCGGAGAACAGCTTTTTTTTGTCAATCATCGCTTCATCAAAAGCCCCTATCTGCACCACGCCGTGATGACCGCCTACGAGGAATTGGTATCCAAAGAAAATTTTCCACTTTATGTGCTTTTTTTGGATATTGACCCCGCCCGAATTGACATCAACGTGCATCCGACCAAACAAGAAATTAAATTCGACGACGAAAAATTGGTTTATAATTACCTAAAAGTGGCTGTGCGGCACGCACTTGGGCAGAATCACGTCACGCCGACTCTCGACTTTGAGCAAGAAAATAATATTACTCGACACCTGAATTTTGAGGAAGAATATTCAGAGCCGCAAGAAGAAACAAGCGCAAATAACTACAGACCGACGCAAACACAGAATTTTGTAGAAAAAGCTGCTCCTAATTTTGGGCAAAAAAATCCTTCGGCTCGCCAAGAGCGCAACCTCAAACATTGGCAACAACTCTACGAAGGCACGGCGACAACCGACGACGGAGAGGCAGATTTGCAGCCCGTGACCATCGGAAGTCAGTGGGCGGACGCAACGAATCTGGAGTTGGACGATGCGGGCGGCAGCTTCTCGAAGCCGCAAAAAGAACCGTACCAAATTCATAATTCTTACGTCGTGAGCCAAATAAAATCTGGTTTTTTACTCATTGACCAACAGGCGGCGCACGAGCGAATCCTGTATGAAAAATATTTGGAGCAGTTGGACTCGCAGCAGTCGTCGGCGCAGCAGCAGCTTTTCCCCAAAAATGTCACACTTCCTCCGGCAGACGCTAATTTACTGAAAGAAATATTGCCACAGCTGCACGCGCTGGGCTTTGATGTGGAGGAGTTTGGGGGGGATACTTTTATCGTCCGCAGCCTTCCGGCTTTGGTGGCGGAAGGCAATCGGGACGAACAAAAAATCATAGAAAACCTGTTGGAGCAATACAAACAAGACGTTGATTTGCAGTTAGATGCCAACGAGAGTATCGCGCGCTCACTCGCCCGAAGTACGGCTTTGAAGCGCGGACACGCACTCGCGCCCGTCGAAATGCAGACTTTGATTGACAAACTTTTTGCCTGCCAAATGCCGTTTCATAGTCCGTTTGGGCAAAATTGTTTTCTGACTTACGAGTTAGATGATTTAAGAAAAAAATTTATAAATTAATTTTTTAGACTGTCACTTTTTATGAATAATATCACAGATGTTGTCAAAAATCTTATCCTTATCAATGTGTTGATATATTTTGGTACGCACTTTTTGATGTCCGAGCAGTCGTGGATTCGGCTGGCGATGTTTTATCCGACTTCGGAGTATTTTCAGCCTTTCCAGTTGGTGTCCCATATGTTTATGCACGCCAATCCGAGCCATATTTTTTTCAATATGTTTGGACTTTATATGTTTGGGTCGCCTGTGGAGGAGTTGTGGGGTCCGCGTCGCTTTTTATTTTTCTATTTATTTACGGGTTTCGGCGCACTGGCGTTGCATCTTCTCGTCAAATATTGGGAGCTGCAGCACGGAGGAGTATCGGCTGATAGTGTGAATAGCCCGATGTTGGGCGCGTCGGGTGCGATTTTTGGCGTGACGGTCGCCTACGGAATGTTGTTTCCAGAAAACGTTATCCAACTTTTGTTGCCGCCTATTCCCATCAAAGCGAAATATTTTGTCTTTTTTTTCGCCGCGCTCGAACTTTTCTTGGGCGTGAGCGGATACGAAAGCGGCGTTGCACACTTTGCACATCTCGGCGGTGCTTTGTTCGGCTTCTTGCTGATTGTGTATTGGAGAAAATTCGGGACGAGGCTGTGATGAGTTATTAGGTATGAGCTACACAAGTAACTGCTGGTCAGTTAGTTGGGATATTATATTCACAAATAATTCTGCGGGAATATTTAGAAAATACTTGTGTATAAATACATTGATTTAAAAAATCCCGTAGGGATTGAACGTTTATAAAAAACAAACGCTCTACATCTGCGACCCCGTCGGGGTCGGACGCACTTCGCCACATATTTTCTATAAATATTTGATGCCTTTGGCATCAGGTTGTAAAACTGTTCTTTTACCTACAATCAAACATTTTTTATTTATCCTGAAAAAGGTGCCCCGAAAAATATTTTTTTGAAAATTATCCTAAAAAATCCGCCAAAGGATTTTTGCCTCCCCAACTGCCCGACGTAGCGTAAGGCTCGAATCGGCTGAAAAGTTCCTCTTTGTACCAACCTAACTCACGGGTGCGACGCACGACTTGGGCGTGCTGCGGACTCGAATAAGCGTAGGCTTTCATATCGTGGTGGCTGCGCCAAATACTGAAAGTCGCTTGTTCAATGATAGGCAGCTCACCGATGCCGACCGAAAAAAGCAAACCCTCTCTCCCCTCCAACGACCGACTGACAGGCATCACATAACTGCGAAAGCGCAACAAATGGCGAGTTTTTACGGTCGCACGAGTCAGCACCGCTACGGGTTTATTTTCGTCCATCGGCTGGACAGGCGTGAAGGGCGTTTTTCCGTCCCACAACCCATGCACCAACGTTGGAAGCAAAAAAACCGTCCAATGCTCCGCACTGTTCTGTTGGAAAGCAGCAAAAAGCTCCGAGTGTTGGAAAAAATCTTGCGCGTCGCGCTCCGAATCCCAGACCGTCAGCAAGCCATAAACGCCAAAGTTGGGTAGCCAGTCGAAGCCGTTGTCGCTGCCGCTCCCCATCATTTTGACGAATTGCAAACCATTTATCTCCGAAAAACTGCGCTTGCCCAATCCCATCTGCTTGAACGCCCACCAGCGTTGCGCCCAGCCAGTGAATCGAAAAAAAGTCACCGCTACTCTCTGTGAATCCATAGAGGGGAAACAAAAAAAGCAAAAAAAAGTTTGGAATAGAGATTTGGAGTGTGTTTGAAAACAGATTGTATGTTTTTTCATTCCTTCACGAGGAATGAAAAAAAATAAGTAGTTTATTTTAGACGCGTTCATAACCTACACTTTGCTTTTTTGTTTTAGTTACTCATGTTACGTAAGGATTTTAAATTAGCTCATTTGAGCTTAATTTTGAGCTTAATTTTGTGGTAATTGACTTGGTTTTTGTCACGTTTTTTATTCCCAACCCGACCTTTCACAGGGGAGAATGAAAAAAAGTAAGCAAAAAAATCAAGTGCTCTGTGGAAAGTACACTCACATTGAATAAAACGCTGCCTGAAATTTCAGCAAAAAAATATTTAGCGTAACATGAATTAACATTGTTCAATTACTTCCGTCAGTCCTAATTTTGGCAATACTCTGTGCTGGTATTTTTTTCGATTCCTAATTTTCTGATTGTCAATAATGCAAAGTAAGCCCTGCACCAAAACCCATATCGCTGTCGTAATGGGTAGAAAGTGATAAGTTTCTTGTAGCAATGTACCGAAAACCCGCCATGTATTCTCCGTCAGTGTTTGCCATAAAACTCATTCTCAACCGCTTTGAAATCGGAATATCTTCTCTATATAATTGTAGTCGAATATTTCCGTCTTGATATACTTCCACTTGGGCGGTTATTAGCATCGGCAGTGTATAGTTTGCACCTAAACTAAAAAATGCCCTACTATCTTTGGTATTTTTTCGTCCAAACAGATTTTTATCTATTTGGTTAATTCCGAGTTTTCTGTACCGCCAATCAAACCCAACAAAGGGCATCAACCACTGCATTTTACCAATGTATCGCCCAATATGCGTTTCGGTCTCGTAGCCGTGCCTATCGTGATAGCCCAAACGCCATTCTGTGCCAATACTCCACCGAGTATTTGAAAGCATCGCCATACCATCGTTTCCGTTGGTGGCAAAATCATTTTCTGCCATAAAATGAAACTTGCGGTCGTCTGCAAAAAGTTTGCGCTGTGCCAATCTGGGGTTTGGAATTTCAGGGTTTTTGGGTTGATTTTCGTAACTAAAAATCCTGCCCATTCCGCTCATCATGTGGTATAAAATATGGCAATGAAAAAACCAATCGCCTTCTGCATTTGCATTAAATTCTAAGGTATCGATTTCCATAGGCATAATGTCAACAATATTTTTTAGTGGTGCATAATCGCCT
>JAYUHK010000206.1:0-2427 GCA_043767025.1 Saprospiraceae bacterium | reverse complement strand
GCCGACGGGATTTTTAGGCAAAAACTTTAGAATTTATACAGAGCACTTGATTTTTTTGGTTACTTTTTTTATCAAGAAAAAAAGTGACAAAAACCAAGTCAATAGCTACAAACTCAAGCTCAAATTAGCCTTTCAAAATTATTTTGCGTAAAGTGATTTAATAACACAAATTTCTTGTGAAAAATAACCTCGACAGCGTTCCCTTTCTTTTTATAGTTTTTTAGAAATAAGTAAAAAAACTATCCCGTCACAAAATCACTTCTTTTGCCCACGCGTTTTTGGCTTCTTGTACTTTATTTTCATCTGTTCCTTGCGCCGAATCTTGTTGTTCACTTTTAGGTTTTTGGCTATTTTTTCGTGAAAAGCGGGTCCAGCTTCTTCTTTTTTATCTACTTTTACCAAAATATTTTTCATTTTCACCTTCGGAAGCTCGTCTTCGGTCAAAATGTCGGAAATTACCAAATCGGTCGGCAAATCCAAAATCGGCACTTCGTAACTCATCAACGTTTGTATTTCGTCCAAATATTCCTCCTCTTTGGGAGTCACAAAAGTAATAGAAATTCCTTTTTTATCCGCTCGCCCGGTGCGCCCAATTCGGTGAATATAATTTTCGGGAACGTCGGGCGTATCGAAGTTCAGGACGTGCGTGACTTCAGAAATATCCAAGCCGCGCGCAATAATATCGGTCGCAATCAGAATCCTAACCGTTCCCGCCTGAAACTGTTTGACGGCATTGAAGCGAAAATTTTGGTCTTTATTGGAGTGGATTACGCCCAATTCGGTAGGAAAAAACAGCTCCAAACCTTCATAAATATCGTCTGCGAGTTTTTTGGTAGCCACAAAAACCAGCACTTTCGAGAACTCTATTTTATTGGACAAAATAAGTTTCAACAGGTTGATTTTGGTATTAAAGTTCGGAACTTTATAGCTTTGTTGGATAATATTTTCGAGCGGCGTACCCGTCGGAGCAGCTTCGATGAGCTGCGGCGTATTGAAAGAATCTTCGATAATGACCGCCACGCTCTCCACCATCGTCGCCGAAAACATTAAATTCTGTCTTCGCGGCGGTAGCAAGTCCAAAATTTGTGTCAGTTGAGTACGGAATCCAAGATTTAAAATTTCGTCTACCTCGTCAATTACCAATTTTTTGATGTGCTTCAGTTTGAGCGAACCCGTCAAAGTTAGGTCAATCAAGCGACCCGGAGTAGCCACCACCATATCTACACCTTTGGCAACTTCCGCAATTTGAGTTTTGATATTCACGCCGCCATACACTCCGACGACCGAAAAATTCATGTAGGTTGTCAAATTTTTGACCGCCTCCACCACCTGCGCCACCAACTCCCGAGTCGGCACGATGACCAATATTTGCGGATGTTTTTCATTCGTAAAATTCCACAAACGCAGACACGGCAGCAAGTAAGCGAGGGTTTTGCCCGTCCCCGTCTGGGCGATACCCACCATGTCGCGCCCCGACATGACCACCGAAAAAGCCCTTTCTTGGATAGTCGTCGGAGTGGTATAGCCCATGTCCGTCAGCGCATTGAGCAACGATTTGTTCAAATTTAATTCGTTGAAAGTCATAATTTTTTATCTAATTTTCTGCAAAGATACTTTATAAAAAGGCAAAAACGAACTTTGTTTTGAAGATTGGGGATATTTGCCACCGCCGAAATGCAAATATTGTGTCAAAAATACACAAAGCCACATTAAATGTTAAAATTTTACTTTTTTTGAAAAATAATTGCAAAAAAACTTGGCAAGTGAAAATAATAGTGTATATTTGACACGTTCTTTAAAAATGATTATTGAATTGCAATGACAAAAAATTTGTCACAATTTTTTTTTAAATACAACAACGATGAAAATAATAATAATTTTTATATCAGCGATTTTGTGCTTTTTGAGCTGCAAGCAAGATGAATGTTCCCCTATTAGTTCTGGAAGTTGTGAAAGAAGTTCTTTGGTAGTAATCAATCCCAATTCACGTGATTTATTCAAATTTATTCTTAGACCTGATACTTTCACTGATTATAAAAATCTCAATGTAAATGCCATCAAGTCAGTACCCGGTCAAGGCGAAATAGAATGGGTTGGTAACAATGGAATCATAAAATTTATTGCCTCTGGTGAATGCTATTTAGGGATTGCAAATTATTCTGATACTACTTGGAGAGATTTAGAGTTTTGGGCTTACAGGCGGGAAGTTGTGCTTATTAAGTTTGACCCATACTCCTACCAAAAGCAAAAAATTTATGATGAAAGCGCCTATCTCCTTGACAATTCAAAAAATTATTCGCGATATGATCTTTGGGCTGATGATGTTCATGATGCCGAGTGGTATTTAGATACATCGGAAGACAACTGGATACAGGTGACAAAATTAGATAAAAATACAAAAATCGCAGAAGGAGAATTTTTACTTCA
>JAYUHK010000205.1:0-14670 GCA_043767025.1 Saprospiraceae bacterium | reverse complement strand
TTTTTAGTTTTTAGTTTTTAATTTTGAGTCATCATAAACTATTGAAAATCAACGAATTATGTCGAATATTAAATGTCATCTATTTAAGTGTAAGAACTTATCAATAAGTTAATTTACAGTATATTCTAATCCTAACTTTTGGACGGCAGCCAAAAATTCGCTACTTACCATCACGTTGTGGGTCGCTGCGGTAAGTGTCAGGGCTTGCCGATTGATATTGTCTATACATTGTAGTTTCAAAAAATGCTGTCCTTTGTGCGCTTGAAATAGCGATTCGAGATTGTCAATCAGCTGACTGTCAAGCACTTCCAAGGGCAGTCGCAGCGTGATGGAGCGCGTAAGTTGCGCCCCAACTTCGGCGAGCGGGCGCACGTCGGCGATACGAAACTGCATTTCATCGCTGTTCCAACGCTGCTCGTAAGCTCCTTGCAGGAATAAAGTTGCGCCCAGCTCAAACCAATGTTTGTACTTCTGATAATCTTCTCCGAAAAGACTCATTTCGAGCGAACCGTTGTAATCTTGCACGATGAACCGCCCCCAACCAGTTCCTTTTTTGCTAATTTTATGGTCGGCGGTGGTCACAAATCCCGCCAAATTCATTTTTCTTCCTTTGGGTTGTTGCTCGATTTGTTCCAACGTGCAAGACGTAAAGTTGTCTATCTCGAAGCGAAAATCGTCGAGCGGATGCCCACTGATGAAAATTCCCGTTACTTCTTTTTCGTAGTTCAATTTTGTAAGCAGCAGCCAAGGCTCGCACTTTGGCAACGGCGGCTCGGACAAAGACAGGGTTTCGGACATATCGCCGAACAGTGAATTTTGCGAAGCGGCGCGTTGAGTTTGGTACGCGTTTCCGTATTTCAAAGCGTGTTCGACGAGCGTTTCGTACTTTTCAGAGGCGCAAAAATACTGCGCTCGGTGTCCGCCAAAACTATCAAAACCACCGCCGTAGGCGAGGCTTTCGAGGACTCTTTTGTTTACGAACCGCGAACCGATGCGGCGCACCATATCAAAAATACTTTTGAAATCGCCGCCTTTTTTGCGCGCTGCCAGCAATTCTTCTACCGGTCCCTCGCCTACGCCTTTGAGGGCGGAAAGTCCAAAACGTATGTCGCCGGCTTTATTGACCGTAAAATTCAGTTCGCTTTCGTTGATGTCGGGACTGGTGACGTGAATGTTCATTCGCTTACATTCGCGGAGAAAAAAGTTCAGACTTTCGGTATTGCTTTTGTTGTGCGTCAGCACCGAAGCCATAAATTCTGCTGGATAATGAGTTTTGAGATAGGCAGTTTGATACGCCAAAACCGAATACGCCGCAGCGTGCGAGCGGTTGAAACCGTAGGACGCGAATTTTTCCATGTCGTCAAAGATTTCGCCTGCTTTTTTGGCATCAACGCCTTTATTTTGCGCGCCGAGTGTGAACGTTTCGCGTTGCTTTGCCATTTCGTCGGCTTTTTTCTTACCCATCGCACGGCGCAACAGGTCGGCTTGACCGAGCGAATAGCCAGCCATAATTTGGGCGCATTGCATGATTTGCTCCTGATAAACCATGATTCCGTAGGTCGGACGGAGCATATCTTCGAGCCACTCGTGCGGATAGACGACTTTTTCGCGTCCGTGTTTGCGGGCTACAAAAGTCGGGATATAGTCCATCGGACCCGGACGATAAAGCGCGTTCATAGCGATTAAATCCTCGATGTCGGTAGGCTTGAGGTCGCGAAGGTGTTTTTGCATTCCTTCGGATTCAAATTGAAAAATTCCCACCATATCGCCGCGCTGAAACAGTTGGTACGTCGCCTCATCGTCGAGCGGAATGTTGTCGGGATTGATGCGTTGCGCTGCGCCGTGTCGCTTGACGATATTTTCAATCGTATCGCGGATAATGGTGAGCGTTTTGAGTCCCAAAAAGTCCATTTTTAACATTCCAGCGTACTCGACGGTCGTGCCGTCGAATTGTGTCACCCACAAGTTGGATTCTTTGGTGGTGCTGACGGGAATGTATTTTGAAATATCTTCGGGCGCAATGATGACTCCTGCCGCGTGGATTCCTGTGCTGCGCACGGAGCCTTCCACTTTTTGGGCGATGCGCAACACTTCGCCCTCGAGGTCTTGCTTGGCAGCAATGGTCTGGAGTTTTTCGATGTTGGCGTAGTCGTCGCCTGACCATTCTTTGGCGAGTTCTTTGAGCGGACTTTCGAGCAACTTTTTCAACTTTATTCCCGGTCGGCTTGGCACGAGTTTGGAGAGTCTGTCGCTGTCTGCCAGCGGCAAATCCATGACTCGCGCTACGTCTTTGATGCTCGAGCGCGCCGCCATCGTACCGAAAGTAATAATCTGCGCCACTTGCTCTTTGCTGTATCTATCCACGACCCAATCGATCACTTTTTGGCGTTTTTCGTCGTCGAAGTCAATGTCAATATCGGGCATAGAAACCCGCTCGGGATTGAGGAAACGCTCAAAAAGTAGGTTGTATCGGATAGGGTCAATATTCGTAATCCCCAAGCAGTAAGCGACCGCCGAGCCTGCCGCCGAGCCACGTCCGGGACCTACGGCTACGCCCATATCGCGGGCGGCGGTAATAAAATCTTGAACGACGAGAAAATAGCCGTCAAAACCCATGTTGCGGATAACCTGTAGCTCAAAATCCAATCGCTCGCGGAGCTGCTCCGTGATTTCGCCGTAGCGCGGGGTAGCTCCTTGATAGACCAAATGCCGCAAAAACGCTGGCTGGTCAGAAAATCCCGCAGGCAACGGAAAGTTGGGCAACATCACGTCCCGCTTGAGCTGAAGCGGTTGGATTTTATCAAAAATCTCCATCGTATTGTCTAATGCGTGTGGCAAATCACCGAATAGTTTGCTCATCTCCGACTGCGTTTTGAAATAAAAATCGCTGCTCGGAAACTTGAACCTTTTTTCGTCCGAAATCTTACTTCCCGTATTGACTGCCAACAAAATCTCGTGCGACCGCCAGTCGTCTTCCTCGATATAGTGCGAGTCGTTGGTGCAGATAACTTTGATGTTGTATTTTTTGGCGAAGCCCAAAAGCACCTGATTCACGTCTTCTTGACTCACGCCGAGTTGGTCGATATTTTCGAGTCCGCGATGGCGTTGCAGCTCGATGTAGTAATCTTCGCCGAACAAATCTATCCACCACTGGAGCAATTTTTCTGCCTTCGGAATATCGCCTTTGAGGATAGTTTGGGGGATTTCGGCACCGATGCAGCAGCTCGTAGCGATGAGTCCTTCGTGGTATTGGAGCAGCAACTCCTTGTCGATGCGCGGATATTTGCCGTACATTCCCTCCACGAAGCCCAGCGAACAGAGTTTGGAGAGATTCTGGTAGCCTGCTTGGTTTTTTGCCAACAGCAACTGGTGGTGACGTACGTCTGCGTCGCCTTTGGACTTCAAAAACTGCTGTTTGTGTCGGTCTTGGACGAGGTAAAATTCGCAGCCGACGATGGGTTTGAGTTTGCGTTTTTCGGCTTCCGCCACAAATTTGAACGCGCCAAACATATTGCCGTGGTCGGTGAGTGCGATGCCTTTCATGCCGTCGGTGACCGCTTTGTCCATCATCAATCCGATGTCAGACGCTCCGTCGAGCAATGAAAACTGTGTGTGGCAATGAAGGTGTACGAAGTCAGGCATAGTTGCGAAGATGTTGGTTTGTTTTACTCCGCAAATATAGAACTATTATGGTTACTACACAGGGCATATAGGAAATTATGCAAATTGTAACAAAATGTCTGCACTCTTGACCTGCCCTGTAAGTTTGCTTACCTATTAAATAATTTTTAGTTTTTAGTTTTTAGTCGTACAAACTGTTGATAATCAATGTTTTATGTCAGATTGTAAATATAATTTAAAAAACTATTCTCACATCTTCTTTGTAATTCTGCAGCGTTCCGTTTAGGCTGGCTGTCCAACCGTCAATAAATACCCTGCCGTTTTTAATTGCATCTGAATAATCATCATTGCTTATTTTTTCGGCATTGGTAATGTAGTAATGAGTACCAATTTTGTAAATACAGTCTTTTATCACTTCTTCGGAAGCTTGCGAGGGCTGGTCTAAACCAACCTTAAAAATCATATTGTAAATACGACTTAGTGCATCAAGGTCATTTTGAATAATTGAGATTTGCCCCTTGTCATCTACTTGCAATTTTGGTGCTTCTATACTGTCAAACACTTTAAATCCAAAATCAGAATTTTCAGGATTTTCAGAATTTTTTTGATGAAATAAATCCTGTTTATCCTTCAATCCTGTTAATACTGATGCAGACAATTTTTCTCCCGCTCGCCTTAAGCGTTCTATCGTAATGCTTGAAATGACGGGCGGTAACTTATTTTCTATACAAAATTGATACGCGGGCTTATCTTTTTTTATCGGCTCGTCTATTTGGCACAATATAAACCTGCGGTTGCCGCCGTCTTCTGCATTGAGCTGCATGACGGCGTGACCTGTTGTGCCGCTACCTGCGAAGAAGTCGAGGATGATGTCGTTTTTATCACAATACAATTCAATACATCTTTTAATAAGATTTATCGGTTTTGGATAATCAAATAATGCTTCACCGTCAAACAATTTCTTCAAACTTTGGGCAGCTTCCTGCGAATGTCCTACTTCTGAATGTTTCCATATTGTCATAGGAGTAATACTATCTTTTGTTTCTGAAAGAAAACGTTTAATACGTGGCACTATATTTCCATCGCTTCCAAACCAAATTCTGTTATTGCTTAAAAACTCTTGAAACCTCTCTTTATTTAATCTCCAACTATACCCACTTGGTGGCAACACTTTTCTACCTGAAGGAGTAATTATTTTATAAATATTTTCTTGAATAGCGGGTCCAACAGATAAGTCGCTTGATGTCCAAACTCCTCTTGAATCATTATCTGGGTTTGAATATCTTGCATTTGCTTCTTCGCTTCTTGACAATCCTTTATTAACTACTGATTCGATATTTTTTGCGTAACATAAAATATAATCGTGGCTTTCAGAAAATTGCTTTTTCAAGTTTACTGGTGAGTATGCTCTTTCCCAAATCAAAGTTCCCACAAAATTCTCTTCTCCAAACACATCATCACAAAGTAGCTTTAAGTTCGCCTGTTCGTTATCATCAATACTGATAAAAATAACGCCGTCTTTGCTCAATAAATCTCTTGCGAGCAACAGGCGTGGATACATAAAAGCCAACCAACCGTTGTGGCTTTTTTTAGTTTTAAAGCTAAAATCCATTCGGGCAAAATCACTTTCGCTCAAGTTAGCCAAGCCCAATACTTCGGCTTCTTCTTTGTCAAACTTGTCGGGATACACAAACTCATCGCTTGTGGTATTGTAAGGCGGGTCAATGTAAATGCACTTTATTTTTCCGCTATAATGGTTTTTCAGGATTTTCAAACTGTCCAAATTATCGCCTTTCAGTACCAAGTTTTGTGTGGTGTCTATATTTTTACTTAACGTGTTGTTGAGGTGTAGTTCCTTTTCTGTTTTTTGGGCATATTTGGCTCGGGCAAAGTTTCTGCCTATAAAATTGAGTCCGTAGCCGTTTACTTTTTCGTCTATGGGCAAGCCTGCAACGGCTTTGAGTTCGTTGAGGTTAATTTCGTTGTCCTTCACTACGCTTGGGTAGTTTTCTTTTAGAAAACTCAACAATTTGTTTTCGCTGTTTTGTGTTCCAACAACTGTAAATCCTGCGTTTATAAATTCTTGTTCTGTCATTGTTTTTATTTAATTGTTTAGACTGTTGGGTAACATAAGTAAAAAGGGTAGTGCTTTGGTGTAGTCTAAAAATTCATATTCCAAACCCAATAGCCTAAGATTTCTATAATACGCTTGATGATGTGTATAATACATTTTTTCGCTTTGAATAAACCAAGCTTTTTCACCTAATTTTTGAGCAACAAACCATTTCTCTAATAACCGTGCCGATCTTCCATTGCCATCGTTCCAAGGATGTATTTTTACAAACATCAAATGCAACATAGCGGCATAATAAAACACTTCTTCTATACTCAAGGTAGATTCTAAAAGTACTTTTAAATCTATATTAAATTTTTGCATTTCGGTAGAAACTATATAAGGCAATGCGGCAACATATTCTATTTTGCCATCATCAGAAGCTACATACATATTTTGAATACGGTATTTTCCTTGCCACGAAGTTTCTACAATATGTTTGCCTAAAAGTTTGTGAACTTCTTTAATGTTTTTTTCATTCAAAGAATTTTGTTGGGCAAAAAGATAGGCTCCGTATAAATCATCTATTTTTTTTGTATAGTCTGGTTGAAAAGGTATGCCGTCTCGTTTATGTTTAATAAAACTATCCAACTCTATATTTTCGCCTTCGATTTTACTACTAAAAACAGAGGCAACAGAGGTGTAAAAACTAAAACCAGGCGTAGATAATTCGGCATCTTTTAAGGAATCGAATTTTTCTTGCAAATCCTTGGGAATTGCCTCTTGGAATGCCTTCAATAATTCAGTTTTAATTATTTCTAAATTCATATTCTAATCATTGTTTATCAATGCCGCTAATTGCGTTTTAGTGATACGTTCTTGGAATGAAATTTTGATGTTTTGGTTTTTGTCTTTGTAATGTTCGTTGAGTGCTTCAAAATATTTTTTGGCAAAGTCAATTTTAATTTGTTCTTTTTCAGGAACATCGGTAAGCAAATCATATCCTTTGGCTTCCACTACCAAAAATACTTTCTTGCCTTCTGTGCTTTTGATAGCGTAGCAAAAGTCGGGGTTGTACTTGCCCAAGGGAGTTTGAATATTTAGTCGAGGCAATTTGCCGAAAATCTCAATACTGTCCATATCTGTGTCTTGCTCTACAATACTTAATTCAAAATCACTATCATATTCGATCACTTCTTCAAATACCCATTTGGTTTTCAAACTGAAATCGCCTGCAATATCTTTTTGAAACTTTCCAACGCTTCCTGTGTCTATATAGGTTTTTCCGTCTTCAATTTTGAAAACATTAGGCAAAGTTTTTCCATCGATACCGTCATACCTTACATTGGCTTTAATCATTGACACCAAGTTTTTACGGATAATTTCTGAAATTTGCCTTTGGGCTTGTTCGGGATTGTTACAAAGCATTTTTGTTTTAAAATCGTTACTCAACGCATTGAAAACCTTTATCACAAACGAAATAGGTGTTTTGGTGTTGTTGGATAAAGTGCGCACCAACGCCAAATAATCAACTTTGCTTTTGTACGAAACGGTGTCTGTCAATTTTTCTGTTATTGTACCTTGTTCACCAATTTTATTAACGTTGAGTTCAGCACGAATAGTTTGCAACAATATTTCCTCAATGTTTACGGCTTCAATTTGTGTTTTTATATTTTGTACCAATTGGCTTTCCTGTTCTTCGTTCAGGGTTTCCAATACATAAAAAGCATTTTTATTGATAGTGTTCCACAAGTTTTGAAACTCTTGTAGGTGTATTGCCTTGATAAAAACTTTCTTTTTAGGTTTCACTTTTTTTGAATCCTGAATATATTTATTGGCATCAGTTGCAAACAAACTTTCAATGGCTTTTACTTGTTCTTCTGGCAAATTTTGCGCTTTTAGAATAGCAGAAAACTCGGGCGATTTTTCGTAAATCTTTTGTCCATCAACTATCGCCTTGCGAACAATCATTTTCTTTTCTTTCAACACATCATCAATTAAATAAACAATGGTGTCATCATCAAAAGTAGTTTTTTCTTTTAGGATTCTGGTAAGTTCTACTTCCGTAAATGTTTCGGCAATTAAAAACGAATTGCTCAAAATTTCGTTTTGTATGGCTTCCACAAAGCCTTGTTCTTTGCTGGAAACTACCACATCAAGGTTATTGATTTTCCAAAATACTTCTTGGTCGTCGTTCAAATTTTTGAGCGTGTAACGTTGCAAATTTTGATTGACACATATCCGCAAACCACGCCCAATTTGTTGCATTTTTGATATTTCACTACCTTGATTAGATAGTTTGCAAATAGTAAATACATTCGGGTTGTCCCAACCCTCTTGTAAAGCCCAAATGGAGAAAATGAAACGGGAAGGACTTTCAAAGGACAGTAATTTCTTTTTGTCTCTCAAAATTTCATCAACACCAGCTTTTACTTTCTCGTCGGCGTTTCCTTTGTCGCCCGAAAAATAACCTTTGTGAACTTGCAAAAGGTTGTTGGTATCAAAATCATTTTGCAAGAATTTGTAATAATCGCTTGTTGAGTCAAGTTGGTTTACAACTTCGTTGTATTGCTTTTTATATTCTTCTTCAAATATGTTTTTAACTTTTGGATTGTCGCCACGAAACAAACTGGTATCAGCTTCCATAAAAAACAGCGTAAGTGCTTTCGCTCCTTGTTCAAACAATGCTTTTTCTTTCTCAAAATGAATTTTGATTGTTTCCTTAATCATTGTCCGCAATGACTCGTCCGACAAAGAATAATCAATCTTTTCAATAGTGTCGTCCGCTAAAATAATGCTGTTTTTGTTTATTTTCTTAATGCTTTTCCCGTTGAAAACCGCACCAACACCCAATTCTCGTCTTACTACAATTCCGTTGGTTAAGGTGCTTACAAGTGCTTTTTTAGTGTCAATGGCAATAAGTGTATCCGTATTTTCAATTATGTCTTGCGTGTAAACCACAATTTTCTTTACCAAGTTTTGTCGGAAAGAAGAAATGCTATCTAAAATGTATGCCACGTTTGATAAAGGCAAACTGTCTTTTTTCTTTGGAAACGTCGCACCAAAACGCAAATAGTAATTATCAAAACCTTCAAAATAAGTTTTAAACGCATTGCCCTCAAACCGGTGAGGTTCGTCCATTATCACAACTGGATTTAGCCGTTTCAAACATTATAAATACGATTTTGGCGGCTTCTGATTGTTCACAAATAATTCAGGTGCGTTCATCTCTCGTTCCAATGGACGGTTCAGAATATTGTCTTTGCTGTTAAACGAGCTTGGGGTCATTACCAAAGCCGACAAATGTGAAGTGTTGATAAATTGTTTTACAGCAGAAATATTTCCTCCCTCGTAAACAAAAGTTTCAATTTCTTTTTCTTTTTCTGTTTCATTAGCGTAAAAACTTTTAAAATGATCTTTGGTGTCCTCCATGTTTGTTTTCGTGCCCTCACGAATAGGAACGGTTGGAATAAGAACGATGAATTTCTTGTAGCTAAGCTTTTTGTTGAGTTCAAAAATGGTTTTAATAAACGTAAACGTTTTTCCCGTTCCCGTTTCCATCATTATGTCAATGTTTTTGGTGTCTTGAACGGGAAAATTGTATTTGTTCTTTTTATGGTGCGCCGTCAGCACTTCACCAAAATTTGCTTTTTGGCGAAGGCTTTCAAAAATACTGATAATGTTATTTACGCAGTCTTCCTGATAGGCTTGTATTTCATATTGAAACTGTTTTATTTCTTTCGTCATATATTACCTCAATTTTCCGATTGCTAAAGTTAAGTTTTTAAAGCGTTTTTGTCCCGAAAGTTACCGTCAAATTGTCAACTATCCGCTGGATGGGTGGACTTTGGGTGCGGTTTTGTAGAATTAAATGTGCTGCAAAAGCGTTGGTTTTTGTGTGTTGGCTTGCACCTTTTTTAATTTTACAAAACGTCGCCTTTTCTGTCGTTTTCTGTCGGACTGTCAATGTTTGCGGGGTATCGTCACAATGACGGCTAACGAACAGGTATTACCGATGGTTAGGAAATAGCGTTCCGTCCGCTCGTAACCGCTGATGCTTGAAAAACAACTGTAGAAGTTTATTATTACCAATGTTCAGCGATGCTCGTCAAGCCCGAACTGAAGTACAGTAAAGAACAAAAAGCCGATTGTACTTCCGTCTGCTCCACTTGCACAAAAACCCATGTTGGGCGATGGGCATTCTATTTTGTAAGTTTCAATCTACGGTCTGCATAATATTTTTTCAATTCCTCAAAATTCATATTCTGAATTTCAAGACTAATTTTGTCTCTTGTTTCTCGCATAAATTTTACTGCGTCAAAGTCTTTCTTTACAATTTCTTTAGTCTTCATTGTATATAATTTCTTTTGGTGAACGAATGTCAATTATCTTGTAACCAAGTTTCATATTTACAGCATTGTAACCTCTAATTCTTTTTATGTTTACGATATGTTTAAAGTTCCAACTCACTAAAATATCAACTTCATTAATTGTCGCCATCGCAATATGAAAACAGTCAGACCTACTTGTTCTTCCAACTACATTTTCTGCAAGGTAAGTGTCGGCTAAATTTACAGCCTCTTCTGTTAGTTCAACTCGTCTTTTTAATGATTCTGCAAGATTCGGAAGAAGTTGTTGAACTCTTTCTGGTGCTCCAAGTAATTCGTCCTCGGTAGTTGTAGAATAAACAACGTGGAATTGTCCCAATTTTATTTTTTCAAATAAAATTTGAGTGTCCTCCTCAAAGTCAGTGTCATAATAACCACCAAAAATCGAAGTGTCTAAATATATTTTTGGAACTCTTTCATTCATTCTGCAAATATAAATAATTTCTGAAGTTTTGTCAAGTTATGAAGTTTCGCCGTCGCCTTGCAGGCAACGTCCCGCGGCTTTGCGAAGGCAGGGAAAGAAAGTACAACTGCTAAAACTATTTCATATAAGTAGTTATAAGTTTTTAGTTTTTAGTTTTGAGTCATCATAAATTATTGAAAATCAACGAATTATGTCGAATATTAAATGTCATCTATTTAAGTGTAAGAACTTAACTTTTATAAACTTTGGTCTATAATGTCTTGCAGTGTTGCCAATACTTGATATGGGTTGGTAAAAGAGAGGTAGCGAGGGTCTGGGTTAATACGTAAGGTTTGGTTTTCAAGTTTTAAAAAAATCCAAGTATAGCCAGAAGTTACTGTGCCATAAATGGCTTTTTGTGGCTTGCCGTTTCGCTCGTTAAAAATTTGTGCTGCGTATAACTCTGCAGCACATTGTGCAATTGCATTATCATCAATATCTGTTTTTTTGGTTTCTACTACAAAAAATGCAGGAGATTCCAATACAAAGCTATTGAGTGCAGGAGCAGCCAGAATAAAATCGCAAAATCCATTGAGTTCTATTTTTTTATCTATATTGAACTCATAACCTGAAAATATAGTAAATCGTCCTCTATTTCTTCTGCTTAATGCTTGTAAAACAGGGGTAACTATAAATTCAGACCGTGCTTTTTCGCTACCCAAAAATAAATTTGGTGCTTCAGAAAGTAAGCTATCTAAAATGGTGTCATTTTCAAATGCCACTAACTCCTTATGAAGCCAATACTCATTTAAAACTTTGAGGTGGAGTTTTTCTTTGAGGTGTTCTATTTTAAATTTATTATATGCCATAGTTGCATTATTTGGTTTTTATAAAAATATCCTGCAATGATTTTTCTTGTTTCAAACACCAATTTTTAAAATCAGTGATTGTACTTGTAAATTCTTCATCAAGCCATATCCATTAAGTTAAGAAAAAAAGGGTAACTTTTGTGCTATTTTTCACGCTCAAAATTAAGTAAAAGATGACAAAAGCACAATTAATTTTTTAACGACGCAAGAAAATTTTACCAAAAAACAAAATTCATGTCACTAAAAAACCGTAACTTAATGGGTTTTGGGTAGTGACCTATTTATGAAGATATTTTACCTAAAAATCCGTCGTTGTAGCCAACTGCAAAGGTAGGCACTGCCGATGCCGACCGCTGCTCCCGCCAACACGTCGCTCGGGTAATGTACGCCGAGGTGCATTCGAGAGTAGCCGACTGCGCTCGCCCACGCAAAAGCGGGAACGCCAACATACCATTTCGGAAAAGCCAGCGTGAGGGACGTGGCGGACGCAAAGGCAACAGAAGTATGACCAGAGGGAAAGGACGGGCTGCCGCCCTCCGTTTTTTTATAGATTAGATTGGGGTAAGTCACAAACGGGCGGTCGCGTAGGATAGCGTATTTCAGTCCCGTGCTGACCACAGAGCTGACCAAAACGGTAGCCCCGACAAAAATCGCTTTTTCTTTCAGCGACTTGTCTTTCTCCAAATATCCTACCGCAAAAAGTCCAATCGGTGCTAAAAGACTGACTGGCGAAGCACTTTGGGACACTAACTTGAAAAAATTATCACCACTCGGGCTGCTGCTGTTGATGTTGCGAAGCAAATTTATATCCGCATTTTGGGCAATAAGTAACTGCAACGGAAATGCCAAAAAAAGAAAAAGAATGAATTTATTTTTCATACAGAAAAAAATGCTGTTTTTAGAAACCGAAGCCCACAGACGCTTGAATGGTCAAATTTGTGTCTTTGTCTTGGCGCGGAATGAGTGTATATTTGTTTGATTTGGTCTTCTGAAAATCATAGTTATTGTTCGTAATATCTATCAATCCGTACTGCGCGCGAAGGCTAAAGTACAGGCTTTGGTTGAAGTAGTACGCCAAGCCCGCGCTCAATCCGATGTCAACTCCTTTGAAAAAATTACCGTCTTTTTTCGCAAAGTCATAGTAAGCACCGACGGTGTTGGGTTGCGAAAAATTGAAGCCGTCGGCAAAAAAAGTCGAAGAGCCATCGCTGGCGACTCCCTCACCCGCTTTGTCGGACAAGTAATTGTATTTTGCCATCAAGGTTTTGGCGACGATGGGCGTGCCGCCGTCTGTTTTTCCCTCAAAAGTGATGTCGCCCGTGGCGGTAGAGCCGACCAATGCCGAAAAATATCCGCCTGCCGAAACCTCGAGCTTGCGCCCTACCCGATAGTAGGCGTTGAGGGGAATGTCTATGTAGCTGTTGGAGCGCAACAGGTTGGTTTTCAGAACGCCGGTCGCATATACTTTTGCTGCGTCTGCTTGGTAGATTCGGAAGGCTTGTCCGTCGTATTGGTAGGTGGAGTTTTTTTGGGAGTACAGGAGTTCGAGCCGCAAGCCGAAGTCGTCTGTGAACTTCAACGAACCGGTAGCTCCGACGTGAAAGCCGTAATCGAAGCCAAATTTTTCGACTGCTTTTCCGTTGTCGTCTTTTTCGGCTGCGGCGTTCAGATTGGAATAGTTCAAGCCTGCTTTGAAGCCGAACCCAAAATCTTGCGCTTGTACTTTATAGTTGTTCGCCAGCAATACGGCTGCAAGAAAGAACGAATAAATATTAATTTTTTTCATATAAGTATTTTTTTTTTATTTGTACGCAATTCAGGACGGCAAAAATGGAATAGTTTACTTTTGTTTTCCGAATAAAGAACGCATCTAAAAAACGAAAGAACGATTTTTTTATTTTCAAAACTTACGACGACTGTTCGTTTTTTTCTTCCATAAAAAATTTCCAAAGTGCGTCTTCGGGTGGCGTTGGAGCAACGATTTCGATAAGTTCTTGCGACACAGGGTGCTTGAAGTTGAGTTTCCATGCGTGAAGATGAATCGAGCGGTCGGGATTGCCGCGGCGCGAGCCGTACTTGACATCGCCCTTGATAGGAGAGCCGACGGCGGCTAATTGCGCACGGATTTGGTGGTGTCGCCCTGTCAAAAGTTCTATTTCGAGCAAGTGGTAGCGGTCGCTGCTGCCGATGGTTCGGTAGTGCAGTTCGGCGCGGCTGGCGTGGGCGACTTCTTTCTCGAAGGCAGACGTGAGATTGGTAGCAGCGTTTTTGCGCAAAAAATGCACGAGCGTTCCCTCGGGTTGTGGGAGCGGATTCTGGACGATGGCGAGGTAGATTTTCTGCACCGCTCTGTCCTGAAACTGCTTGTTGATGGCTGCCAAGCCATTTTTTGTTTTTGCGAAAAGCACTACGCCGCTCGCGGGACGGTCGAGCCGGTGGACGAGGTGGAGCGTGGATTTGGTATAGATTTCTGCCAACTCTATCAAAGGTTTGTCGCCTGTCGGGTCGGCTTGGACGGGAATAGCGGCAGGTTTGTTGAAGGCAATAAATTGGTTATTTTTGAGCAAAATAAGGTCGCCAATCTGAAAATTTTCGGCTGCCGAAGCTGGTTTTTGTTCGGGAGTGGTATTTTTTTTGTCTTCGACTTTGTCCATAGCGCGTTGGGCTTTTTTTATGATTGTGTGTGTGGATTGGATTACTCTTTTATCTCTTCGTAGTCGGTGTAGTCGCCTTTTGCTCTTTGGGGCGGCGTTTGCTGGGGTGGCGGCTTTGGAGCAGGCGGCGGCGCGATATAGACGGGTTTCGTCACATACCGATAGAGTAAATACAGAGCTGTAGCCATCCAAAAGAGCTTTCCCATGTTGCAAAGGTACAAAAAATATCCTCAAAATTCGTGAAGCGTAGCAAAAGTATATTTTTTCAAAATCAAAGCAGACGTTTTAGTAAGCTGGAACTTTAAACACATCGTAAATCTTGAAAGAACTGAAGGTTAAGTAGTTATAAGTTTTTAGTTTTTAATTTTGAGTCGTCATAAACTATTGAAAATCAATGAATTATGTCCAATATCAAATGTCATCTATTTAAGTGTAAGAACTTACAATTCTGTAAATTTGCGACTTGGATACAACAAGACAGAAATTAGAAGCCCTAAAGAAATGATAAATTATGAAAATGATTAACTCATGTTACGCAGAATATTTTTTTACTAAAATTTCAGGCAGCATTTTATTCAATGTCACTGTATTTTCAGACGTGCCTTGTAGAAATTCAAGTTTTTGCAAAAATATCGTCTGGCGAAGCGAAAACTGTTTGAGTCTGGCGGAGTTCCGACGAGTA
>JAYUHK010000204.1:0-7288 GCA_043767025.1 Saprospiraceae bacterium | reverse complement strand
AACGAATTTTATTCATGGTATGACTAACCATAAGTTCCTAACTATCAAGGATTTATACTAAATTATACCATAAGTATTTGTCAGTTATTTATGACCCAGCACTTAGTTGTAAGTTTTTAGTTTTTAATTTTGAGTCATCATAAACTATTGAAAATCAAAGAATTATGTCGAATATTAAACGTCATCTATTTATGTACATGAACTTAAAATGATATGAAGGAAACACGCCCAAGTCTGCCCCTAATACCTCAAATACTTTTTGCGAATTTTTTGAAACGCTTGCAACGACGGATGCCAAGTGGCTTGGATTTCGGCTGCACTTTTGCCGCTCTGTATCTGCTGTCGCAACAAGTCGGTGCCAGCTAATTTGTCGAAAAAATTATTTTTTAGAAAAAAATTCTTTCGGTCTGGAAAATTTTGGTACGCCTGAAAGAGATAAGAAAGCTGAAATTCTTCGGTTTTCAGTTGTTGCTCCGAAATATTCCGAAGGTCGAATCCGCTACACAATTTTCCGCTCCAAAGTGGTTCTTTCGCGCCCGCGTGAGGCGACGGAGTAAACGAAAAATCGGTATTTTGTAGGTCTTGATGCCCAAAAACTTGGAACGGAAAGTCCGTACCGCGCCCAACGCTCATCTGCGTTCCCTCCAACAAACACAGCGACGGGTAGAGCAAAATAGCTCGGTCATTTTGTAAATTCGGCGACGGACGGATAGGAAGATGTACGATTTTTTTTCGGTCATATCCTTGACAGTCAATGACTTGCAAATTACATTTTGCTTTTTGCGCCAGCCAGCCTTCGCCGTTTATCATCGTAGCGTATTCGCCTATCGTCATGCCATATACTATCGGGACAGGGTGCAGCCCGACAAAAGAACGAAATTTGGGTTGCAAAATCGGACCCGCCACATAGTGACCGTTAGGGTTCGGGCGGTCGAGGACAATCATCGGAATATGCTGCTCGGCACAGGCTTCCATCACATAATGAAGGGTAGAAAGATAGGTAAAAAAGCGCACGCCCACGTCTTGAATATCAAAAACAACGATTTCTATTCCACTCAAATCTGCCGCGTCGGGCTTTTTTTTGTTTCCGTGCAGCGAAATAATCGGTAGTCCAGTCAGTGGGTCTTTGCTGTCGTTGAGTTTTTCGCCTGCGTCGCCGTCGCCACGAAAGCCGTGTTCGGGAGCAAAAATTTTTTTTACTTCAATATTGGCAGCTAAAAGCGTGTCCAACAAATGCCGATTGGCGACTACCGAAGTGGCGTTGGCGACCAATGCGATTTTTTTTCCTGCCAACAAATGAAAGTACAGCTCGGTTCGCTCCGCGCCACTTTTGAGTGCGGTTGCAGCGGTATCTGCGATGTTGGCAGTCGGAGCAGTCGTATTTTTTTTGCTGCACGATGTGGTAGAAAACAACAGAGCTACCGCCAGCCAAGCGGTCTGGAAAGAGAAATTGAACAACATATTTTTGTCACAAATTTTAAGTTTTTCGTTGTTTTTTCTTCGCAGCAGGAAACAAAATATTGTTCAAAATAAGGCGATAGCCGGGCGAATTGGGGTGCAAACTCAGGTCGGTTTCGGGGTCGCCGACTCTGTGTTGGTAGTCTTCGGGGTCGTGACCGCCGTAGAAAGTCCAAGTGCCTTGCCCAAAAGAACTGTGTATCAGCCGCGCCTCGCCTGCGGGCTTATTTTCTCCCAAAATCAGTACTTCGGGCTTGATGTATTTTCGGGCGAAAGCGGTTGTTTGTCCCATAAAACCCTTTATAGTTCGAGTGTGATTTTGAGTCAGCATGGTCGGAATGGGATCCCACTTGGCGGAATAATCGAAAAGTGTGAAATAATCCTGCTCGGGATTGACACGGCGACCGTTTTCGGGACTGTTATCAATGGACGAATATTCGTAAGTCATTGGATTTTTGACGAGTTGAAAATCCTGAAAGGCGAAAGTTTTTGAAAAGTCTAATTTTTCTTGCGCGTTGGGGTCAGCACCGTCGCCGTCGAACATTGATTCGCAAATATCGGTTCCTGCGGCTGCCGAGGCGATGTCCCAAGTGTCTGTGGCAGAACACATTGCAAACATAAATCCGCCACCACCGACAAATTCGCGGACACGATTGACGACCGCAAGTTTTAGTTTTGACACTTTTTGAAAGCCCAGACGGGTCGCTAACGCTTCGGCGCGGCGTTGATTTTCGCGGTACCACGGCATTGTGTGATAGCTTGCATAAAACTTGCCGTATTGTCCCGTAAAATCTTCGTGGTGCAGGTGCAGCCAGTCGTATTTTGGCAATTTATCATTCAGTATTTCCTCGTCGTAAAGACGGTCGTAAGGAATTTCGGCGTAGGTCAGCACGAGCGTCACGGCATCGTCCCAAGGATTGATTCGCTCACCTTTTTCGTTGATGTCGGGCGTATAAACGGCGACTTTGGGTGCTTTTTCGAGTTTGATTGCGTCCATATTGACTTCTGGATTGGCGATTTCTTCCCGAATTTTCACAAATTGTGCGTCCGCAATGACTTCATAGCTCACGCCTCTGGTCAGACATTCTTTTTCAAAAGTCGGCGAGCTGGGGAAGGCAAAACTTCCGCCGCGATAGTTGAGCAGCCACCAAGTGTCAATATTTTTTCCGAGTATCCAGTAAGCGATGCCGTAGGCTTTGAGGTGATTTTTTTGTTTTTCGTCCATCGGCAGCAAAATAAAAGCTGCATTGGCTTGTTTTGCGATAAAAAAGACGATAACTAAACTAACTAAAATGCGTTTCATATTTTTTTTTTAAAACATATCGAAAATAGAAAAACCTTGTTTTGGTCTTCGGGCGGGCAACTCCAGCCCAATGGTGTTAATGATTTCGTCTTCTTTGATGCAATCAATTTCGTCTTCCGTATCACAGATTTCTAAAACATAAATAGCATCATCGGCTTCTTGTGATGTATGTGTGCGAAGATGCCCTAAAATAACATAAAATGGATACTGCTGATTTTGATACATTTTTGCAATGATTTGAGGTGCATACACTTGAAGATTAAAAAGACTTCCAGAGTTATCCGCAGGTTTCAGCCCAACGAAACATTCGCCCAAATTAGGTTTTGCCAAGCCTGTAGCATCGTCTGAGGGTGCATACATAGGAAATAAGGATTTTAGCGCAAGCTCATATTCTTTTTTTAAGTTATTTTTTGTTGCTCTATCCATTGAATAAATATTTTTACATTTTTTATAAATTCTTCAGATTCTAATTTAGAGGTGGATAATTCGTACCGCGATGTTTCTTTCCAATATACTACCGACGAAACTGTATTCTTAAATTTTTTGTTTTGCTTTTTTTCTGCCGTAATTTTCTTTTGCAGTCCTGCAAGTACGATTAATTTATCAATCTTATGGATTTTGAATGCCGCAGAATGACCAGCGTATTCGCTGCCTTCCTTATAAAATTCGTCTGCATCTAACAACTCACAAATGCGAGCTTTCAGAGTCAGCTCCACTGCGTAGCCCGCCAAGTAGAACGCGGCAGCCGAAAAATCATTGCTCTTATTTTGCATCAAATATTCCGCTTCCGCAATGCGCAGAGCCGCCAAATCTCGTATTTCTTGGATATTTTTCAAAGATTTTTAGTTTTAAACTTTTTTTTAAAACATGTCAAAAATAGAAAAACCCTGTTTTGGTCTTCGGGCGGGCAACTCCAGCCCAATGGTGTTAATGATTTCGTCTTCTTTGATGCAATCAATTTCGTCTATGCTATCGAGTATTTCCACGATATGAATTGGGCGAAAAATCTCTTTATCCAACTTTTTTGCTAAAAAATGAATAAGCGTACGCAGCGGTCTTTCTTTCCTATCTTTCATTACCTTTATAAATGCTGGCGCATAAACCTGCAAACGGTAGGGAGGTCCTACGTCAAAAGAAAGTACTGGTTTGAGTCCAACAAACATATCGAAATTTTGGTGGACTCCATCTTCAAAATTGTCAGGAGATGGATTATAATTTTTTAAAATTGAGTCCGACCTGTCAAGAAAAGCATTTTTGACTTGCTCGATGGTCATACTTTTTGCTCCTGTATCCATACTATTAATTTTTTAACGGATTCAATAAATTCTAAAACATCAGTTCGACTAAAAGAGTTTGGTGGTTCGTACCTCGATGATTCGTTCCATTTTAGGACTTCATTGTAGGCTTCTTTTATAGCGAAACCTTTATCGGTTTGCTCGTTGTATATTTTTGTTGCTCCCGATAAGAAAAACAATTCCTCTATATCGTGAATTTTGAATGCAGTTGAGGTTTTTCCCCTCACGGTACCAAAAAAATCTTCTCTTCCAAACAACTCACAAATACGAGCTTTCAGCGTCAGCTCTACTGCGTAGCCCGCCAAATAGAACGCTACAGCCGAAAAATCATTGTCCGTACTTTGCATCAAATATTCAGCTTCCACAACTCGATGAGCTGCCAAATCTCGTATTTCTTGGATATTTTTCAAAAAATTTTTAGTTTTATACTTACGTTGATAATTCTAAAAACTTGGACACATTTTGTCATCGTTGTCGTAATTTCCGATGTAAGTGACCGAAATTTCAAACGCTCCTTGACCTTTTTTGTACGTCGCATACGACGACAAATTAGCATCATAGGCGAAGCCAAAAAGCAGACTTTCATACTCAAAACCCAACTGACCTATCAGTGCGTCGAGTTCTAACTTGTTTTGATACGTCTTTACAGGGCGCGCCCAAATGCCGAGATTGAGTGCCGTCCTGTTATCCTCCGAAAGCTGAATCCTGAAATTGCTGCCTGCATTGAGTTCCAAGTGCTTATTTTGAAGCTGCACCAACAGTCGGGGCGAAAAATTGACCGAACCGCTCAAAGGAATATTCGCGCTCGTTTGCGCCGAAATTCGACGTGGAAGGATGGCATTTCCGCCTTTCGCAGCGTCATAAAAAGTGATTTTGGGCTGCAAAATGTGGTACATTGCGACTCCCGCAAAAAATCCTACGCCGTCTTTGGGCGCAAAACTATAATTCAGCCCAACCGACAAATCGCCGAAGGCAAAACTATTTTCGGGCAACAGCTCACCCGTCGGAAACGTGTAACCAGTCAGACCGTTGAATTGGTCTTGAAACGTAAAATTTTCGTAATTTACGTTTCTTTGAGAGATACCGCCCTGAACCCCAACGGATAAATATTGACTATTTTGAGGATTGAGGGACTTGTGAAACGAACCCGAAATGATAATCGAATTGGTATTAAAATCTAAATTTCCGACTTTGTCCGAATAAAAAGTAATTCCCAAACCCGCTGCGTCTTTGGACTGCATCACTGAAGTGAGCGGAAAGCGAAGGTCAAAATTCGCCGCAAAAGTTTTGAATGGTTGGTCAAGAACGCCTCGCCACTGGTCGCGGTAAATCATATTCACACGATATTTTCCGTCAAAAGCTCCCGTAAGAGCTGGATTCAGGAGAAGTGGCGCGGCATAAAATTGCGAAAAATGCCTATCTTGCCCATTCGCTTGCGCAAAAGAAAGCAATAAAAAAGTAAGGGAAATAAAAAAATTCTTCATAGTATGTATGGTATGACAAAAAACACGCCACAAAGGTAACGCAATAATAACAAAAACAAATTTTTTTAGATTAGGAACGCGTCTAAAACAAACTACTTATTTTTTTTGCTAAATTACAACCAATTACTGCGTTATTTTTTCGTTTCAACGCCCAGTGTTGTAACGAAAAAATGCCTTGTTATTGATTGCATTGATTGGAAAAAATTGAGTACTTTATTTTTTCTTCATTCCTATGGAACGAAACATAACAATTATTAGTATTTTTGGGCTTTGATTTGATACGGATATGAAAAAATACGCCGCCGCTCAATTAAGTGTCGTCCCATTGCGAAAAACTTCAAGCGATGCCTCTGAAATGGTGTCACAGATTTTGTTTGGGGAAGAAGTCGAAATTTTGGAAAATAACGGCAACTGGCTTCGTGTGTGCTGCCTTTGGGACGGCTACGAAGGCTGGTTAGATGCCAAGCAAATTACAAGCATCGAAGAGGAAAATATAGTCACAATACAGCAAAATTATGACATTTCGCTCGAGCTCGTGCAGCCTGCGCTTACGCCTCAATTTGCGCTGCCGATTCTGTTAGGCTCTACTCTGCCGCATTTCGACGGGTTGAGTTTTGTGTTTCAGGGCATAAATTATGCTTTCAGCGGTGCTGTCCTACCGTCCCGGCTTCCTCTTATTTCGGAGGATTTGGTTCAAAAAATCGTGCGCAAATACCTTTATGCGCCCTATCTTTGGGGCGGACGCTCGCCATTTGGGATAGATTGTTCGGGATTTACGCAGATGGTTTATAAAATTTTAGGAATAAAGCTCAAACGTGACGCGGCAGAACAGGTAAAAAATGGAGGCGAAATTGCATTTTTAGAAGAAACTCAAACTGGCGATTTGGCTTTTTTTGACAATCCGAAAGGAAAAATAATCCATGTCGGAATCATACTTCCCGAAAATCAAATTA
Organism: Saprospiraceae bacterium; assembly: GCA_043767025.1. Lineage (GTDB taxonomy): Bacteria > Bacteroidota > Bacteroidia > Chitinophagales > Saprospiraceae > JAYUHK01. The sequence continues at coordinate 795 of JAYUHK010000204.1, read as the reverse complement.
TCCACGCATCGGGTTGCGTGCGGATAGACACATTAGATAGGGCTGGAATCTGGAATGTCGAAACTGAAAAATATTCTCATTCACTCCGAATGATAAAGCGGATTTTACCTGTTTTTGACAAAATAAATCCAAGCAGTTTACCGAATCTAATAAAATCTGAAATCGAATACAACGAATCAACATTTCAATTTAATTTATTTTAATAAATTGATTATCAATTATTTATGAAAAAATTTATTTATCTTTTATTGTTTTTAAGCTCTATGCAGGAGTTGGTTTTTGCACAACAAAAACAACTTGTCATCGAAGATTATCTCAATACTGCACTTCGCCCCAAGCCGCTTTCGCAGCTTACTTTTCAAGGAAAAAGCAACAATTACACCTACATAGATGCCGCCACAAAATCGTTGGTAGTCAGAAATGTGTCCTCTGGTAGCACTGCGACACTCTTGACTTTGGAGGAATTTAATGCTGTATTGGTACCAAATTTTGCGAGTGAAATAAAGAAAAATATTCCATCTGTGACGTGGTCAGATAACGAAGATGAGTTCACTTTTCAGGAAAAAAATTCACTTTTAAAGTTTAATGTGACAAAAAAAGTAATTTCTAAAATTATTTCTTGGAACGAAAATGCTGAAAATTTAGATTTTGCGAGCAATAACTCGGTTGCATTTACTGAAAAAGGAAATGTGTTTGTGACAGAGATAAACACTGAAAAAGTAAAAAAAATTAGCTTCGAAGACGGCGTACAAATAGTCTGTGGCGAGTCTGTTCATCGGCAAGAATTTGGCATCA
>JAYUHK010000203.1:0-5326 GCA_043767025.1 Saprospiraceae bacterium | reverse complement strand
ATCGCTCGTGTCTTTACTATCGCTTTTGTTCCTCGCGATTGGGACTACATTTTTTGTAGGCTGTAAAAAGGAGGTAGTTACTTCTAGTACAGAGCTACAAAATAATTCAGAGTCTTTTTTTTCTACTACCACAGAAAGAGGCAAAATTGTTTTACCAACTGTAACGCACGGAATGTTGCATTTCGATACTTATTTAGATGTTAGCACTTTTACAAGGTCGCTCGCAGAACAAGAAAAAGATACCGCACTTCTCAAAAAAGCTTACATTACACTTGGAGTTGATGTAAATGCCGAATCAATGCCAAACATTACAGATTTTCCTATTTGTTTGGTCACAGAAAATAGTCTTGGTTTTTCTTCCGCAAGAAAAACAGAAGAGTTGGTAATCAATGCCAACCTAAACTCTGGTGGAAACATGAAATCACTTATTGACGACCCATATCGGAAAACTGCACTAAACTCCAACTGGGCTGTTTCGGTAGGTAGCAGGATTTACAAGTACTATGCAAACGGTGGAATGGCGATTGTACTCAACGAAGACTGGGCTTTGTACAATGCTATCAAAAATCTACCCTTTGAAAATCTTAGACAATCCTTCAATCTAATCGTGACAAGCGACGCAAAAACCGAATGGGATAAATACTTCAAGCTCAACACAGACGAAAATGTGATTGGAGAAAAAAAGATATACTTACCTATTTTTACACCAAAATCGGCACCCAATGGAAAGCTGGCTGTAACGAATAATTCAATCGTTGAAACTTCTAATCCAGCAAGTACTTACACATGGATTTATTCGGATAACTCTACATCTATCGGGAAAGACCCAATCAAACCGATTGGTGCAACCGAAGACTTGACCGTAATAATTGACAACGGAACTGGACCGAAAGACACGCTCATGATAAATGGAATTTTGATTTGCGGCACAAGTAATTTTACTATCACCAATCTTCCAAGTAATCAGATAAGATTTGAACTGCCGGGGTATAACGTAATCACTTCTCCGTATGTGTTAAAATGGGTGTTCAGCAACGGAACAACTGCTAACACAAATCCTGTTACGAAAACCTTTACCTCCGACGGCACCGTTACCTGCCAGCTGTTTCGAAAACAAAGCGAAGGCGGCACTCTTGCGTGTCAGTTCAGCAAGCCCTATACTTTAAAATGTGGGGAAGACAAAAAAACTTTGACTACGCAGTATTTCTTTTATCCATCTGGTCAAACTTGGCGATTAGAGTGTTCCATTTGGGTACTGAACAACGAGGTAGGATGCAGAATGAAATATTTACGAAAAACATCTTTTGGGTGGTTTCCATGGAACAATCAAGGAGTACAAGTTGATTTGTCCGGGATTTACAAACGAGAAATCAATACGCCAAGCGGTAAGTCCTGCGTCATAGCTGATGCGAATGGGGCGCACGCACTTGGAAGCGGTACATTTCCAACATCTGTTTCTTTTACTATCCCAGACCCTAACAACATATTTAGGGTACCCAATCAGCTTTCATCTGGAAACAGAATCAAAGTAAATGGCAACTGGGTTGGATTAGGCATAAATGGTATCCCACGACTTGTTTTAAATTAAGCAAAATAAAATAGCAAAGGCAATCGAATTGCCTTTGCTATTCTTCTTTTTTAATATTCTCAAGCATCTAAAAAATAAAAAATTATGTCAAAATATGTCATCGTACTTATTTCAGGGCTGTTTTTTTTGACCGAAAAGGCAAACAGTCAAGCTCTAAAATTTTCTTTCACTCAAGTTTGGACCACCACTGACCGAATTGTACCATTGGTAAATGGACCACGCGTTTATGACAATACCGACTACACGACAACGATTTCTTACGAGCATTTCCTAAAGCAGCAGCCCATTTCTATTTTCGCTTCATATTTCGAATATGCAGGAAGTACCATCATGCTTTATGAAAGGGGTGCCGTAATCCTAAATCCTGGTGCTGTGATAGTGTTGGGCGGAGGTTTTTCGGGCGTAAATATTCACAGATTAGATGTTGGTGCTACCTATGACTTTATGAAACGAAGACGAAAATTTTATTTACAAGCTGTGCTTGGATTGGGTTTACAGGTTTCTAAAGTAACTGGAGTAGAAATATATAACACTTTGGCACCTATTAATGGACCCTACTATGTAGAATCCGAACCTGTATCCGCCGAATCCTACAATACCACCCAGATAGTGCCATTCGCAGGTGTCCGCACAGGCTTTGTCTTCTGGAAACGCTTGGATATTGGGTTGTCTTTTCAGGGCGTGTATGCTAATAAATACTTTCAAAAGCAATTTTTGAAGTATTCTTACAAAGGAGTGCCTCAAAAAACTGCCGAATACGGAGCCACAGGTACTGGCATTTTTGTTTCGCTTGGCATCGGATACCGATTCGTCACCGCTAAAAGGAATTAAAAAAATCTCTGTTCTTTCTCTACCATGCGCACGATTTCATCGAATTGTGTGGGCGAAAAAAGCTGCCAATGCGAGTGTTTTCTCAACCAAGTGAGTTGGCGTTTGGCGTAGCGGCGAGAGTTTTGCTGCACCATCGCTACGGCTTCCAAAAGCGTCGTTTTTTGGTCAAAATAGTCAAAAAGCTCTTGGTAGCCGACGGTTTGTAGGGCGTTCAGGTGTCGAAAAGGAAGTAATTGTTTGGCTTCTTCGAGCAATCCGTCGTCCATCATTTGCTCCACACGCCGATTGATTCGGGCATACAAATCGGGTCGCGCAATCTCCAAATGCACATAAATGGGTTGAAAAAAACGCGCTTTTTTTTCTTTTTTTTGAAACGAAGAAAACGGCTGCCCCGTCGCACGGCACACCTCCAAAGCCCGTACCAAGCGTTGAGGATTCTGAATATCCATTTTGAAATACTGCAAAGGGTCGGCAACAAAAAGCTCTTTTTGCAGCGATTCGATGCCCCCTTTTTCCAAAAGTTCGGTAATTGACTTGCGGTGCGCTGGGTCTATTTCGGGATATTCGTCCAAGCCTTCGCAGAGCGATTGGATATACAAACCTGTACCACCTACTAAAATTACGATGTCACGATATTGAAATATTTTTTTTAACAATTCAAGACCTTGCTGCTCAAAATCACCCGCCGTAAAGGTCTGCTCGAGCGGCTGACTGCTCACAAAATGATGCGTGACCGCCGCCAACTCCTCTTCCGAAGGTTTGGCAGTGCCGATATTCATACGCTGATAGACTTGGCGACTGTCGGCACTCAATATTTCGGTGTCAAAATGCTGCGCCAAACGGACGGCGAGCGCGGTTTTTCCGACTGCCGTTGCTCCCGAAATTACCAAAAGTATCTTTGTTTGTGACATAGCTCAATCGTTACAAATCGCCCAACTGCGGACGCAAGATAAGTTCTTCCACCACCGTCACATCACTCAGTCGATACACTCCGACGATGGCATTTGCCACATCGGAGGCTTGCATGAGGCGACTTTCGGGCAGCTCCACGCCCGCCCATGAATCCGACCACGTCGCTCCCGGCATCACTGCCGTCACACGAATTCCCAATTTTTTTAGCTCTTCTCGCAGCACTTTGGAGAAACCAAGCAACGCAAATTTTGAGATGCTGTAAGAGCCGCCATTCGGATAGGCTTGCAAACTGGCGACCGAACAAATATTAAAAATGTGAGCTTTTTGGTGCTGCGCAATGGACGGCAACAAAGCACGAGTCATATAATATGCCGAATATAAGTTGGTTTCAATCATCATTTCCAACTTTCCTTCGGATTCTGTGGCGATTGCGCCGGGTATAAAAACCCCCGCATTGTTGATTAAAACATCAACCGCCTGAAAATGCTCTTTCACAAAATCTGCAAAAGCCAACACGTCCTTTTTTTTTCTCATGTCTGCTACTTTCGTAACTACCTGAATATGAGGATATTGCGTTTTAAAATCATTTTCTAAATGCGCCAAATCTTCGCTCGTCCGAGCGCAAATAGCAATGTCAAAACCTTCTTTTGCAAATGCTTCGGCAATAGCACGCCCGATGCCTTTCGTTGCTCCCGTAACAACTGCTTTTTTATTATTTTTCATTAGATAAATTATAATTTTCTTGATTCAAAATTCTCACAAAATTAGACTAATTTTGCCAATATTTTCTTATAAGAAATGCTTCTAAAAATGAAATTCAATTTTATTTACCATTTCGGCAAATACTTGGTGCTGATGAAATCGGTCTTTTCAAAGCCCGAAAAAGCACGAATGTACTGGAACGAAACGCTCCGACAAATGAACGACATCGGTGTTGGGTCGCTTATTATTGTGGTGTTGATAGCGGTTTTTATTGGTGCGGTAGCCGCCATTCAGTTTTCGTACCAGCTTTCGGGCAACCTTATTCCGAAATATTACATCGGCTACATTGTGCGCGATTTGAGTATTATCGAGCTGGCTCCGACCTTTACGGCACTCGTTTTGGCGGGCAAAGTAGGCTCCAATATGACGACCGAAATAGGTGGAATGAGGCAAAAAGAACACATTGACGCAATGGAAATCATGGGCGTAAATACAGCCTCGTACTTGATTCAGCCCAAATTAATCGGCGCATTGGTGACGATTCCGATGCTGGTAGGCATTGCCGCATTTGTCGCAATCGTCGGCGGATATTTGGCGAGTGTGCCAATGGGTTTGATTTCTCATGAAGAATATGTGCAGGGTTTGCGGTCATTTTTCTTGCCCAAAAACGTAACGATGATGTTCGTAAAGTCGGTTGTTTTTGCTTATTTATTGACTACCATTTCCTGCTATCAGGGTTATTTTGTAACTGGCGGCAGCGTAGAACTCGGTAAAGCAAGCACCAAAGCGGTCGTATATAGCGATATTTCGATACTTTTGGCAGACTATGTGATAGCAATGATTTTGACTGGAAAATAAAAATTGGTTTAAGTACGTTTTTTAAAAATTAAAATTATAAGTAGTTGTAAGTTTTTAGTTTTTAATTTTGAGTCATCATAAACTATTGAAAATCAATGAATTATGTCGAATATTAAATGTCATCTATTTAAGTGTAAGAACTTAGTCTATTATTATCTTACGTTGCGCAAAGAAACTTTTTTACTAAAATTTTCAAACTGTATCTTATTCGATATGAGTGTATTTTCAGACGTGCCTTGTAGAAATTTAAGTTTTTGCAAAAATATCGTCTGGCGAAGCGAAAACTGTTTGAAGTCTGGCGAAGCCGACGAGTATTTTTCGCGCGCCGACGAGATTTTTAGGCAAAAACTTTAGAATTTCTACAGAGCACTTGATTTTTTTGGTTACTTTTTTTATCAAGAAAAAAAGTGACAAAAACCAAGTAAATAGCTACAA
>JAYUHK010000202.1:0-26943 GCA_043767025.1 Saprospiraceae bacterium | reverse complement strand
GTTTCCATCGTGCTGCTCAAAATATTGGTGTAGATGTTTGCCATCGCCATCGCTTGGCTGTTGTCAATGATGATGTCTTCGAGCAAGTCTATTTTTTCTTCGTGGTCGCGGACGTGAAGAAAATCATTTCGTTTCATTTTCATTTTCAACAACTCGTTGGCACTCAACGAGTTGAGAAAATAAATAAGACTTTTGTGGATACTCAAGAGTTGTTTGAGGTCTTCGTTTCTACTGCTGTCGTAGAGTTCTTTTTCGACCAAGTTGCGTTTGAGATTGAGTTTTTTGAGGCAATTTAAGAACCTGAAAATATTTTGCTCCAATATTTGTAGCACGAAAAGGCTTTCGTCACTGGGGTCGAAGTTTTTGACTTTATTTTCCAAAAATAACTCCAGCACAGTGTTTTCGGAGGACGTGATGGTGATGACTTGTTCGTGGCTCAAAATAATGCCGATCGGGACGGTGACGTAGGTGGCTTCGTCGTTGCGATGCCCTTCGTTGAGGACGGGCGTATTGATGACGATGAGGCGGACATCGTCCTCGCGCTCGTAGCGAGCGCGCTCGTCCATGTCCAATGGGTCTGTCAAAAAATCGTAGGGAATATCGTAGTTTTGGGCGAACTCCTCCAGCTCTTCGCCCGTGAAAGGAGGCGAAAGATTAATCCAACAACGGGCTTCCGGCGCAGGGATAGACTTGAGTTTGCCCTGCTCTTTGATGTAGTATTGAATCATGCCAACGACTGTCCGTATCCATTCAAAAATAGATTGATGAAAAAAATTTCTTTCCGCACGGCGAAGGTAGCTGTATTATTTCTGATTGTCAAACAAAATTAGCCCCAAGTTGCAATTTTTTCTTTGAGCCACTTGGCAGAGGCGATGTTGGGCGTGCGTTCTACTTCTTCTTTTATTTTTTGCAGTCCTTTCTTGTCGTTGGGTGCAAGTTGTGTTATTTTTCGGACGAATTTGATGAGATTGGCGTACAAATCTCTCCTATCGGTGGAAATATTTTTGTGGCGACTCAAAAATACTCGAAAGCTCTCCAAGAGAGAATAAAGCGATTCGATTTCTTCCGTTTCGTAATAGACCGCGACCAGAATGGTTTTAGAGTTGAGGTTGTAGTTGATGTCGTCGTACTCGACGTTGCTCAACATAGTAATAACTTTGTCGTATTTTTTTTGATAAAAATAAACCTGCGCCAAGTTGAAAGATACTGCGTTTTCGCGCGCGTCTTCGGGAAGATATTTTTTATATTTTTGGATAAAATTTTCTGTCCACTCGTATTTTTGAAGACGCGAAGCGGCAGTAACGATGTTCTTGAAGTGCCAAGGGGAAAGATAACCATCTACGATGACTATGTTGTCTTTCAACATTTTTTCGTAAAGATTAAAATATTCAGTGAGAAAAATTTGAATATTTTTGTTGATTTTACTGATGCAATAATTCAATGCGTAGCGATAAATTACATTGACTTCTTCCTTCGAGAATTTATCCGAACTGCTGTCCAATAAAGTCCTCAACTTGAAGTAATGTCCTTCGATTTCTGGCTCTATTTGTGTCAAATAGACTTGAAAATAAACGGCGACAGCCGGAAACTGTTCGTAATTGTGTTTTTTGAGATGCTCAATGATTTCGTCAATAAAAAGTAACTTGTATTCGTGAGAAACAAACAACATTCGACTTTGTGATTCGCAAAGATAGCGCAGCTTTTCAGCCAAATAAAAACGGTCAAGATTGTTAATAATTTCTTCCACATTCCCCTTTTCACTCCGTTTGCTTTCCAACTCAGACAGCTTGTAAAGGTTTGTTTCTATTTGATACTGATGGTAGTAATAAGACGCTGGCTTGTAGGGTTGTTGAGCCGACAGTCGGCGCGCCGTACTCATAGTCGTGTTGTAAAGTTTTTCTACTTTTTTCTTCCCGACTGCTTCGATGAGGTAAGTCGCCTGATAAATGGGATTTTGGTCGTAGATTTGCTGCGCCAAGAACCCTTCCACCAACTTCAATAAGTCAGAATTAAGTTTGCGAAAACGCACATCTTCGTAAGTTTCAACCGTACCAAAAAGCAACTCCCAAACCGTCTGTTTGTCTGGAAAATCCGCTACGCCGTTCTTAATATTTTGGATTAAAAATTGATACAATTTGCTCAATTTTTTGCTCTTATTGAAATAAGGCGAAGCGATATACTTTCGTAATTTCTTCACGTCTTTTTCCTCTAATTGCTTTAAAACTTCGTATAATTTGTTTTTCTTTATCATCAAAATGAATTTCTATAAAAATCAAAATTAGGGAAAAATTTAATTTTTTCTACAAAAAATATTTTTTTTCATTTTTTTTATGCAAAAGATGAAAAATATTTGGAAAATTCTGGACTATAACATATCTTGCACCTGAAATCTATTAGCCATGAATATATCCGTACATATCCAAAAAGTAATTCGACTTATGGTGCTGTTTATCAGCCCTTTAGGTCTTTTTGCACAGAGTTCTCTCTTCGAGGGGAAGCAAGTCCTTACCAACCACAGTTTTACTTACAATTATTCTGCCATCAATGCAGCTTTGAGCGTTCAGCCCAAACACGGCACTGCGGTAGTGACTCCCAGTAAAATTATTTATACACCCGCTCCCAACTTCGTCGGGCGCGATACATTCTTGCTCAACTTGATGACTTTTCCGCCAGTACAAATTCTTTACAAAGGATTTGCAGTAGATATTGCGGATTCGTATATTACTACGAAAGCAGACTACGCAAACACCGCTACAGGTCAGCCTGTAAGTATCAATGTATTGAAAAATGATTTAGGAACTTCCGATTTAAGAGCTTTGCAGCCAGTATTGGCGATTTCTTCTGTACACAATGGCGTAGCAGAGGTAATTTCGGACTCTGTGATTCGTTTTACACCCAAAGCGGGTTTTGAAGGCACGGCTTTTGTAAATTATATAGTGTGCGATGAATATGAAAATTGTAAGAATGGAGATGTTTTTATTACCGTTTCGAGTGGTTTGAAAAATGAAAATCAATCCTTGTCTTCTGCCAAAAATCAGTCAATTCCTGTCTTTTTAGCTGCCAATGGCTATTCCGTAACTGCCAGCCCTTCGCATGGAACTTTGGTGGCGGATTCTCCAATTTCGTTTAGATTCAAACCAACTCTAAATTATGTTGGCACAGATAACTTTACGTTCTCGAAGACCGTAGGCAGCGCAACCTATACGACGACCGTACAGATAAATATTCTTCCTGCCGCTACGCCCAACCAGTTTGTGATAGACGACGCATATAATACAGTGGTCAATACACCGATTTCGATGCGGGTACAGCGAAATGATATTGCGCCAAATTTTTCTGTTATCAGCTTCACGCAGCCTGCACAAGGTGGCACAGTCACCAACAGTGGTGGAGATAATTTTACCTTTACTCCGACCGCAAACTTCAAGGGTATCGCACAATTCACCTATACTGCCAAATGGAACTCTCCAACTGCGGGAATACCTTTTTATGGAGGTGTTGCGCCGCAAGAAACGGCAACTGTTAGTATTTTGGTCAGTAATCAAGCACCGTCATTGGCGTTGCCTTACAACTTCGTAACGCCACGCAATACGGCATTTGTGATTGACTACGGCATTCCACTCAATGGATATAATTTCGAAATCATAGACCCTGCTAATCACGGAACTGCGACTTTTTACGGAGGCAGCAGCAGCAACACCTACAACGGGCAGCTTGTCACGGGCTACAACCTAATAGTTTATGTCCCCAACACAGATTTTACTGGCAATGATGAGTTTCAGGTTCGCTACTGCATGAACGGCGATTGCAAGACGCTAAAAGCCAGCATCGAAGTGAAAAATATTGCACCGTCTGCGAGCAATGCAGATTTTTGTGTAGGCTCTAAATGTGTCTGGTCAGGCGATGCCAACAGTGACGGAGTGGTGAGTATGTCGGATTTGCTCCCTATCGGCTACTCTTTGGGAGAAGCGGGAACATCTCGCCCCGAAGCATCTGTGAATTGGTTCGGACAGTTTGGCGAAAACTGGTCTAATCCATTCGTAAAAACAAGCGCAGATTTGAAATATGTCGATACCGACGGAAATGGATTTATTTCCTCGCAAGATACTGTGGCGTTGAGTTCTTTCTACGGATTGACGCACAACTTTACGAGCGACCTCAGTTTGAGCATCAAAAAATTACCGCTTTACTTTCAGCAGTCGCTTCCCGTAGGTGTGGCACAGCCCGGAGATTTGGTAGAAATAGATATTATTTTAGGAAAAACCAATGACCCAGCAGTAAATGTCAGTGGCTTGGCTTTGAGTTTTGATTATGATGCCTCCAAAGTAGTGGATTCTATGACCTCCATCGCTTTCGAGCAATCCAGTTGGATAAAATACGGAGCCTCTACTTTGAGTATGGTCAAAAAACCTTGGTCAGGACGATTGGACGCAGGTTTGACTCGCACAAGTGGTTCTTTCGCAAGCGGAATCGGCAAAATTGGGACAGTGAGTTTTATCGTTGATGATGATATCGCTGGCTTTCAGCTTTCGGCGGACAATCAGCTCCGCGTGAGAGTATCCGTTCCTGCTGTGATGGACGGAAATGGTGTCGAAACAGCTGCCGAAAATCAAGAAATTATTATTCCGATAGGTACTTCTAAAAAAATAAAAACATTAGATGAGTCCTTGCTCGTGGTCGCACCCAATCCTACTACGGGTTTGGTAAGATTGCACCTCAACGGCGGCTTCGAGATTCAGCGCGTCGCAGTCTTCAATCTGATGGGAATGGTAGTCGCCGAAATCAACAACGTGAACGGCAACGATGCCCAGACTGATTTGAGTCAGTTGGCAAGCGGTATTTATTTTGTTCAGGCTCTCACGAAAGACGGCGTTATTATCAAAAAAATAGAAGTGGTAAAATAAGTCGCTGCAAAGCGACTCCATAAATAGGCTAATAGATTTCAAATATAAAACCCGCTGCGCTTTATTGAGCAACGGGTTTTTTTTCTTCGATAAAGAAACTTGTTTGGTCTAAATTTTTCCATATTTCAAAGAAATTACATAAATTTGTCTTTTATTCACAAAATACAATCAAATACTTTTAGAAATGAAAATGAAAAAAATGATACTTTTCTGCGCGCTCACTTTGGCAGCAGAAACTATTACCTTCGGGCAAGCAAAAAAAGCACCCGATAATTGGTTCAACCTCGACCCCGCCGCAGACAAAATCAACGGCATGAGTATCGAAAAAACCTATCAAGAGCTGCTGAAAGGTCGCACTTCAAAAACCGTAGTAGTAGCTGTCCTCGACTCCGGAGTAGATGGCGAGCACGAAGACCTGAAAGAAATCATGTGGACCAACAAAGGCGAAATACCGGGCAACGGCATCGACGACGACAAAAATGGCTACATAGACGATGTGCACGGCTGGAGCTATCTCGGCGGAAAAAATGGTAAAAATATCCACCACGAAACACTCGAAATGACTCGCCTCTACGGTCGCTACAAACCACTCTACGACGGCAAGCCAGAGTCACAATTCAGTGGAAAAGCACTCAAAGAGTACAAAAAATACCAAGAAATCAAAAAAGCCATTGAAGATAAAATCAAAGAAGGCGAAAGCGGACTCGCACAAATGCAGGCTCAAAAAGGAATGATAAATATGAGTTTGGACGCTTTGGACAAAGAGTTGGGTGGAAAAAAAATCACAGCCGACTTGCTCAAGTCTTTGGACGAAAAAGCAAATAGCAATATTGCGATAGCAAAAAAAGTGTCGTTGGGTATGATCAATCAAGGCGAAAAAGTGGAAACGGTAGAACAAGTCCGCAAGGGAATCAATGATCAAATTCAGGAAGGAATCGAGTACTATCAAGGCTCTATTGACGGCTGCGACCCCAGCAAAAGTATGCGCAAAGAAATCGTGGGCGACGACGAAAATAATTCCTACGAAAGAAATTACGGCAACAACGATACGAAAGGTCCCGACGCAAGCCACGGCACGCACGTCGCAGGCATCATCGGAGCCATTCGCAACAACAACAAAGGTATCAAGGGAGTAGCGGATAATGTGCGAATAATGTCTGTTCGGACTGTTCCCGACGGCGACGAGCGCGATAAAGACGTAGCAAATGCGATTATTTATGCCGTAGATAACGGCGCGCAAGTAATGAATATGAGTTTCGGAAAAGCCTACTCCTGGGATAAAGAAGCGGTGGATAAAGCGGTGCGCTATGCCGAAGAACACGACGTGCTGTTGGTTCACGCAGCCGGCAACGATGGCGAAAACAACGATGAAACAGAAAATTATCCGAATGACAAATTCGAGAAAAAAAATTGGTGGTCTTGCAAAAAGAACGCTCCAAACTGGTTGGAAATCGGTGCTTTGAATTTTGAAGGCGGCGACAAAATGGTGGCAAATTTCTCTAACTACGGAAAAGACCAAGTGGATATTTTCGCGCCGGGCGTTCAGATTACCTCTACCACGCCCAACAATGAGTACAAAGCATTTCAGGGTACGAGTATGGCTTCGCCGATGGTGGCGGGCGTGGCAGCTATGTTGCGCTCTTATTTTCCTGAATTGACTGCGGTACAAGTAAAGGAAATTATTATGAAGTCTTCTATAAAGCAAGACGCGCTCGTGAACCAGCCGGGTTCAAAGGGAGCGAAAAAGGTAAAATTTTCGGACTTGAGCAAAACTGGTGGTATGATAAATGCCTACGAAGCCGTCAAAATGGCAATGACCGTGAAAGGCAAAAAGAAACTTCCCGAGGGCAGCGGAAGCGACAAACCAAAGATGCCAAAAGCGTAATTTGTTGGTTGCCAATGTATTATAAATAAAAAAAGCGTTAGCAGAAGTTTTCTGCTAACGCTTTTTTTTACTCGTATTTTAAAGTTTTTAGATTGACTACAAAGCCGTTGAGTTTCTTCTTTTTGGCATTTTCTTTGTAGCTGGCGGCAGTGGCAGCGTCTGGAAAAGGTCCTAAAAGAACTTTATAGTTCGTAGTTTTGCTTTTTTTTCCCTTTTCGACGCTCACAAGAATATTCTTAAAAAAATCTTCCTGCAAGTCAGCTATTTGGCGCATCACGTTTTCGTAGTCCGAAAAATTTGCCACTTGCAGCCCATAACCAACTTTGTCGGGACGCATCACTTGGATTTTGTAAAGGTCGAAGTCCTTAAAATTCTTTCCATCTACTATGAATAATTTAGGTTTGGGTTGCTGTTCTTTGATTCCACGAGCTTTCAATACGTCATTTTTCTTTGCTGCTGGCGCGTTCAGGTCTTTTTGCATGATTGTACGCTCGCTTTCTTTTTTCAGTCGCGGATTTTCGACTACTGGCATTTCGATTTTTGGAGCTGCCAAGCCGCCCCGCTTAATCAATTCTACTTTGACTTTTACCATACCGAGCGATTCTACCTTCAACCCGAGCAAAAAAGCTGCTTTTTTAGATAAATCTACCACCCTTCCTTTTACATACGGACCTTTATCGTTGATTTTTACTTCTACCGATTTCTTGTTGTCCAATCTCGTGATTCGCACGATAGAACCCATCGGCAGCGTTTTGTGGGCGGCGGTCATTTTTCCTACATCGTACAGCTCGCCGCTGAAAGTCTTTTTTCCTTGAAATTTGTCGGAATAAATGGCTGCAATCCCAAGCTCTTGCGCAGAAATTTGCACTCGAAAAACGAGCAACAATCCAAAAATAAAGAAGATTTTTTTGTGTAAAATGGGTAATTGGTTCCTCATAAAATCAGTTTGAGAACTTGAGAACGCATCTAAAATAAGTACCTTATTTTTTCTTCATTCTTTAGCGTAAGTTTTTTATATTATTTTAGCAAAAAATCCGTCACTATTATACACAACAGATTTAATGCCATAAATGAAAAATAGTGTATTTTTTTGTAATTTACTGATAATGAACGGATTTTGTAGGCGTAAGTTTCATTTTTATGCCCAATAATTCTGAATTTGTTCCACAAAAAATAAAGCCACAAACGACTGATTGTCGCCTATGGCTTTATTTTTTAGTATGATAGGGAACAAGCTGTAAGCTAAAAACCTACATTTTTCTCTTTCCTAAAAACAAGTTTTATTCCAAAATAATCATTCGCTTGACCGCAAAATTATCCGATGTTTCCAAGCGATATTCGAGTATGCCCGCGCCTTTCAGCTCGGATTCGTCCAGCGTCACTTCGTTGTAGCCTTTCGCAAAGTCGCCTTTAATTTCTTTTATCAACCGTCCTGCGTTGTCAAAAATCACTAATCTGGCTTGGTCTGCTTTTGGCAAATTGAAGCCGATGACCGTTTTTCCTTTGAACGGATTGGGTTGATTTTGGTACAATTCAAATTTTTCTTTCGCTACCGTAGTGTTATTGTTGCTATTCGCAAATGCAAACGCAACGTCCAATAATTCTCCACCCAGTGTGTAGGCTTCTGCGACTGTATATTTAGAGCTTACGCTCAACACATCGCTCAAACGAAGATTACTTTTCGCCTTGAATGACAAGGTAAATAGCACCGATTCAGGACTTAAATTAGCCGATTTTCCGTTCCAGCTCGTCGTAATGATGCCCTCGTTGAGGAAAGAAAGTCCAAAATTCTCTTTCGTAATTTCTTTGCAATTACTCGCCACATCTACAAACGCCATCATGCGAGCATCAAAGTTGAGTGCGAATTGATAGCCTTGAAGATTTTTTAAATCCTTCGCTTTCACCGCTACTTGGATCGTTTCGCCGCTTTGAGCCGTTGCTTCGTTCATCTCGAACAACGCAGTGCCTACTTTGCCGTGTTCCTCCGTCCCCAACAAGTTGTTAGGGGTTGCACTCATATTGACATCTCCGATTTTTACACCTACGAAGTTAGAAGTCATACTCGAGCCACTGTTGCTGAAAGCACTGATTTCGGGGAATTGTTCTGTCCAAGGATTGCTTGGGTCAGGGAATTGATAATCCGCTTTTACGAATCTCCACGAAGTATTATTTGCAAACACGTCGTCGATATGAAGTATCATTTTTCTCAATTCGACCATATCTATTGTACTGACACCGCCGCTTCTATTTACGTCCGCCGCAATTATTTTGTACGGCGAGCCGAGTGGCGCAACGCCCAAAATATGTTTTTGAATCAACACCAAATCGTAGGTTGTTACGCCGTTCAGAGGGTTGATGTCTTTTTCTGGCGTGACGGTATAATTTGCGCCCGCCAACAAATTCTGGAAATTGAAAATACCTGTTACACTCGTAACCGCACTCAATATCGGGTTGTTGGGCGACGCTACTTTTATCTGAACGTCTTGCACCATTGCGTTGAGTTCAGTATGAACTTCACCCGCTATGACCGCCGAATTATTATTCGGAGCTGGCTCACCGCAGTCTGGCGCACCCATGTTATTTTGCAAAATTACTCCCGTCTGGCAGAAATCCCAGTTGCCGTTGTTGTCGCCTACCCAAAGTTGGACGTTGCCCATGCCGCCGCCGAATTTGCGGTCCAAACAAGTGAATATCGCAGTATCGGCATTGATTGGGCTATTGACCAAATTGGCTAATGCCCAGTTGTTGAGCGCGATTTTGTCGGCTGCTTTGTTTCCTGTCGGCGTAGGCGGTGCTGGAATCCGTGTGGCAGGCACGCCCGGTATCGAGCCTTGCGCTACCCTCCGCAATTTGATATACTGAACCGCACAGTTGTCGTAACTCGTATTGTTCACTTGGACGGTGCTAATCGCAACCATCGAAGTAGCTGGCATCAGCTCCGCAATGATTATTTTACAAATTGGCGTAGGTTTTTTGCACTCGTCGATAGTTACTTTGTAGCTGCAAGTTCTTACGTTTCCGCAGCCGTCCTCTGCACTCCAACTAATTCGGTGCGTTCCGAATGGATAAGTGCCTGTAAATGTATTTCCATTTCCTAATATCAATGCTCCGCCGTCGTTGTTGATGTCGAAAGAGTACGAATATCTAATATCTGCGGTCGGCGTACAATCGTCGGTAGCAGAGATACTCAAACTAATTGGCAACGGAGCGCAGTTAGTCGGTGCCTGGCAGAAAATAGTGTCCTTACAAACTCCTGCTGCAATCGTCGGTGCAACGGTATTTGTGACATTGATGGTTTGGGTTTTTTCCCAAATATAAACTGCCGACGGATTGGACGGATTGTATTGGCACCAGTCCAAAACTTTCCACTTACGAAGGATTTTTTGGCAGAAAGTACCCGTCACCGTAAATACTTCATCGGTATAAGTAACCGCCGTAATATCGCAGCCGTCCTCCCGAACTCTCGGACGAGAGTTGATGGTATCAGGATGCACGTTGGCGTGGCATTTATTGGTAATATTGACGGTTGAGGGCCAAGTAATATCCGTATTTCCGTTGAATGGTTTTTTATTTACGACTGTAATTTGTTGTGCGCAAGACGCTGTTCTACCGTTTTTGTCACTGACCGTAAATGTCCGTGTCAAAGTTCCGACTCCACAATTTGTGAGCGTGGAGTTTAGTACGTCCGTAATGGTATTGACAGCGCAATTATCGTAAGCGATACCGTCTTTGACAGCCAACACTGCTGCGAATCCTGCTGCATTGATTACATCAACATTTCGAGTAATTCGAGCTGCTTCTGTTTTTTGAACACTTCCAAAGTAAAGGTTGAAATAGGCTTGGTAAGCCGTTCCGCCGATATTGTTATTTGTAAAATCATACTGTCCGCAATCTACCGTGAAACTCGGCGGGCAACTTACCACTGGCGGCAACTTATCTTCCACAAAGACCTGCACCATACAATCGTTGAAGCGGTTTGGTCCAGCCGTTGGTTGGTTATTGAAGCGGTCATAAACTCTCAAAGTCACATTGACGGTGTCGCTCAAATCACAGCAAGTAAACATCACTGTATCTTGGAAAGCGGTCGTACCAGAGCAACCCGTTTGATAGTCGCGCGATGCTTGGAACTTTACAATACCACAATTATCGGTACTTCCTGCGTCAAATATTTTCGCCAACACATTAGACTGTCCATTGAAGCCGAGTGCAATTTGCGTAAATTCTCTACAAATCGGGTTTGGCGGCATCAAATCTTCTACGCTGATATTGATATTGCAAGTAGCCGTATTTCCGCAGGCATCTGTAGCGGTATAGGTTGCAGGATAAATACCCTGCGGAATATTAGAATATGTAGCTGGCACAACTCCGATCGGCGTGTTACGAACTGCAATTCCAATCAATGACGTTGGTAAAGAAACGTCGTATTTCGGTGCTGCATCGCAGTTGTCGGTTATAGTCGGTGGAGCAAAAGTATAGGTTGCGGAGCAAGTTCCTGCATCTGTGCTGACCGTGACGTTGGCTGGGCAAGTGATTTCAGGTGCTTTTGTATCCAATACTTTTATCGTCTGCTCGTAAGTCCTGATTGCGCCTGTGCACCAATCCACGATTTTCCAAACGCGTAGGATTTTGAAGCTGCTGCTCGAAGTGCCGCAAACATTGTCAAATCTTAAATCTGAATATGTGTAGTTGATAGTTCCGCAACCAATTCCAGATGGCTCGCCTGTACCCATTACCCTGATGCCATTGACGGTTTGGGTGGTGACTGGTGTAGGAGCTGGATTTCCGTTGGGAAGTTTTGCCCAAAAAATCGTGTCCGCAGGAAGTGGATTATTTACAACTGGCACCAAATAAGACCTAATTATCAAGCCGTTGGCATCAATATAAAAAGCTGTATCTCTACAAACATAAGTGACTACGGGAACATTACTGACCACCACTGGGGTAGAGCCGCCACAAACTTGTTGCCAAGCACCGTGCGCGGTCAAAGTCATGGTAGTCGTAAAATTCTGAACTGTATAAGTCGGCTGACTGATACTCTTCGTTCCGTCGCAAGAAAGTGGAGCGTTTGCGCCTACCAATCCTGTATAGTTCGGCGGTACTATCACGTCATCAATGCTTGTTCTGCGCAATGTAATGGTTTGTGTGCAAGGAGTTGAAACGTTACCGCTCGCATCTCTGGCATACCAAGTGCGGGTAATGATTTTAGTATTTCCTGTTTGACAGTTCGTAACCACTACCACATCGTTGTACCAAAGCGTTGCTCCGCCGCAATTATCCAAACCAACTGAAACGGTGTAGAAATTCGGTTGTCCTGCTATCGGCTGTACAGTCGTACCCAAAACCAAGCCATTCGGGAATAAAATCCTCGGCGAACCAGGCGCGTAAAGTGAATCGCAACCGATAGTCACATTTGCTGGACAAACCAACACTGGTGCCAACTTGTCCTCCAACTTAATCATTCCCCAACAAGAATTTCCGTCGCATCTATCCTTAATAGAAACGGTCAACATCTGACCAATGTAAGCTCCCGTCAAAGGGTTTGGCACTGGCGTTCCGTTTGCAGTCGTAATAATTACTTGATACACGCCGTAGCTGTCGTAATAATCACCATTCAAAATCATATCGGGCGTTACGAGTGCTTGACAGCTTGCATCTAATGAAATCTGTAGCGAATTGTTGCAAGTAATCGGAACTGAAACGTGGAATTTTAGTCTGGCTGCATTGCTGAATGTGCTACAAGAAGACCCGCCTGTGGTGGCTACTAACCTAAAAATAAATCCATTCAGACCCGTCGTGTTGCTGATGCTCAATGTGTTGGTAGTCACTCCCGAGAAAATTGGACCATTCGTAAGATTGAACCAAGTTGCTCCTGCGTTGCCGCTCGCCTGCCATTGAAGCATAAGATTCAAACCAGTCGCAGTCGCAAAAAACGTCGCTGCACCGTTTGTGCAAATTATCGTATCGCGAGGCTGGACAGTAATTATTGGGCTTGGATTGATAGTGACATCTACTACAACCGGCGCACCCGGACAATTACCTGCCACTGGCGTAATCGTGTACCGAACTATCGCTATCGCAGTAGAACTGCTGTTCGTAAGAATTTGTGAAATATCTACCACTCCTGACGGCGTGACCGCAATCGGAGTCGCTTGACTTGCAAAACCAGTCGCCGTTCCGCTTTGAAGCACCGCCGTCCAAGTGATTGTTGTCCCTGCGGAATTTGAAGATACATCAACTTGCGCAGCCGAACCGCTACAAATTGACGGATTAGAAACAACCGTAAGTACGGGTGTTGGATTGACCGTAATAGTAAATGTCACAGGAGTTCCCGTACAAGTTACGCCACCACTTGTAGTTTTTGGCGTGACTGTTATTGTAGCTATTACTGACGCAGCAGTCGCATTGGTAGCCGTGAAAGCTGGAATATTTCCTGTGCCACTTGCTAAAAGTCCGATGCTCGGAGTATTATTTGTCCAATCATAAACTGTTCCTGCTACCGCTCCCATAAATGTTACCGCAGTTGTCATTGCTCCACTGCAAACAACTTGGTTCGCTGGTGCTGTTACTGTCGGTGTTGGATTGACCGTAATAGTAAATGTTATAGGAGTTCCTGGGCAAGTTACGCCACCGCTTGTAGTTTTTGGCGTGACCGTTATCGTAGCGGTTACTGACGCAGCAGTCGCATTGGTAGCCGTGAAAGCTGGAATATTTCCTGTACCACTTGCTGTGAGTCCGATGCTCGGTGTATTATTTGTCCAATCATAAATCGTACCCGTCACCGCTCCTGCGAATATTACCGCAGTAGTCATTGCGCCGCTACAAACTACTTGGTTCGCTGGTGCTGTGACTGTTGGTGTTGGATTAACTACTAAATCTACCGTTGCAAACTGCATACAATTGGAGCCTGCGCTACAACTTGCTCCCGAACATTGTCCTGCTGCATAAATAACATACAAATGATATGTTGTAACTGCGGCGACTGCTGGGACGGTCAAACCCGTAACTGTTGTACTTGTTCCTGTTGGAACAACGGGAGTCAATAAAACTGTTTCATTTCCAGTCGTAATTGCGTCATATAATTGTGCTTGTGTCAAAACCGCTCCTGTATTGTAAACGATGGTCAGATTTCCCGGATTTAAGCTGTGCGTAGTCGTCAAACTAAATGCAGCTCCCGAGCATACCGTAGCTGGAACGACCGCCGAAGCAATAGTATTACAGTTGATTGTCCTCACTACTGCTGGCGAAATACTATAACAAGCTCCTACTATCGTTCCGTTTGGAGCAATACCCGAAATAGGCTGTCCGTTGGCAATTTTCGGAGTTATTAATGCGGCATCTGTGTTTCTATAATTGAGCGCATATACGCTGTAAGTTCCGTTGGCAAGTCCCGTAAATAAGCCAGTATTGTTTGAGTTAATAATTATTCCCGCAGCATTTACTAATAAATAAGTTTGCGTGTAGCCACTTGTACCGAAAGCAACGAATGTTCCCGGCTGCGACTCTACCAAAATTGTTCCCGATGAAGCAGGAACTGCTCCATTCGTGCAAGAACAAGTATTGATTGCCTGTGGGCAAAGCGTTTCGAGTATTTGTACGGAAGCCGCGCAACTCGGCGCAACATTCATAGTCGCAGTCACTGTTTGTACTGTCATACCAGTTCCCGAATGAGCAAACGGTCCGAAGACTAAAGCAGTACCAGAAAATGTTTGGTTCGGCTGTCCCGCAATAGAAACCGTGTAAGGTCCGCCGTTGCCACCCGTGACGCTTGTTACTCTGATGTTGTAGCTATTGCTAACTCCTGCGGCACATTCTGCAACTGCTGTAATCGTCAGCTGCGAAGTTTGAGAAATTGTAATTGTTCCTGTCACAAAACAGCCCGTCGCTAATTGGTAACGAACAAAAGTAGTCACAGTCGCACTTGATACCGCAGCACCGCTCAAAGGATTGATGCCCGCAGTCGCGTCTGCTGCAGTTGCGTGGAAAGTAACCGTTCCGCCCGTTGGGCTTTGACCCAAAACTACTGTACTCAAATTCAAGCCACTTGGGGCGCAAACGCTCGCAGGTTGAGTAATGGATAAAGTAGGATTTGGATTGATTACGATAGTTTTACAAACTTGCGGACGGCAAGTAACCGCCGTCGGTGTCGGAGCTAAAATCGCACACACTTGATAAGTGCCTGCTGCCAACGCTCCACCAACGCCATTCAAAGCAGCCATTTGGTTCGGGTCAGCACCTGTCAAAGAAGCAAACGGAACTGTACCGAGTGAAGTGCCGCCTATGTAAGCATTTGCAGGAGCGGTCGCTCCCAGAGAATATACAAAACTAATTCCGAAATTCGTTTCTTGATTTTGTGCATTTGCCATATCGTCCAATCCTGCTGCGGAAACATTAAAATTATTTCCCGCACAAACATTCGCAGGAACAATCGAAGAGCCTATCACTGGACAAGCAAAACAAGCTGCTGGCGGCGTGATACTTACTGTTTGGTCGAAATAACAGCCTGTTATTTCGTCGAACATTCTTACTGTGAATGGTATGGCTGCGCTTCCTGCCGTAAAAGTAAAAGTCAAAGCAATTATTGGCGCGCTTGCTCCTGTAGCTGCACCCCAACCTGCTGGCAAAGCTCCACCGGGTATGACAGTTGGGCAAGCCGCACAAGTAGCCGCTTGTGATACAAAATAAGTATAATTTGTCGCTGGCGCACTCGTTAGTGTAAATGTAATCGTTGCATTGTTCAGACTCGGACAAGTCGGTGCTGCGCCTACCAAAGTAAATGCTGGCAACGGATTGACCGTAAGTGTCACTTGACCTGTCGCAAAACAACCTGTGATACTATTTGTAACACGAACAAATACAATCTGCGAGTTAGCGGTTGTATTGGTATAAGGGCTTGCCAACGGAGCTGTATTTGCAGTAGCATTTGCAGCTGTGGCGTGATAAGTCACCGTCACACCTGTTTGCCCTGCCAACACTGCTGTATTTGCATTGGTCAATGTGAAAACCGCCAATCCGTCTGTATTGTCATCGCAAACTACTAATGTCGTATTCGCAGCGGTCGGATTTGGATTGATTACAATAGTTTTACAAACTTGCGGACGGCAAGTGGTTGCAGTCGGTGTCGGAGCCAAAATAGCACAAATTTGGTATGTGCCTGCTCCCAACGCTGCACCAACGCCGCTCAAAGCAGCCATTTGGTTCGGGTCAGCACCCGTCAAAGAAGCAAAAGGAACTGTGCCGAGCAAAGTGCCGCCTATATAGGCATTTGCAGGAGCGGTCGCTCCCAAAGAATAAACAAAACTGATTCCAAAATTTTGTTCAAAATTCTGTGCATTCGCCATATCGTCTAAACCCGCAGCAGAAACATTAAAACTATTTCCCACGCAAACACTGGCAGGAACAATCGAAGAACCTATCACTGGACAACAGATAGTCACTTGAGAAGTAGTAATCATTTGGTCTGTGAAACAACCTGTAAGATTGTTTCGTACTCGCACCCAATAAACTACGCCTTGCACTGCACCTGAAATCATGGTGACTGCTGGGTTAGCAGAAGCTGACGCAAAAGCTGACGGCGTCGCTTGCGGCGCAACACTTCCGACGTTGTAGGCAGTGCCGCCTGTCGTGTAGCTGTAGGAATAAGTAGCTCCCACTGGGTTTGCTACTGGTGCTGTAAAGTTTATTATTGCCGTTGGCACTGAACAAGTTGCGGGGGTTTCAGACAGCGTAAATACTGGTGGCGTGGTCAAAATTATGTTCACATTTGCCACCGCTTTACAACCGTTCATATCAATATATTGAACCCAAAAAGTTCTATTCACCGTGACCAATACACCTCCGGGAGTAGTCACTGTCTGTAAAGAAGGCACAAATTCGGGTGCATTCGGGTCGGCATAGTACCAAGTGTATGTTCCGCCTGCCAAACCTGTAACCGCAGGATTCAAAGCGGTTAGGTTGATTGTTCCACCTGCTAAAGCACAGATATATTGGTTTGGAATTGCTGCCAATGTTGGAGAGCCGGGCGCAGGATTGACCACTACCGTTTGCATAACGGGAGTAGTACATTTTGAACTCGCTGCCGACGTGAATATATATGTTCCAGCCGCCGAAACAACCAAATTGAAAGGGCTGCTCGTGACGATTGCTTGCGCTGGCGAGCCATTGATGGTATAATTTAACTCTATCGGGTAACTTGGCGTGCCACCAACCGTAATCGGAATTATTACCGAACTTCCTGCACCTGAACACGCAGTAAGGTTGAACGGTCCTGCACCGATAGTAACCGTAGGGGCGGTATAAATACTTACGTTTGCCATGCCGCTCACTGTTCCTGCACAAGCTCCAGCCGGAGGATTGATAGAAACTAATTTGATTTCTACTGGATTATCGGCGAATGCTGAAGGCGCAAGTGCCAACAAAGAAGCCATCAAATCATAGGTAGTTGCTCCGTTTGGAACAGCCGTCGTCGTATAATTAACTCCATTTACGGAGTAAGTAATCGTAAATCCTGCCGCATTGATTCCCGTCAATGTGACTGGAAGTGTTGGCACTGGTGTTGCTCCACGACAGAACTCTATCGTTGTGAAAGCTAAAACTGCCGTAGGGCAAGTAACAGTATATCCGCCTGCCGCCACTGTTGCGATTGGTGTCGTACCTGTGCAGTCTGTGCCGACTGGCGTTCCAGCCGTTCCCAATGGACGATTTCTGATAATTGCTTTGAAAAACAAAGGCATTCCGTTACAAGCATTCAACGGAATGGTGTATGGGCAACACGCGACGGTGGTGGTAGATGGGGTCGAACAACCCGCCGAAGCCGAAGTGTTGTTTTGAGTCATCATTTCGGTAGCAAAACACGAACCTACTGCTGCTGCTGCAACCGCGCCCGCGGCGTTCCAAGTAGTATAGTATCCGTCTGTGTTGGTCGGCGTTGGATAGGTAACTGTCTGGTTGCAAGCTGCACAAGATGCGTCGCCTATACAAAAACTTCGCGATGCCGTGTTAGAAAAGTTACCCGCACCCGCAACAATACCTGGGCTGAATGCTACGTAAATCGTTCTTCCACAAAGACCCGCTAAAGAACTTGGAGTATAAACATAAGAAGGTACAACAGAAGAGAAAACCAACACTTGTGAGTTGGCGGGAATAGGGCTGGTCGCTGCTACAAAAACAGTACCACAACCGCCCAATGCGCCATTCATTGCAGCAATAAAGGCTGTTTGAGCTGCCGTCAAACTCGTTATCCAAGCACTTCCGTTCATTGCTGTTGTCGTTCCCGGACAAACACTACCTTGCGTTAATGTCAAGTTGGCAAAAGTAATCGGCACACTGCCCGTAGAGAAGTTTACAAATTCATTTTGACCTTCACCTGCTGCATTCGCAGTAGCACAGCCTGTATTGAATGCGTTGACCAATGCACCGTTCATGACCGGGCAAGTAGATGTAACACCAGCCACTGCACTCACCGTACTCGTGCAAACCAAACTGCTGGAAGGACTTGTAAATGGGTCAAACGCTGCAGAGTTGCCTACATACCAATCAATCAATCCGCCATTAGGCAAATTAGTAGAGGTAACAGTATTGATACACAAGGAAATTATGTCGCCGGGGCATTTTGCACCGCTCGCTGTGGTAGTTACTGTGTTAAGATTCAAGACAGGACATGGAGGCGGTGCTGCTATACAGTTAGCCGCTATAGTAACAGTCAGTGGCGCACCACAAGCTGGCGCAGTTTCATTGACCGTCACTACGAATGGACCTGCCGCGCCTGTTGGTAAAGAGATTACGCCCGAAGTAGCGTTCAACGTTGCGCCTGTTCCTGATGTCAAAGCGTAAGTATATGGTGTGTTGCCACCCGAAAAATATTGTGACAAATTAATATTTCCTGCTACCGCATCGGTTGGGCAAGAAATCATTGCTTTGCTGCGGACGAATGGAGCTAATACCGTGACCGTGTAGGTTACACTTTCATAACATTCTCCTCCACTGCAACAGTTCGTGTAGTCGTCCCATTTGAGAGTAACAGTATGCGTTCCTACGCTCAAGCTCGCTGTGGTAAATGATAAATTAGTTACGCCTGTGGCAAGGTTCGGAGTGACGCTGCCCCAAGTTGTGGTAGTGCCATCAACGGTGACGGTAGAGCCAGATTCAGCACCTGTTGCTCCCGAAGTGGTTATCAATCCTCCTGCACAGTTCAAACCAGAAACGTGTTGCCAGTTATTGACATTCAAACCAAAAGTAAAAGTACCCGGCGTACAGCGCACCAAAGTTGCAGGTGGCAACCAGTTGAAGGCTTGCGTATTATTTGGAAGTCCCGGATTCGGGTGATTGGCGTTGTTGAATTGAGCTGATGATGCACCAGAAGTACTGTTCGTTCCGTTGGTATTCAACATTCCCCATTGGGCGGTCGCACCAGCGACCGAGCCGCCATTTGAAGTGCCGCTTCCCGCATAAGGCGTACCCGCCGCAGGGACAGGTCTTTGATACGAAGTATTACAACCTTGCACGTTTGCACCGACTGGAATATAACGTGGGTCAGAGATTGGTGGCATCGTAAAAGTGGGTTGCGTACCGCCGCAGTTGCCCGGAGGCATGACCGCTACGCCCGTGGCAGGCAGACCATCTCCTCTGATGCCCGGAGTGCCGAGCGTGTAGGACATTCCGATTTGTACCGCTACGTTGTCGGCAGCACCAGAAGCACCGCCACCAGTAGCACCGGGTGTCGTAGTTCCCATATTTCCCCACTGCACAGCATCGGCTATTGTTCCGTTGGCATTGAATAGTACGACTTGGTCGCCGTCGTTTGCGCCAGCATTATCAAGTGTAAAACCAGACGCGGCGGGGTCGTAATAAGCAGCATTGGCAGGATTGCAAACATCAAAATTAATTGGCAAGCCCGGAAAGTCGCATTCCGCACAGGCAAGTCCGTTGGTGCCGGGCGCGCAGCCTACATCTAAACCCACTCCCGGCGAACCGCCATAAGGAGGCATTTGGCTTCCGCAAGCGATTAAAAATACGCCATTGGCAGGAATTACTGTTCCCGCAGGGAGGATAACCGCCCACTCGGAGTTGGAAATAACCATACCGCCGATGTTGGTGCCGGGAATACCCGCCAACTCAACAATCGCGTCGTTGGAGCCGTCGCCTTGTCCTGAATCGCCCGAAACTTCGTTGATAACGACTGGATTAGCGGGCGTAGCTGGACACTGTGCTTGCAGATTGGTTGAGAGCGAACCTATTGTTCCGACTGTCAAGCAAATTATAAGTAAGTTTTGATAAAAATTTCTCATCGTAATATTTTGGATAAAATCGTTTTTTTTTAAAGAATTGTTTTTTGAGTTATTTTTAAAAAAAAATTACCACGGAAACGTTCCGAAATTTGCCGTGCATGAACAATTAATTACTATTCCGCTTTGCGTTGCTGCGCAAGTTGTTAGCAAAGTGCTGCGGACAAAAACCGAATATGTTCCGTCTGCTAAACTACTAAAAATATTAGAAGCAACATAAGTACTACCATTGATGGAATATTCTAAATTACTTCCTGTTGCTGTGATGACGATACGCCCAGTGCCTGCTCCAGCTACGCAGCTTTGGACGGCTGACGTAATGACAGGTTGATTTACGATAATAATATTAACACCGTTGTCGATGATATTGGGCGCGACATTGACGGACGCACAAGAAGATATAACTCGTATTCGGTAGCCCGTGCCGTCTGGCAAACCCGCAGGAATAATCGCTGTGATGGTTCCCGCCGCATTTCCAGCCAGCGTCCCGATAGTAGTCGGAGTGGCAAAACTACCTGCTGCGTTAGAAAGTTGGGCAGTGAATGTATTAGAAGCTAAAAATTTGCTCGGCAGAGCCGAAATGGTAAAAGGCACAGAAACGGTTGTTCCTGCTGGCGGCACACAAAAAGCGGTAGATGCCAACGGTGATACCGTGATTGTGTTATTAGAGCAAGTTGCGGGGGTAATCGAAAAATTATCTACTGCAATGCCGTTGTCAGAACCCGCTATGTCAGTGGTCATCCAACTCAATGTGAATGTAGCGCAAGGCTCTATCATCAGCCCCGAAAGCGTGATTGATTTGGGCGTGACGGTAGGCGTACCGTTTGTCCCAGCTGCGACTCCGGCTTGGTCTAAACCAGAAACAACCGCAGCTCCGAGTCCCGTCTGTGTGACTGCATAGCCCGACGTGTTGGCGTATCTCCACTGCTCAAAATCGTAGGCGATGGTGAGGTCGGTGACTGTTTTTCCTGTATTATTTACGAAGGTGGCGGTCAGCGTGATGTTGCCTGTGGTTCCGCTTCGCAGCGTTCCCATTGCGTAGTCTGCTGCGGAGCTGCCGTAAGCGATATTTCCGCCCGTAGTCGCTGCCGCGCCAGTTGTAGATGCGGTGTTGCCATTTCCTGCTCCGTTAAAAACCGCAGTAGCAGCTGAAGCTGTAGCCCAACCGTTTGGAATACTCAATCCGGTACCCAGATAGGTATTGAAGTTTTCAGTGTAAGGCGTTCCGCAAGCGGTAAGGGAGATTTGCTGTGCAAATAAATGGGAGGACACGAAGCATAAAGTCAGGAATGAACACAATTTTGCACAGGGGTACGAAAATCGTGGGCATACAAACCTATTAAAGTTTGATTTTTTCATAAGTCGTAAATATTCGGTTAAAAATTCGTAAAAGTCTATCTAAAAAATAATTGGGCTGACTACACTTTCCAAAAAATATCCAACTATTTTGTTTAATTCTATACTTCGTTTTTTTTTGAAGACGGCTCTAAAACAAACCAATCTTTTTTTATTGAATTACCACTCGCGCTCAATATTCTCGCAGACTTATTGCCAAGACGATACTGAATGTAGTGTTTTCTTCGTTTTTAGGTACTCAACGATTTGTTCAGCAGATTTCCCTGCCAACTCACTACTAATTTTATCTCTAATTGTCCGCAATTCTGCAAGAATTGGTTGGTGTTTTGCGGAAGTGTCCAAATAAATTCTCTCCATTCTACAAAGTTAATCAAAATTTCAGAGTTTCACCCAATATCGTCAGTTTAGCAAACTACATTCAACAATCATCTTGTTATTGATTTGGTTTCTCGAAAAATTGAACGCTCTTTCTACAAAATCCTATCTTTATCATATCCGTCACAAATGTAAGAACTTTAAAAAATAATATCCCAATTCCAATGTTAAGTTTTTTCTTTTGAGGATAATTTAATATTGAATTAACACCGCTCAAAACTTATTTGGCTGCTTTCATAGCTATCGCAGCTATTTTGTCACAAATATATCAAAAAAAAATTATTTATTGTATTCTTTTTTTAAAATATTTTAGAAAATTTATCTATTATTTTTTTGTAATAAATTTTATTTTTTATATTTATTTTTTATTTAATTTATAATAACGTAATTTTCACCGCTTTATGTAATAAAATAAGTAAACTTCGTGAGAAACAAAAAAGCGGAGCGAAAATTTTCGCCCCGCTTTTTTTTACAATAATTTTTTTAATTCTTCTTCCAAGCGTTCTCGTGGATTGATGGCGACTACTTTTCCGTCTTTACCTATCAAAAAAGTGCTGGGAATACTCTGCACTCCGTAGGCGACCGCAGGCACGCAATCCCATTTTTTGAGGTCGCTGACGTGATGCTCCCAAACCAAACCGTCTTTTTTGACCGCTTCTTTCCAAAGCTGGCGCGAAGATTCGATTTGCTGGTTCAGCATTTCGTCGGGAAATGAGGCGGCGGTTCTGGCATCAACGCCGTCCAACGAAACGCTGAACACCGTGAAACCTCTATCTTTGTATTTTTTATAAACTTCCACGACGCGCGGATTTTCTCTCCGACAAGGTCCGCACCAACTCGCCCAAAAGTCGAGCAATACGATTTTTCCCTTCAAGTCTGAAAGCGTATGTTTTTTTCCGTCCAATCCGTCGAGTGAAATATCGGGTGCCATACTGCCGATCGCGATACTTGCTTTGGCTGCTGGCTGTGCATTCACTTGAGCTTGCATTTTACTCAAAATCTCCGCATAGTCTTTGGCGTAGCTGCTGCCCGGCATTGATTTTGTGAGCTTCTCCCCTACTTCTTTCATTTGCGGAAGGGTGTTGAGATAATCGCTTCCTAATATTTGAAGTGACAACAAGGCTGCCGCGAGCGGCTGCGGACAGGTAGATATTTCGGCTTTGGCGGCTGCCAAATCAATTTTTTGGTTCGTTAATCCACCGAGTGTTTTGAAATAAGTATCAGTGCCTACCGACCCAGTCACTTTGAAATCGAAAGGCGGAGCAATATCTCCATCTAATTTGACTTCTTTTTCGGAGTCGTTGAGGACAAAAAATATCATTTTCGCACCTACTTTGAGCCTATAAATTCCAGTTTTTGCACCTTCTTCGAGTTTCAAAATAAAATTTCCATTCGCATCGGCGGTGGCTTTCGCGACGGCGACGGGTTCGACATTCGTAAATTCGGCACGTTCCAAGACGGCTTCTATGTTGGCAGCATTTTTGAGCGCGCCTTTGAGTTCAAAACCTTTTTTTAGATTGCAGGCGATGAACGATGCACCAAAAAGGGCGCACAACAACAAGAGATAAATATTTTTTTTCATTGAAAAACAGATTTGATTAAAATTTTCTCAAAGTTAGGAATTCTATTTATTTTTTCTTTTTTTATTTCAAAAAAAATCCCTCCCGACGCGAAGCCGAAAGGGACCAATAAAAAAGTGTGCAACTAATTTGCACTATACTATGCTGTAATTTCCGATTTTACTGCTGTCACGGTTTCTGATTTTTTTACCATATCTATCGGCGAGTTCTCGTCGCCGCCTGTCAAGTCCACTACTATCGGAGTAGCGATGAAAATAGACGAGTACGTTCCTGCAAAAATGCCTATCAACAAAGCAAATGTAAAGCCTTTGATAGCACTTCCGCCGAAAATAAACAGCATCAACAACGTAACCAAAGTAATGAACGATGTCATTACCGTTCTGTTCAAAGTGTTGTTGATGGCATCGTTGATGACCAATTTTTTAGATTTTCCTGCATTCATACCCACAAACTCTCGGATACGGTCAAACACGATGACTGTGTCATTGAGGGAGTAACCGACTACCGTAAGCAAGGCTGCTATCATGGCTTGGTCTATCTCCATTGAGAACGGAAGGATACCATGTAACATTGAATACACGGCAAGAACTATCAAAACGTCGTGGAACAACGAGATAACTGCGCCGAGTGAATATTGCCATTTGCTGAATCGAACCAAGATGTAAACGAATACCAAAAACAAAGCCAAAGCCATTGATTTGAAAGCACTGCTTTTGATGTCGTCCGCTACAGTCGGTCCTACTTTTGTGGAGCTGATGATGTGCGTTCCTACGCCGTCGGATTTTTTAAATTCGTCCAGCTTAAGGCTTCCACCGAGTGCTTCATTGAGTCCTTCGTGGAGTTTGGCGAGCACTTTGGAGTCCGTATCTTCGTTGCGCTCATTGACCAAATAACTGGTTGTGATGTTGTAGGTATTTCTGGTATCTACTGTTTTGATGCCCGTAGTGCTATTGAACGCTTTGTCCAAAGCAACGTGAAGTTGGTCACTGCTGATGCTTTGATTTTTATCAAATTGTACGTTGTAAGAGTATCCTCCCTTAAAATCTACGCCCAACTCGAAGCCGCGCGTAAAGTAAGATACAACCCCAGCCAAGATTATTAAAGACGACACAACATACGCTATACGTCGTTTTCCGACCCAATCTACGTGAATGTTAGAGAAAATTCCGTCTGACCAACTGTTAGAAAACTTCAATGTTTTTCCCTTATTGAGCCAGTATTCTATCATCAACTGACACACCAAAACGGCTGTGAACAACGATGCCATAATACCGATTATCAAAACGACTGCAAAGCCTTTGATAGGTCCCAAGCCGTAGTAAGCGAGTACGAAAGCCACCAACAAGTTGGACACGTTTCCGTCAATAATCGCCGAGTAAGAGCCTTTGAAACCGTCTTTGATGGCTTGCGAAAGTTCTTTTCCTGCACGGATTTCTTCTCTGATTCGCTCGTAAATAATTACGTCCGCATCTACCGCCATCGCCATCGTGAGGAGCAAACCTGCAATCCCCGGCAAGGTCAATACTGTCCCCATAGAGGTCAAAATTCCCATGATGAAAAATACGTTGGCTATCAAAGCGATGACCGAAATAATACCTGCACTGGTGTAGTAGGCTATCATAATGACCATGATGGCGATAAAGCCGAGAATCATTGATAACAATGACTTTGCGATATTTTCTTTACCGAGTGAAGGTCCCACCAACGCTTCTTGGATAATGCTTGTCTTGGCGGGCAACTTACCGATTTGGAGGATATTTGCTAAATCATTTCCTTCCTGAATCGTAAAATCCCCTGAAATATTAGAGTCGCCGCCCGTAATTGGGTTGATAACTCGTGGTGCAGACATTACGCGGTCGTCCAAGACGATTGCGATTTCGCGGTTGCCGTCGTTGGCGGCTTTGGTGGTCATATCTGCCCAAATTTTTGCGCCCCGATTGTCCATTTTCAGCGTCACCGCTACTTCGCCGGAGCGAGAGTCTGGGTTAGACGCAGCGTTGGTGACGTGGTCGCCCTCGAGTGGTGCTTCTTCTTTTCCGCGTACTTTTTTGATACCGTACAGCTCAAAGTTGTTCGTCGTAGCTCCTTTCACGCCTTTCATTGACTTTGCAGACCAACGAAACTCCATGTCGCGCGGAAAAAGTTGCTTTACTTCTGGTCTTGCCAAATAGTCATTGATGGCTTTCATCTTATTTTTATCCGCAATCCCCAACACAGACTGCGGCGCAATGAGCTGCTCGGCACTTCCCGCATTGAGCGAAAGCAAGCTCAATAGCGGACCGCCGCCCATAGCATCGTCTTTTTTAGCCACTTTTACGCTATCAACTACATTACCGAGTGAATCTTTTTTTAGTTCGTAGATAGAATCTACCTTCGAAACCGCGCTCGAATCGCCCGCAAGCAATCTTTTCAGCTTGCTGTCTGCCTCCATAAAAGCACCTGTTACGCCTGCGTCGGTGGTGCGATATACGTCCCAAAACTCCAATTTGGCGGCAGCTTGAAGCAAACGGCGCGCACGCTCTGGATTATCTACTCCCGGAAGCTCCACGACTATCAGGTCACGGGCAGCGTCCAACGAAACATTGGGCTGCGTAACCCCAAACTGGTCGATACGGTCTTTCAAGCGTTTGAACGTCAAATCTACTGTTTCGTTTGCTTTTTGGCGAATAACTGTTAGCACAGCAGCGTCCGAAGTTTCAAAATTAATTCTTTCTTTGAGGCTTTCGTTGCGACTGAAAACAGAAGCCAACGTTTTGCCATTGCTTATTTTTTTAAACTCTTCCGCAAAAAGCGTTACATAATCTGTTTGAGCAGATTTTTGACGCTCCGACGCACTTTCGAGTGCTTTCAGGAAGTCGGCATCTTTATTGTCGGCAGACATAGATTTCAAAAAATCCTTCAAATCCACCTGCAACACCACGCTCATACCGCCTTTCAAGTCGAGTCCGAGATTGAGTTGTTTAGATTTCAACTCTTGGTAGGTAAATTTTTTGAGCAACGGAATACTGAATACCGTTTCGCTGGACATAGAGTCCAAAAAAGCCACGCGCGCTACCTTTTCGGCGGTGTATTTGTCCGCTTCGGGAGCGTTAGCGGCAGCCGATGCAGCGAATGAATCAGCGGCGCGTTCTACCTTGCTTGTAGGAAGAATGTAGAGATATTGCCACAGACAAACTACGGTTAACGCAATTAGAAAAAATTTGATAAGTCCTTTACCCTGCATTGGTTGGTTCAATTTAATTTTAAAATATTTTCAAAAAAACTCCGCAAATGTACGGATATAATTTACATTTTGTCTATACAAGTATAAATTTTTGTAAAAATCACATCTTTTTTACGGCAACTCTTTTTTTTTGTTGCCTTTTCCGTCCTATTTTTTGCAAATACCGCAAAAGCATTTAATAAAACCCTATAATATATTTGATTTTTTTGCCTGTCTGCTTTGCTGTAAAGAATTATTATTTTATTTCTCCCAAAAAAATAAATTTTTACAAAGTTCTGTCAATCAGTATTTTACACTTTTTATTTAAAAAAAATAAAAAAAATTTATCACAAAAGTTGCA
>JAYUHK010000201.1:0-14458 GCA_043767025.1 Saprospiraceae bacterium | reverse complement strand
ATGTCATCTATTTAAGTGTAAGAACTTAATTCTTTTTAAGTAAAAAAACAGTTTTACAACCTGATGCAATATGCATCAAACATTTATAGAAAAATATATGGTACATCGCGTCCGACCCCGAAGGGGTCGCAGATATAGGGTGTTTGTGTTTTATAAACATTTAATCCCTTCGGGATTTTTATACGAAAGTAATTGTGCGCAAATACTTACATTCCCAAACTAAATACGAACGGATACTTAAAACAAATTTTTTACGCTAATAGTTTCTTGGTTTGCAGCGCAAAATCATCGTCTGTGATTAGACCTTGTTCGCGGAGGTTGCCAAGTTGTTTTATTTGTTCCAACAGGTCATTTTGTGGCTGGCTTATATCCAACGGAGTAGCGTCTTCGCCTGCCGAAACTTCAGGCAAAAGCCGATAGCCATTGGCTACAAAGTCTTCATATTCGGGCTGGATGCGTAAAAAAGCCAATCCGTCGTGCGTTTTTATTTTATCAAAATCCGAAAATCCCATCTGAACGGCGCGACCCAAGTATTCAAAAGCATCTGCCGCTTGTTCGTTGATGGAGTAGGCGCAAGCCAGATTAAAATAGGTCGGCACGTCGTTGGGTTCGATGGCGAGTGATTTTTTAAAATCTTCGATAGCTCCCCGCACATCAAAATCCTTGTACTTTTTTATTCCCGATGCCTTGAAAGCATTTTCTTTTTTAGCGACGGCGGGACTTGTATTTTTCATATCGCTCGGGGACGGTGTGTAGGGCGGTCGCCGCTTGTGTTCGGGCTGCCAAGTGTCAGTTCCTCGGGGTCGGCGACGGTCGTAGTCGGCGTATCCTCTGCCGCGACTTTCGAAGCGGCGACCGTCTTCTTCTCTCGAAAGGCGGTTGTATTTGTAATCAAACTCCTGCGGGTCCATGACCCAAAAAAGTACGGCATCTATCACACCCAAGATGGCTGAGATACCCGTAAAAAATAACATACAGTAAAGAATCCCTTGTCCCGGACGGTTGAGATAAAAACGATGGACTCCAAAAATCCCCAAAATCAAAGCCAGTGCTGCGGCTGTATTTTTATTTTTCATTCTGTGATTAGAAAACTGTTTTTTTTAAATTTTTCTGCAAATTGCATTTTTTTATTGAATGATACAAAAAATGTACGACCAAAAGCGTATTTTAGACGACGGACGCAGTGGGCGTGAGCTTGCACGTCAGCACCGTAAAGTCGTCGGGATAGTCTTGGTCGCCGCGAAAAATATCTACTTGCTCCATTAGGCTCGTGTTGAATTCTTCTGCCGAAAGGTCAGCATTTGCCAATACAAAATTACTCAAAATATCGTCGTTGAAGTAGGCTCCGTTTTTGTCGGCGATGTCCGTCAGACCGTCCGTATAGGTCAAAATCATAGCTTCGCGCGCCGTCACAAACATTTCGCCCGTTTCGATGCTCGGCAGTTTGTTGAAAGAGCCGAGTATCGTGCAGCCTTTATCGAGCAAGTAAGCCGAGTGGTTCATCACCAATACTGGCGGCGTGTGTCCGGCGTTGATGTATTCCAAGCGGCGAGAAATTAGGTCAAATTCTGCCCAAAAAAAAGTAATAAATCGGTCGCCTTTCGTGATTCCGACCACTGCGTCGTTGAGTTTGCGGATAAAATCCTGTACGGGCAGACATTTGGCGACCAGCGTGTGTAGATTCGCCTGAAAATTGGACATCAGCAGGGCTGCGGCGATTCCTTTGCCCGAAATATCGGCGATACAAAAAGCAATTTTATTATTTTCGAGTTCAAAAAAATCAAAATAATCGCCGCCGATGCTAAAATGTGGCTTGTAAATGCTCGCCAACTGGTAATTGCTGCGTTTGGGGAAGCTCGACGGCACAAACATCATTTGCATATCGTGTGCCAGCTCCATTTCGCGATGCAGGCGTTCTTGCTCTAATTGTTGTTTGAACAGTCGCTTGTTTTCGATAGCCACCGCCACGATGTTGGTCAGCGTGATGACGAACTGCAAACTCTCGCTGTTTTGCGCCTCCATCTCTGTAATAAATGCGTAGGCGATGGCGTGATTTTTGTGCCAAACGGGGATAATATGCTTGAAACCGTGAAAAATGGGGTTCACTTTTTCGTCTTCCATTTCGCACGGCTCTTGGTAGCCGCTAAATTCTTGCTCAAAATTGGGCGGCACTTCGTTTATTTTTACGCCTGTCGCCAGCACGCAACTCCAAACGCCGTCCAATCTACGGACAAAAAGCGCAATTTTTCCAACGCCCATTTCTTTTTTCAGAAAATCTTCGTACATCTCAAACAACACATGGTGCTTGGCGTTGTTATTGATAGCTTCCGTTATTTTTAGCAATCCTTCCAACTGTGCGTGGCGTTGGCGCAGCAGCTCCGACAGTTTTTCGTAGGAGGGCTTTGCGGTTTCGGGGGGCGAAGTAGTCGAATAAGTCGGCGTAGGCATCGGTCTATGTTGGTTTTAAAATACCGCTTAAGGGGATAAGGAATGAAGAAAAAATGAGCAGTTTATTTTAGACACATTCCTAATCTTCGTTTTGAAAAGTAAAAATACACAGATTTTAGAAAAAACCGTTCTAAATGTAAAAAAAAGTTATCTTCGTACTTTCTATTGTTTTCAAATTCTATTCAAATCAACGATTATGTTTCTATCTATTTGGGAGGACTTCAAACGCGCCTTTGCGCACGGCGACATGGTCACTCGACTTATTATTGCCAATGTCATCGTTTTTGTGGCTATCAATGTACTCAAAATAGTTTTGTTTGCAGGCGCGGGCGGACAAACGCCTCTTTTGTACGACGATATTTTGCACTTTTTTTGCCTCTCTTCGAGCGTCTGGAAATCTCTGCTGCACCCTTGGACGCTCGTGACGAGTATGTTTCTTCACGAAGGATTTTGGCACATCGTATGGAATATGCTTTTTTTATACTGGTTTGGTCAGATTGTGGGCGATTTTATTGGCAATCACCGCGTGCTACCTTTGTATTTGTTGGGCGGATTGGTGGGTGCGTTGGCATTTTGGTTGGGTGCGCTGGCACTTCCTTACTCGATGGGCGGCGGCAACAATTTTGCGCTCGGTGCGTCGGCGGCTGTGATGAGTTTTGTGGTAGCGGCGGCTACTATTTCGCCCGATTATTTGATGCGGATTCTACTTTTTGGAGATGTAAAGTTGAAGTATGTTGCGCTGGTATTATTTTTTTTAGATTTGATGGGCATTGCCAACGTCAATAATACGGGCGGACATTTTGCGCATCTTGGCGGTGCGTTTTTTGGTTGGTTTTTTGTGACGCAGCTGCGCAATGGCAGGGATTTGTCTGCTCCCATCAACAGTACTTTTGCTGCGATTTCCTCTTTTCTTCAAAATATTTTTTCGCAAAAATCAAC
The DNA here is from genome assembly GCA_043767025.1 of Saprospiraceae bacterium. Lineage (GTDB taxonomy): Bacteria > Bacteroidota > Bacteroidia > Chitinophagales > Saprospiraceae > JAYUHK01. The sequence continues at coordinate 11,071 of JAYUHK010000201.1, read as the reverse complement.
GTCGCAAAAGCGTCCGAAGCCTAAAATGGCGTACAAAAATGAAGATAAAAAACATCAAAAGACAACCTCCAACCAAAGCAATAACTCGGACAGCTTTCAGAGCGAATTGGATAGTATTTTGGATAAAATCAAGCAAACGGGCTACGACAGCTTGACTGCCGAAGACAAGGCTTTTTTGTTTCAGGCGAGCAAAAAATGAGGGTGGTGATGGAATGTGTCGAAAAAAAAAGCCTTCGCAGGCAATCATAATAAAACAAATAACAGAACTAAAAACAAAATCAAAAAATGATTAACTTTGCAATTCAAGATAACCGACTTGAACAAAAAGCAATGATAGAAGTAAAAACAGATATTTTTTTAGGTGATTGCAAAGAAGTTTTAAAACAACTTCCTGACAATTCCATTGACCTCATTTTTACCTCTCCTCCTTATGCTGACCAACGCAAAGACACTTATGGTGGTATTCAGGCAGAGAAATATGTAGAATGGTTTTTACCCGTTTCAGATGAGCTTTTGCGTGTGTTAAAGCCAACAGGAACGTTTGTGCTAAACATCAAAGAAAAAGTAGTAGAAGGCGAAAGAAGTACGTATGTTTTAGAATTGATTTTAGAACTCCGTAAGCAAGGCTGGTTTTGGACAGAAGAATTTATCTGGCACAAAAAAAATTCATACCCCGGCAAGTGGTCAAATCGTTTTCGGGATAGCTGGGAAAGACTTTTGCAGTTTAATAAAAACAAGAAATTTAATATGTATCAAGACACTGTCAAAGTCCCAATTGGAGATTGGGCAAAAGGGCGTTTAAAAAATCTCAGCGAAACGGATAAAGTACGTGATAATGCTAAAAATGGCAGTGGTTTTGGTAAAAATATTTCTAATTGGATAGGTAAAGAAACCGTTTATCCTACTAATGTTTTACATTTTGCAACCGAATGTAGCAATAAAAATCACCCCGCAGCATTCCCTGAAAATTTACCCGAATGGTTTATCAGGCTTTTTACCCAAGAAGATGATACCATACTTGACCCTTTTGCAGGTTCTGGAACTACAGTTTTTGCAGCTCAAAAAATGTTAAGTTATGAGCTATGAAAGTGAAATGCTTAAAAAATATAATATGCCCAGTAAGATAGAGGTCGAAGCGGCATTATTGAAAACTTTATTTAGGCATAATGGCGTAGTAAGAGAATTTTCATCTGACGAAACTGTAGTTGATGAAATAGCAGAGTATTTTTCTTTAAATGCAGAACAAAAAAATGCTGTTTTAGAGAGGACTTATCTTAAAGAAAATAGAATAGTTAAATCTCCTTTGTGGCATAGGCTACTATACAGAGCCGCAGATGTTTTAGCAAAAGAAAAACTCGTAACCAGACCTTCAACCACTCTTATTCTCAATAATAAAAAAGAATGGATGCTTACAGAAGAAGGGTATGACAAAGTATTAGAAATATTAGATATCCCTTTAATTGAAAAAGAAGTTTTAAGTGTAAAATCTTTTGAAGTTGAAAATATAGCTAAAAATATTTTAGCGCAAGAAAAACCAAAAGAGTATAATCCTTTTGAAGATAGTAAAAAGACTTATCAAGTTTCTAAAGAAATGAAACTCAGAAATCGGGGATTTAGGCAAGCAGTAATAGATGTTTACAACAATAAATGTGCGATTTGTGGGTTAAAATTGTATGCTCCTAAAAATTTGCGTTGGGAGGTAGAGGCTGCACATATTGTCCCTCATAGTAATAATGGGAAAGATGATATATGGAACGGTTTAGCTTTATGTCGCTTACATCATTGGGCGTTTGATGTAGGTTGGTTTAGCTTAAAGGACGATTTTAGCATTATAACATCAAGTAGAATTTATGCCTTGCCAAATGATTGTGGGAAGATGAATAATTATAGTTTTATTGAAGAACTAACTAATCAAAAATTAATGTTATCACTTCCTATTGATGCAAATAATTACCCTCATACTGCAGCAATAAAATGGCACAGAGAAAATATTTTCTTCAAATAAAATAAATTACTTCAACTAACATGAATGAAAAAATAATATATTCTTTAAACACGGAAGATGTTCAAACAGTCGCTTTAGACCAAATAAATAGAGAATTAACAATAGACGAAATTGAATCAGTTGAAGACTTAATTGCCAAAAATATTGATTGGTATAGTGCAATAGCTGACGCTATTAATGAAAAGTTAAATATTACAACGTAAAATATTAAGATAATCGACCCGATAAAGGGGACTATCAAAAACTTTGTGGTCAAAGATTTTGGACGTTTGTTTCGGGTGAGGAAAACTTTTATACCGATATTATAGAGCCACTTGGACATCAGGCAAAAGAAAAGAACGACCAGTTTTTGAAAGCCTACTCAAAAGTTATCAACCAATTTACCCTAAAATTTGCACAAGATTTTTGTGAAAATGGAGAGATAAATTGGCAAAGAATCGTTGAGTTTAATTCAAAAAAGAAAGTAAAACTTGTAGAAATATAAAAGAAACGTACAGTCAAACCAAAGAAAAAATAGTGACTGCCTGCATAAATTCTTCTTTGAAATTATAGGTTAAAAATCGCCAATAGAGAGCAATAAAAGAATGCTGTAGAGATTTTTGACACGAAAAGTTTGTATTTCTTAACCGAACAATTACAAAAAAAAGCCTTCGCAGTTGGAAAGCAACCATCGAAGACTTTTACGTCCAAAAAAAAAGCTGTGAGGGAAGGAGTCGAACCTTCAAAGGGCGGTTAGTCGCTGCCGAAACAGGGTTTATCCCGAACTCCCTACCCCCGAGACAGGAGGGCATGGCTGCCAATTTCATCACCTCACATTGTTGTAATCGTCCAAAAATTAAGATTGATTTTTTGTAGAAAATCTCTCCGTCCTTCGTTTCTGATAATGCAAAGGTACGAGAGTTATAAATTATATCCAAATTTTTTATCAATTTTTTATTTATTTTGATAAATATTTACACTATTTTTATTATTTGCTGTGAATAATTATGAAATTCGTAAAATATGATGTGTAAAAAGTAATTTTATTGCTAAAAATACAATCATTTTTTAGCTCTAAAATTGCTAAATTCGTAAATTGTGAAGAATATTTTTACCAAATTTTTATTTTATCTCTGTTTTTTGCTTTCTTGTAAAGCAAAAACCGACACCGCATTGACCGCCGACACGGTGCCGAAGTACGAAAAATGGAAGGGCTTGAACTTTGTGGCTGTTCCGAGTCCTTTTTCGGAGTCGCCGATGTTGCCCGTCAAAAATATTGGCGCAGGTTGGATAGCCGCAGTCCCGTATGCCTTCACAACGCCCGACAAACCAGCCGTTACCTACAATACTGGCGGCTGGCAGTGGTGGGGCGAGCGACCCGAAGGCGTGCGCACGACTATCCGCCTCGCTCACGCCGAAGGCTTGAAAGTGATGCTCAAACCACAAGTGTATGTGCCGGGAAGCTGGACGGGCGGGCTGGACTTTGCGACCGATGCCGACTGGGAGGCGTGGGAAAAAAGTTATGAAAATTATTTGCTGCCATTTGCAGTTATGGCGGATTCGATGGGCGTGGAAGCGATTTGTGTCGGGACAGAATTTAAAATATCCGCCCAAAAGCGAGAGAAATTTTGGCGACAGTTGATTCAAAAAATTCGCAGTCAATACAAAGGAAAACTCACTTACTCCGCCAACTGGGACGAGTACGCGCAAATTCCGTTTTGGGACGCGCTCGACATGGTCGGCATCAGCGCATATTTTCCGCTCATAGCCGACCAAACGCCATCTGTGAAAGATTTAGAAACCGCTTGGCAGCCCCACAAAGAGCGGATAAAAGCATTTTCGGAGAAAATAAATCGCCCGATTTTGTTCACCGAATATGGCTACATGAGCATAGACGGTTGCGCGGGAAAAATATGGGAAGTCGAGCAAGTAGCCACTACGTTGCCCGTCAATCAGCGCGCGCAATCCAATGCTTTGCTGGCTTTGTGGCGTACTTTTGGGAACGAAAAATATTGGCTCGGCGGCTTCCTTTGGAAATGGTTTCCCAATATGCAGGGTCACGAAGGTTATCCAGAGCGAGATTATACGCCGCAAGGCAAACTCGCCGAAAGCGAACTCCAAAAAATATGGAAATAAAAATATCATTTCCTCATCAAAAAACCATCGTATTATGAAAACAATCCTGCGTATTTTTTTCTGTATATTTTTGCTCAACCACGCTGCTGCGGCACAGGAAAATCTAATTCCCAACGGAGGTTTCAATTTATTCAATACTTGCCCGAATTGGATCGGAAATCTTGCGCCGCTCTACTGGAACCGTCCCTACAACGATTTGGACGAATGTACGGACACGTGCTATTCCGAAATCAATATTGTTCTCGACACTGTGGGGCGCGGTCGGAGCGGCTGCGCTTCTATTTACACGCGCTCGGGCGACGACATAGAAGACGAATATCCCACAGATAGGTTTTATTTGCAAGTCAAACTCAAAAAAACATTAGAAAAAGGACAACTTTATTATTTTGAAATGTACGCCAAGTTGTATTTAGAGTTTGGCTCGGGTTATTATTATTCCAACCATGTGGATATGGCTTTGGACAAAAGAGCGTACAACAATTTTGGTCAAGGAATCAATACCGTGCTTGAACTCAATCCGCGTGTGGAAAGCGGATTAGTAGCTGACACGAGTTGGGTGAAGATAAAAGGCTGTTTTACGGCTGCGGGCAACGAAAAATATTTATTTCTCGGCAATTTTAAAGACAATAGCAAGACACCGCTTCTCAAAACTGGGCTTATTGCTATGCGTCCAAGTTATCCCATTACTACCTATTTGCTCGACGACGCGCTGCTGGTATCAATGAAAAGTAATTTTCCTCGAGATACGGCGATTTGTGAGGGACAAAATCTGGTCATCAATGCCTACAAACCCAATATTTCTGATTTGAAATTTATTTGGCAGGACGGCTCTTCCGCTCCTTCTTACACCACCAACCAAACGGGAACCTACAACGTGGTTGCTTACAACAGTGCTTTGAACTGTCTTCAAAATGACTCTATTACCGTCTATGTTTTGCCCAACGCGCGCCCCAATTTGAGCATAGACACCACTATTTGTAGGAATAAATCTTTGACGATTTTGGCGGGGACGGCACGCACCAAAGAGCGAGTTGTGTGGGAAAACGGCAGCACCCAAGCCAACAGAACCGTCACCGAAGCAGGAAATTACTCCGCTGTTGTTTCCGATGAATGTGCGTCGTGGCAAGTCAATTATCAAGTAAAAGCCGATGACTGCGAGCTGAATATTTTTGTCCCCAATACTTTTTCGCCCAACAATGACGGCAACAACGACGACTTCAAACCGTATTTCAACACCGTTTTGGCAGATGTTCGGCAGTACAAATTTGTCATTTACGACCGTTGGGGCGGCTTGATGTTCAGCACTCAAAACATCAACGCCACGTGGGACGGCAGCGCAGGAAATTCGCAGCGAAAATGCGTAGAAGGCATCTACACATGGTCGCTCACGGTGAGCGGGACGCTGAAAGAGCAACCCGTCAGCAAACAACTATCGGGCGATGTGCTGCTGCTGCGCCAGTAATTTATTTCGACACCGAAAACGACTCCGTGCAGAAAATTTGCTCGCCTTTCCGAACCGTCAAGTGGTACAATCCATTGCTCAAAGCCTGCGGGATTTCGAGTTCAAGATTGGCGTTCTCAAGATTTTTCTTTGTCTGAAAACACAATACGCCAGTGTTAGAAAAAATTTCAAGCGTCAGATTTTCTATTTGCAAAAGTTCTGTTGGCAGTGCAGCACGCACTATTTTTCCGTCCGAAGGATTCGGAAAAATAGTTATTTTGTAAGAAAAATTATTTTCTACAACACTCGAAGACGCAGGCGAATATTTTAGCACAAACAAGCCATTGGAGATGTCGGACGCAATGATGTTGCCAGAAGGCAAGTACGGATAAACGCCCCAACAGCCGTCGTAACTGCCGTAGCCATTGCCGTTATTTTGTGGATAAGTATCGTAAGAACCCACTCGCACCACATGGGCGGGATTGGACATATCAAAAATCTGAACGCCGTCGAAATAATACGACATTATTACCAAATTACCTTTGATAAACGGATTGTGGACGATGCTGTTGGCATCTGAAAGCTCCAGATTGGACTTGAAGCTGCTAATTGTGTCCAAATCGTCGTCGTTGTTGAGATTGCTCACGTCCACCACTCGAAGCGGCGTGCCGTGTGTTTCGGTGGCAAAAACCGCGTAACGACCGTCGTTGCTGACCCAACTGCTGTGATTGTAGCCGTAGAAAGTTGTTTTAGCGTCCAATTTGGTAAAAGACTTATTGGTCGTCCGATTGTATTTATAAATAAAAAATCCGTTGTTGCCGTGCGAAGCATACACGGTATCATTCCTCACAAAAGCATCGTGAATATAGCCTCCGGGAAGTGTGGCTACCGTTTCCAAGACGGGTAAAGCTGGATTAGAAATATTATACACCATAATATTGAAGCTCGTGACATTGCTCGAAGCACCCAACACATAAAGTCTCGCCGTCGCTGTGTCAATATATATGTTGTGAGCGCGGACAAAATCGGTATTTATTTGCGCCACCAAATGCGCCGAGTCGGGCAAACTACTCAAACTATACACTCGCAACCCTTCTGTGCCTTGGTCTGCCGAAGAATACGCATATTTTCGGTAAGTCTTGTAGTCGCGCCAAATACTGCTCGCGTCGTGCTGAAAAGTATTGACAATCACGGGCGTAGTAGGCTGCGTGATATTGACAAAATAAGTGTTGAGCCGCCCTCCGATGATGGCGTATTCTCGTCCGTTGGCATCTGCGTAGCCCCAAATATCAGTGTAATTAACGTCGGTGCTGGGCTTCAAGTGACTGAATAAGTGCATATTCAGGGAGTCCTGTGCGTGGCTCGTAGCGACGCTTACAAGGACAATCAATAGATTGAAAAATATTTTTTTCATATTTTTATTTTTAAAATGTATTTTTTTTGTAAAACTATCTGCAAATATATCTAAATTTTGGATTGTGGTCACAAAATAAATTTGAGTAAGTAGTTGTAAGTTTTTAGTTTTTAATTTTGAGTCATCATAAACTATTGAAAATCAACGAATTATGTCGAACATTAAATGTCATCTATTTAAGTGCATGGACTTACTTTATTTTAGATATGTTCCTTGTACGCATTCATTAACTATATTTGCAGAAAAAATTATAAAAAAATGAAATCAGATTCTTTTGAAGTCATTGGCGGACAAGTGCTGCACGGCGAAATAATCCCACAAGGAGCTAAAAACGAAGCCCTTCAAATACTTTGTGGCGTATTGCTCAGCTCCGAAATCATTACTATTTCAAATATTCCGGACATTATAGATGTCAATAGGCTCATCGAATTGTTGCGAGAGTTGGGCGTAAAGATTCACAAAATCAACTCAGACACTTACACTTTTCAAGCCGACGACGTGAACCTCGACTATCTCAACTCTCCCGAATACGAAGCCAGAGCGAAAGGTTTGCGCGGCTCGGTGATGCTGATAGGCGCGCTGATGGGACGTTTCGGAAAAGCCTTTCTGCCCAAACCGGGGGGCGACAAAATCGGTCGCCGCCGCCTCGACACTCATTTTTTGGCACTCGAAAAGTTGGGAGGAAATTTAAAATATGACGACAATCGTGACGTGTATTTTATCGAAGCTCCGCACGGTTTGAAGGGCGCATTTGTGTTGATGGACGAGATTTCTGTGACAGGAACTGCCAACCTTTTGTTAGCCGCCGTTTTAGCCGAAGGCACTACCCAAATCTACAACGCTGCCTGCGAACCTTACGTCCAACAGCTCTGCAAAATGCTCAACGGTATGGGCGCAAAAATAACAGGTATCGGCTCGAATTTATTGACCATCGAAGGGGTGGAGCGGCTCGGCGGCACCACGCACCGAATGTTGCCAGATATGATAGAAATTGGGTCTTTTATTGGCTTGGCAGCAATGACAAAGTCCGATATTACCATCAAAAATTGCCAAATCCACGAACTCGGCAACACGCTCTACATCTTCGAGCGAATGGGCGTAAAAATGAACCTCGTCGGCGACGATATTCATATTCCAGCACAAGAACACTACGAAATACAAACCTTTATCGACGGTTCTATCCTGACCGTCTATGATTCGCCTTGGCCCGGCTTCACGCCCGACTTGATGAGCATTATTCTGGTACTCGCTACACAGGCGCGCGGCAGCGTATTGATTCATCAAAAAATGTTTGAAAGTCGCCTATTTTTCGTAGATAAACTGATTGACATGGGTGCGCAAATCATTCTTTGCGACCCGCACCGCGCCACTGTAATCGGCATGGACAAACGCTCGCAGCTTCGTGGCTTGGAGATGACTTCGCCCGATATTCGAGCGGGCGTTGCGTTGCTCATCGCCGCGCTTTCAGCCAAAGGACGCAGCATTATCCACCAAATCCATCAGATTGATAGGGGATATCAGAACATGGACGGTCGCCTTCGCGCGCTCGGGGCGCACATCGAAAGAGTATAGATTTTTTGGCGTAAAATATTTCTTTTATGACAGGCAAAAAAAAGATAAAAAAAAGATTTAAAAAATACAAAATATTAATTTTTTATGTATTTTTGTGACGTTTTTCGTTCAGTCCTAATTTTTTACAAAATTCAACCTTATTCGCGATGTTTACAAAATTACAATTCAAGACAACGGGTAGTGTTTTTCTCAAAAGCCTGCTCTTTTTATTCCTTCCTTTTGGCGCAGCCGCTCAATGTGGTGACTGTCCGTATCCTGTCATTTTTCTTCACGGTTTGGACGGCGACGACGCGTCTTTTTCGAGTTTTTATACCGATGGAAACTTTACAGGCATCTGGGGCGGCTTGACCGACGTTTTTCACGGCGTATTGAACGCTCAAATGGGAACTTCTGGAAATGCTGCGCTTCGACTCACTGGCGCAGACGGTGTTTTGGGCAACAACGACGACGATGTTCTCGTTCAGTTCGTAAATGAAACCAATACCTTGTCGTCGGGCTGCGTTTACGCCCTCAACTGGAATAATTTTTGGAATCAAAATCAAGCCAGTCCAAGTATTTCTATCGGAACAGGCACTTCAGTAAGCAACAACTCCAACAGCAACCAATCCGCCATTTACAAACAAGGATATGCGGTCAAAAAAGCGATAGAAAAAGTTTTAGCTGCCAATCCGACCAAAACTAAAGTTATCCTCGTCGGTCACTCGATGGGTGGTTTGGAGAGCCGCGAATATTTGCAGAGAGTAGAAGGCGGCGCATACAAATGGTGGGTCACTCCGACTGACCACAAAGTAGCCAAACTTTTTACCGTCGGTACGCCGCATCGCGGAAGTAACAGTGGCACTTTTGCTATTGACCCAAATGGTAATACCACAGAGCGCAACAGCGTCCCAGATATTAGCTCCGAAGCGGTGCGTGATTTGCGCTACGAATATCCGTCCAATAGCAATTATCGCGGCGTGTATCTTTACGGCGGCAACGAAACGGGAGTTCCCGGCTTTCACAATCAAGATGTGAACGCAGACGGCTCTAACACGACGACGGGTATCATTGGTATCAACCAAGCTGGAAGTCCGTTGGCACAAGACGGCACAAAAGAAAATCCTGCAATGGGCTTGCCCAACGACGTAAAATATACCTACTATGTCGGCAATCAATTCAATTTATTCTGCGGCAATCCTTCTGGAAGTCCCGCTTACGGTTGCGCAGGCGACGGCGTAGTAGATGACCAACGACAGTGGCTGTTTTCGGGCGGCGCAAACGGATATACAAATGACTTTTATAATGGAGTTTGTATTCCAAGCCCTACCGATGGCGTTAATAATCGCCTCAGCGACCGCCTCACGAGCACTGTTCGCATCTTTCACACCAGCGAGCCGGGCGATTTGGACTTCGTAGTGCGTGGCTTGGACGAAGGAGATTATCCGTATTTTGCGCACGATATTAGCTCCAACATCAATGTTTGGTTCGCAGGTATTCCCCAGATTCGTGCCGACATCGTGCCGACTGCCAGCGAGCGCACCAACACCGCCAACAACAAAGTGGACGGCGATTGGTACAAAGTAACAATACCAACGGCGGTAGCAAATGCGAAATTAGAGCTGTACAGCAATCCAAGTTTGCCTGTCCGCGCTGATTTTTATCAAGCAACTCCGACCGCTTACTCTAATGCTGACGCGCCTTTATTTTTCAACAGTGCAGCGGGTACGAGCAGTTTGATTTCGCTCACTACTCCGACTACCAACGCCGTGCCGTTGGCGGCAGGGACTTACTATTTCCGCATCACGCACTCCAACGTGACGGCGACTTCGTGGCACACTTGCTACAAATTTCGCATCATTACCACGCCACTCGTGCCGCTTGCGTCGCAGTTGCTGACATTTGACGGCGTTCTGAAAAATAATGAAGCACAGTTGAGCTGGACGGTAGCGCAAGAAAAAAATGTAGCCGACTACGGCGTAGAAAAAAGTCGCGACGGCATTCATTTTCAAAATATTGGTACTGTCAAAGCAACCAACGCTTTGGACATACATCGCTACGAACTGGCGGATAAAACCCCTTTCGCAGGAGATAATTATTATCGTCTGGCGACACACGACCAAGACGGAAGTGCCGAAAACAGCAACACCGTCTATCTGCGCACGAAGGAAGAATTTAAAGCCGAAATTTCGCCCAATCCAGTGAATGGCAACCAGTATTTGAACGTAAAATTGAGCGGCGTACAAGCGGACTATATTACATTTGAAGTATTGGATATGGCAGGCAAATTGTTGAGCAAACAATTTCTGTCGGGCGAAAACCAACGTTTCGACTACCAATTCAGTGTCAATGGGTTGGCAAAAGGAACTTACGCTTTGCGCCTATCGGACGGAAAAAATATTTCTATCCAAAAGTTTGTGGTCGAATAAGGAATGAGGAAAAAATAAGGTACTTAATTTTTTCCAATCAATTCAAACAATAACAAGGCATTTTTGAGGCGCAACGCAGGGCGTTGTAACGAAAAAATAACGCAGTGATTGGTTGTAAT
>JAYUHK010000200.1:0-4934 GCA_043767025.1 Saprospiraceae bacterium | reverse complement strand
ATAAGTTTTTAGTTTTTAATTTTGAGTCATCATAAACTATTGAAAATCAACGAATTATGTCGAATATTAAAGGTCATCTATTTAAGTGTAAGAACTTATGCCAAATAATTGGTTGTGGTTCAAGATGTATGATAGAGCAAAAATAGACAACGAAGGCGTACCTTTGATTTATGTGCAAAATAAATGTGAAGGTAGTTTGCCCTCATTGTCGTGCGATGAAAGTAAATAAAAATAATCATAAATCAAGCGGTATTCAAAATTTTCTTTGTGAGGAATGCAAAGAGCAATTCCAAAATACATATATTTATAGAGGAGCTGCTCCAGAAATTAAACACTTGATAGTAAACATGTTACTTCGCAACAGTAGGATTCGAGATATAGAAACTGTGCCATGTGTAAGTCGTCACAGCGTGCTAAATACGCTATCAATGAAGTCAAAAAAGTGTGAAATAAAGCCCAAGTCAAGGCATTACAAATCGGCTCAAATAGATGAATATTGTACCGATGATTGGAGGTCTTTTTCCGCCGTTTTTAGGGAAGAAAATCACCGAATTGGAAAGGATTTAACCGTCCATATTGAGGGCGTAAATAACGGATTGAGAGTGCGAAACAGGCGTTTTGTTAGAAAAACTACCTGCTTTTCAAAAAAAGATGAACACCACGAAGCAGCTATCAAAATCATGTTCCAGCAACGTAATTATAAGTATCATATATTTTAAACCACAACCAAATTTCCAAATAAAAAGTCCGTCGCTCGAAATGTGTTTTCGAGCGACGGTTTTTTTTTGGGGTAATTTTTTTATCTTTGCACATACGGACATTCAAACTTTTATTGAAAATAAAAACACTCCGCGCTTAAAAAAAATCGCCGTTGCCAAATATTTTTTAACTTTGCAAATCACTTGCTCCTAAATAAAATTTCTCAAAAACAATTCGTTCAACCATTTTCATCAATCAACCTTACGCAAATGCAAGATTTTAGCCTCCTTACCGAATTTGATATTCATCTTTTTCGCGCCGGCAAACACTTCAAACTCTACGAAAAACTCGGTAGCCATCTCGTAGAAGTAGGCGGCGTGGCGGGAACTTACTTTGCCGTCTGGGCACCCAACGCGCTTTCGGTGTCCGCCACAGGTAGTTTCAATGGTTGGAACGCCAACGCACACCCGCTCCAAGCACGCTGGGACGGCTCGGGCATCTGGGAGGGTTTCGTGCCGCACGCCGCCAAAGGCGATCTCTACAAATACGCAATCAAAGCACCCAACGGACGAATGATGCACAAAGGCGACCCCTTCGCACGCCGTTGGGAAACGCCTCCAAGCACAGCTTGTATGATTTGGGACACCAAACACTACGCATGGAAAGATGAAAAATGGCTCGCCCAACGGAAAGAAAAAGCCAATCAGCCGCAGCCGATGTCTGTCTATGAAGTCCACATCGGCTCGTGGCGAAAGGGCGAAGGCGGACGTTTTTTGAGCTATGTGGAGCTTGCCGAGCAGTTGGTGGCTTACGTCAAAGAATTGGGATTCACTCATGTCGAATTTATGCCTGTCATGGAACACCCATTTTATGGCTCTTGGGGCTATCAGGTGACAGGATATTTTGCGCCCTCCAACCGACAAGGCACGCCCGAAGAATTTATGTTTTTGATAGACAAACTCCACGAAGCAGGCATCGGAGTCCTTTTGGATTGGGTGCCGTCGCACTTCCCAGAGGACGCACACGGCTTGGCAATGTTTGACGGTACTCGACTTTTTGAACATTCCGACCCCCGCAAAGGCTGGCACCCCGACTGGAAAAGCCTAATTTTTAATCTCGGCAGATACGAAGTTTGCTCTTTTTTGATAAGCAACGCCTTGTTTTGGATTGACCAATTCCATGCCGACGGACTTCGGGTAGATGCGGTTGCCTCGATGCTTTATCTCGACTATTCGCGCAAAGCGGGCGAGTGGATTCCGAATGAATACGGCGGCAACGAAAACTTGGAGTCTATTGAGTTTTTGAGAGAATTTAACGAAACCGTCTATCGCGAATTTCCCGATGTAGTGACTATCGCGGAAGAATCTACGGCTTTCGCAGGCGTTTCGCGTCCCGTATATGACGGCGGATTGGGTTTTGGGCAAAAATGGATGATGGGTTGGATGCACGATACGCTCAACTATTTCAAAAGACCAACTATTTATCGCCGTTGGCACCAGAGCGAACTGACGTTCAGCTTGATTTATGCGTTCTCCGAAAATTTTATGTTGCCGCTTTCGCACGACGAAGTGGTACACGGAAAAGGCTCGCTTTTGCAGCGAATGCCCGGCGACGAGTGGCAAAAATTCGCCAATCTCCGACTTTTATTTACTTATATGTTCACGCACCCTGGCACTAAACTGCTCTTTATGGGCAGCGAATTTGCGCAAAGCCACGAATGGAACCACGACTTGGGACTCAACTGGTGGCTCAGCGAGTTTCAGCACCACAAGGGAATGCAAGCCGCCGTCCGCGACCTCAACTCCGTGTATAAAAACACGCCCGCACTCTACGAAAAAGGATTTTCGCCCGAAGGTTTTGAGTGGATTGACATGAGCGATACGCAAAACTGCGTCATGAGTTACCTCCGAAAAGGCAACGAACACACGCCGCCTGTCATGGTCGTCCTCAACCTGACTCCCAATGTCCATGTAGAGTACCGAATCGGCTCGCACGACGCTGGCGTTTGGACAGAAATCTTCAACTCCGACGACACTCGCTACACTGGAAGTGGGCAACTCAATCCCACGCCAATCGCCACCCAAGCGAGCGTTTGGCAAGGAAAAAATCATTCTGTAACGCTTCGGCTGCCGCCTTTGGCTGCTACTATTTTGATTTTTGAGAAGGAAAAAATAAAATTGATAGAAAAGAAAAAAACTGAAAAAATAAGTGTCGCAAAAAGTAAAAAGTAGAGCCGAGTAGCCGCTTACAAAAATATTTTTCGCAACAGCCAAAATAAATTTGCTATTTCAACCAAATGTAGATAACTTTGCGCTTATAATTCTGTTATAAAATAAGATAAATCAGAACAAACCAATTTCAAATGAAAAAAAATATACTTCTGTCTGTAATTTTCTGCACTTCTACTTTGTTCGCGCAAGCTCAAAGTGTAGTTTCTTTTGACAACAATCCGCTCAACGCTTCGGGGCAGCCGACCGCAGTTTCTATTGACGGAGTCAATAACATCAAGAATCTAACCAACGACACGCTCAAGCTCGTCTGGAAAGCAGTCATCATCGCTACTCAACCGGGTTGGGTGTTTTCTATTTGCGACGTTAATTCTTGTTGGGCACCGACGGTCGTGACCAAATTCGTGACCCTACTGCCCAACCAAAGCGGAAGAATGAACCTCGACTTGCAACCCAACGGCAAAAAAGGCGTTGGACAAGGCGAAATCAGACTTTCACTCCAAAGCAGCCCAGCCGTCGTGATAGCCACAGGCGTTTATAATTTTAGTGCCGAAACCAACAGCACGAGTGACATAGACGCATCGCGCATATCGGTTTATCCGAATCCAGCTACCGAGTATTTCAAGCTCAACGACCCTTCTGACAACATCGCTAAAATCAGCTTTATGAATGTTTTGGGACGCGAGGTACGCAGTTTTTACGCCACCGAAGACGACACCTACAATATTTCTGACCTGCCTTCTGGTATTTATTTGGTGCGCCTTTCTGACCGCAACAACCGAATCATCAAGACGATGCGCATCAGTAAAAAACAACCGTAAGAGTTGGTGTGGGATAAAGAAAATAAAAAAACAGCCGTTTGACTTACAAAAGCAGACGGCTGTTTTTTTTATGCCAAAATATTTCCTAACTTGGCAACCAAATAGGAAAGTAGCCTAAAAAATGACCGAACTCGACCAAATACGTATCCATTTCGACCCGTCACAAATGACGATGCTCAACATTTGTTTGGCTTTTTTGATGTTCGGAGTCGCCCTCGATATTCGTACCGACGAGTTTCGTGAAGTATTTCGGCAGCCGCGTGCGCCTGTCGTTGGCTTGCTCACGCAGCTGCTTTTGTTTCCGTTGCTTACGTTGGCTTTGGTCTATATTTTCCGCCCTGCGCCGAGCATTTCGCTCGGCATGGTGCTGGTTGCGGCTTGCCCAAGTGGCAACATCTCGAATTTTGCGACGCACCTCGCCAAAGGCAATCTCGCTCTTTCCGTAACACTTACGTCTTTGCTGACACTGCTGGCGGTCGTCAGCACCCCGTTGAGCTTTGCCCTTTGTTCCCAACTCGTGCCAGATGCCGCTGACTTGCGAAAAAATATTTCTATAGAGCCACTTGCGATGGTCAAAATCATCGTTTTGCTCATTTTGCTACCGCTTTTGGCGGGTATTTTTTTTCAAAAAATACTTCCAGCCGTAGTGCTGCGAATAAAAAAAGCCGTCAGTATTTTGTCGCTGCTTATTTTTGGCGGCTTCATCGTCGGCGCGCTGATTTCCAACGCCGAAAATCTGTCACAACATCTCGGAAAAGTTTTTTTTATCGTTTTGATACACAATGCAGCCGCGTTGGCGTTAGGATATTGGGTGGCAAAAAGTTTTCGTATCAACACCCGCGACGCACGTACTTTGGCAATAGAGTCAGGTATCCACAACACTGGTTTGGGATTGGTGTTGGTTTTCAACTTTTTCGGCGGCTTGGGCGGCATGGCAATGATAGCCGCATGGTGGGGAATCTGGGACATGATAGCCGTGTCGAGCCTCTCGCTTTGGTGGGGACGAAGCAAATAATTTTTTTTAAATTACTGATGTTACGCAAGAATATTAAATTGACTCATTTAATCTTGATTTTGTGGTAATTTTCTTGTCCTTTGTCACTTTTTTTATCCCCAACCCGACCTTCCCCAGAGGGGAAGGAGAAGAAAGTAACCAAAAAAATCAAGTGCTCTGTATAAATTCTAA
>JAYUHK010000199.1:0-19223 GCA_043767025.1 Saprospiraceae bacterium | reverse complement strand
TGCAACTTTTGTGATAAATTTTTTTTATTTTTTTTAAATAAAAAGTGTAAAATACTGATTGACAGAACTTTGTAAAAATTTATTTTTTTGGGAGAAATATAAAAAAATAGTTTTGTTCGCGCAAAAAAACGCAAGCAAAAAAATATTCATTTGCCGTATTTGACACCAAAAGTATTTTCTGACCTAAAATAGTTGTACTTTTGCATTATTTTTTAATTAAAAATCTCATTCAAAATGAGCAAATTGGGAAAGGTTTTAGTCGCTATGAGCGGCGGAATTGATAGCACCGTGACTGCTATGATGCTGCACGAACAAGGCTACGAAGTCGTGGGAATCACCATGAAAACGTGGGATTATGCAAACTCTGGCGGCTCAAAAAAAGAAACTGGTTGTTGTAGTTTGGACTCCATCAACGACGCTCGACAGGTCGCCGTGGATATGGGTTTTCATCATTTTATTGTGGATATTCGAGAAGAATTTGGCGATTTTGTGATAGATAATTTTGTAGATGAGTACATGGCGGGGCGCACGCCTAACCCTTGCGTGCTTTGCAATACGCACATCAAGTGGAGTTCGCTGCTCAAACGCGCTGACGCGCTGGATTGTGAGTTCATTGCAACTGGACATTATGCGAAAATAAATGAACGGGACGGACGAAAATTTATCTCAAAATCCGCAGATTTACACAAAGACCAGTCGTATGTGCTTTGGGGATTGAGCCAAGAATGTCTGCAACGAACTATTTTTCCGCTTGGCAATTACCAAAAACCAGAAGTACGCAAAATGGCTGCCGACTACGGCTACGATGACCTTTCCAAAAAAGCAGAAAGTTACGAAATTTGCTTTGTTCCTGACAACGATTATCGTGGGTTTTTGAGGCGGCGCGTGGAGGGATTGGACGAAAAAGTGAACGGTGGTAATTTTTTGAGTGTTGATGGCGCAAAGATTGGCACGCACGAAGGCTATCCGTTTTATACGGTCGGACAGCGAAAAGGTTTGGGTACTGCCTTCGGCAAACCGATGTATGTAACCGAAATTCGTCCCGAAACAAATACTGTCGTTCTGGGAGAAACAGATGATTTGTTGCGAAATGGAGTACAAGTTGGGAAATTAAATTGGATGAAATACGAAAAATTGCCCGCAGACGGTTTAGAAGCTGTGAGCCAAATCCGCTACAATGATCCCGGCACACTTTGTCAAATTTTTGAAAACAGCGAGCCGAACTCCGTAAAAATTGAGTTTTATGCCAACGTAAAAGGCGTAGCTCCCGGTCAATCCGCCGTTTTTTTTGATGGCGATGACGTTATCGGTGGCGGGATTATTCAGGGAAGTAATAAATAAAAATGTCTTTTTGTGACACTTTATTTTTAGAAATTAAGAAAATATATTAAAAATTTTCTCAATTCTCAAAACACATTTTTGTGACATTTTGTTGTTAATGTCACATTTTTGATATTTTTTTATAAAATAATTTTAACTGATGAATAAAGTAGTCGAAAATGTAACCGCCGCACTTGACGGTATTTCGGACGGCATGACGCTAATGGTGGGCGGATTCGGTCTTTGCGGAATACCCGAAAATTGTATTTCTGAACTCGTGGCGAAAGGTACAAAAAATCTGATTTGTATCTCCAACAATGCTGGCGTAGATGATTTTGGGTTGGGTTTGTTGCTCCAAAAGCGGCAAGTTAAAAAAATGGTTTCTTCGTATGTCGGCGAAAATGCGGAGTTTGAGCGACAAATGTTGAGCGGCGAACTCGAAGTGGATTTGATTCCGCAGGGGTCATTGGCGGAGCGTTGTCGGGCTGGAGGAGCTGGAATACCTGCTTTTTTTACACCTGCGGGCTACGGAACTGAAATTGCCGAAGGAAAAGAAGTTAAAATTTTCAATGGCAAGCCGCATATTTTGGAAACCGCTTTGACCGCAGATTTTGCGCTCATAAAGGCTTGGAAAGGCGACCACGATGGAAATTTGATTTTCAAAGGTACAGCTCGCAACTTCAATCCTGTCATGGCGATGGCGGGAAAAATCACGGTCGTAGAAGTCGAAGAACTCGTAGAATCGGGAGAACTTGACCCAAATTTTATTCATATTCCGGGCGTGTTTGTGCAGCGTATTTTTCAGGGAAAAAATTATGAAAAACGCATTGAGCAAAGAACTGTCCAGAAAAAAATTAATTGATGGCTGTCACATTTTTGAAATAAAAATAAAAAAATATGTTGGATAAAATAGGAATTGCGAAGCGAATTGCGCAAGAATTAAGGGACGGTTGGTATGTAAATCTCGGCATTGGGATTCCAACTTTGGTCGCAAATTATATTCCCGAAGGCATTAATGTGGAGTTTCAATCCGAAAATGGAATATTGGGCATGGGCGCGTTTCCGTGGGAGGGCGAAGAAGATGCCGACCTCATCAATGCTGGCAAACAGACTGTTACGCTGCTGAAAGGTGCTTCGATATTTGACTCGTCGATGAGTTTTGCGATGATTCGTGGCCAACATATCCAACTTACGGTGCTTGGGGCGATGGAGGTTTCGGAGCAAGGCGACATTGCAAACTGGAAAGTTCCCGGAAAAATGGTGAAAGGTATGGGCGGCGCAATGGACTTGGTCGCGTCGGCTGAAAATATTATCGTGGCGATGATGCACACCGATAAAGCAGGCAATTCTAAACTGCTACCGCATTGTAGCCTTCCGTTGACAGGCGTGAAATGCGTCAAAAAAATTGTCACAGATTTGGCTGTTTTGGATATTACGCCACAAGGATTTAGGCTTTTAGAACGCGCTCCGGGAGTGACGGTCGAGCAGATTCAAAAAGCTACTGCGGGTCGCTTGATTATAGACGGCGATATTCCCGAAATGAGTATTTAGAGCTAATAAATTAGTTTAATTCTTCTTGTCTTTACTGGCTTTTGGCACAGTGCGGCGAGTAGTTTCGAGGTAGCCAACTTTCAGTCCCTTGTTGTATTGAATTACTTTTGCATCGGGATATTTTATCTCCACAGCTTCTGTCAAGAACAGTTCTGCATCTTCTTTTTTGGCAAAATTTCCCAACAAAACTCTGTATCCTACGTTTGTTTTGTCTGTCACAATGTTTTCATATTGTGTAAAAACTGCATTGTCGTCGGTTAATTTTTCTTTTGAAAAAGATATTTCTACCAAATATCCCGTGTAACCTTTGGGAACATTATAGACCGAAGATTTCGAGATAGTTTCTTTCCCATCTAATGTTTTTGTGACATAGCTAAAAACGGTTTCGACAGGAAATTCGTCGTAAGAAAAATCAGCGACCAACTTTGAACCTTCTCCAATTATTTTTACTCGTTTGTTGGTTTTAGCAACCTCTTGAGCCGCTTTTTGGGAAGATTTGCCCTCTAATTTTTGCTCCAAAGTTTCACCTTCTTTGAGTTCGATGACTTCTTCTTTTTCGAGTTGTGCTACATTTTTATCAAAATTTTTCTTATAATTTTCTTCTCGAATAATATCTTTTAGCGTTTTTCCATCGTAAGGATCTACCCCAAAACCAACGATTCGAAGTTCAGTTCTTCTATTTTTTTGATGCTCCAAGTCGGTACAAGTAACCCCATTTTTGCATCGGTTCAATATTTTAGTTTCGCCATACCCTTTTGCAGTAATTCTTTCTTTTAAGATTCCAGTTTTTACGATATATTCTACCGCAGCGTTGGCACGGTTTTGCGAAAGCGATTGATTAGAAGCATCATCTCCACGCGAATCTGTATGCGAACCCAACTCCACAATCAGCGACGGATTTTCTTTCAAAACGACTGCCAACTTATCCAATTCTTTTGCCGCATCGTCCCGAATATCAAACTTTCCAGAGTCGTAATAAATATTTTCTATCTGCATCGTTTTGTTGAGTTCGAGCGGTTGAAGCTCAATATTTGCCAACAAAGTGCCTCTCTGGTGTCCTTGCGTAAGATTGTCTGAAACGCCCGGTTTTACGTTGTCAATCCCGTCAATACACAAGATGCAACCCTTAATATTGACGAAAGCCTCGATTCTTTTATTAAAAAAACCTTGCTTCCGAATGAGTATCGTGTAGTGATTTCCTTGCTCAAAAGTGAAGTTGAAATTGGGCGATAAAGTGCTGTCCAACGTCATTTCTTCCTTGCTCGTCGTGTTGTTGAAAATCTCCACTTTCGCCCCTTCGAGTCCGTCGCGCGCCTTCAAACCGTCCATTACTTGCGCCAATGTGACATCAAATAGGTAGCCGGGCTTGCGTTCCAACTCGATTTTAGTAAAAAACTTTGCCCCAGCACTGACCTCTTTTATCGTCAGAATGGTGTCTTTTTCAAAAAATAAATCTTTACTCGCCGAGATTTTGTACGTCACATTTTTATCTACTTTGAAAGAAAAAAATCCCTCTGTATTGGTCTGCGTGGTTTTTAGTATTTTACTGTCGCGCAATAGATTGACTTCGACCTGATTGAGAAAACCACGATTATTGGCTTCAAAAATATAGCCTTCCAGCACAACATTTTGCGCAAAAAGTGATGCCGTCGATAGCAAAAATAAACAAGTTATTGCAAATAAATTTTTCATATTAAGACTTTTGTGACATTTTTAACCCAAATTCTGTATAAAAGTTTAGCAAAAATACGATTTTTCTGCGACTTTAAAACGCTTTCTATCAAATTTTGAGCATTTTCGTATAGAATAATGACATATCATAAAACAATTTATGTGTTCAATGCAGCAACAAATATAAAAAAGTTGTTTTATCTTTGCAAAGTTAGTCATAATATATGGCGTAGTTTCCCAATTTCCTTAACCTAATTGCTCTAAAAGTGATAAAAGCTGTCATTATTGAAGACGAAATAAATGGACGTAAAAATCTAAAAAATCTGCTCCACGACTATTGCCCTGAAGTGCAAGTTATAGCGGAGGGCGGTTCCGTGGAGGAAGGATTAGCGATTTTGAACGACTCTGAAGCGACGATTGACGTTGCTTTTTTGGATATTAGCTTGCCCGACGGACTCGTTTTTCAACTTCTCAACCGCTTGGACGACATAAGTTTTGAGATAATTTTTATTACCGCTTTCGATAAATATGCCATAAATGCCTGCGAATACGGCTCGATTGGGTATGTTTTGAAGCCCATTGACCCCGACAAACTTAAGGAAGCAGTTGGGCGAGTGCATACTGTGCGCTCCTCCAAGATGCCGCAGCGTTTGGAGGTGTTCAAGCAAAGTTATTCCAACCCCAATTCATTTGAAAAAATAAGTGTTTCGGCGATTGACGGTATTTATTTTCTCAATCTCAAAGACATTGCGCGCTTCGAGGGCGAAGATAATTATACGCATATTTTTCTCAATAATGGCGATAAAATAACGGCTTCCAAAACCATAAAACAGTACGAATCCATACTTTTACCCGTCAATTTTTACCGAGTTCATAAAAAGCACGTCATTAATTTGAATTTTATGAAAAAATTTGTGCGCGGTGACGGCGGTTATATTCTGATGGACGACGGAAAAAAAATAGAACTTTCTCGCCGTCGCAGACCCATTTTTATGGATTTGCTGAAACGTTTGCAAGAGGAAATTTAATAAAAAAAGCCGATTTTAGTGACAATCTAAAATCGGCTTTTTTATTCTTCCTAATTTTTTTTTTAATAAATCTCGCCAAATGCAAAAACTGGTTTTCTCGTTGTCCAACGTCCGCGCGTGAAGTCTGGCATCGGCATCGGCTGGCTTCCCAACGAAACTGACTGCTCCGAAAGTGGCGTTATAGAGAGCCAAGTTGCTGCATCGTAGGCATCAAAAGGCGGTGCTTCATTCTTTTTCGCACACTCTACAAAAGAATTCATCAAAAACCAATCCATTCCACCGTGACCAGCTCCCTCAGCTGTTTTTTCGTATTTTTGCCACAATGCGTGGTCGTATTTTTTCAAATATTCGGTAGCTTTTTCCCAATTATGTGCTTTTTGTGACGTTCCTTCGATGTACAAAGAATTATTCACGTCCATCCACAATCCTTTCGTGCCTTGCACCCTAAATCCGAGTGAATACGGACGCGGCAGTCCAGTGTCGTGGCTGATGATTATACTTTCCCCGTTGACAGTCTTCAAAACCGTTGTCACAACATCACCCAATTTAAATTCTATTTTTGCGTTAGGATGTGACATACCACCTTTGGGGTGATTGACGATATATTCATGCAGTCCGCGCGCTTTGGAGGACGTAGAAGTGAGATACAAAATCCTATTTCCACGATTGATATTCGTAAATTGGGCGACTGGACCGATACCGTGAGTCGGATAAAGGTCGCCATTTCGATGCACCGATTGGGTAGTTCTCCACCGTGCTTCACTGAATCCCTGTTCTCCAAACTCCACTCCGCCGCCATAAGGCTGCTTTCCGTCGTTGAATTTTACTTCCCGCAGGTCGTGTTGATAGCCACATTCGAGGTGAATCAGCTCACCGAACATATTTTGTCGCACCATATTTAATACTGCCATCACGTCACGACGATAACAAACATTCTCCATAAAAAATAAATGACTTCCTGTAGATTCGTGCGTATTGACTAATTGCCAACACTCGTCCAATGAAAATGCTCCACAGACTTCGACCCCTGTATAGAGTCCTGCTCTCATACAAGCGATAGCTTGTTCGCTGTGCCACATCCACGGACTTGCAATAATAACTGCGTCTAAATCCTTCATTTCCAACATTTTAAGATAGCCTCTATCGCCATCTATAAAATATTTAGGCTGTTTTTTACCGTATTTATCCACTAATATTTTGCAAGCCTCCATCGCTGCTGGATCAATGTCGTTGATAGCCACCACATTACAGTCTTCTCGCTGCAAAATTTCTTCCACATGGTCGCGTCCGCGCAGACCCGCTCCGATGAAGCCAACATTTAATTTTGATTTTGGCTTTTCTCTCAAAATACCAAAAGAAGGTTTAGATTCTTTAGAAATTGCCGAATTTGTGACAGAAAGTCCAATACCTGCTAAAGCTGTGTTTTGCAAAAATTTTCTTCGATTTATCATATCTTTTGAGTTTTAATTTTTTGAAAAATGAGTTTATTAAGATAATTTTCTTGACGTAAAATAGAAGTGTATAAAGCAAACTGATTTTTTGCTCTAACCAAATTATGCGTTTTATATTTTATTGGGTAATAAACATCTCCTACCAAATAATCAGTAAAAAATCGAATAGCTTGAATAAGAATGATATTTTTAGCCCCTATCATTAAATTTTCGAGTTCAGCTTTGAGTAAAATATCGCCCACGCCGTCCAAATAACCGTCTAAAATTGCCTCAAAAATCTCTGGACGACATTCTATTTTAGTGGCGTCGGATTCGTTTTCATCGAATGTCGGACTGCACGTCCGCACCAAATCCCCGAAGTCGGAAAGCACTACCCCACTCATCACCGTGTCTAAATCTATAACCGCAATAACTTTATCTAAATGACTGTCAAACAGTACATTATTAATCTTGGTGTCGTAGTGTATCGCCCTTTGGGGTATCGTTTTTTCGTCAATTAATCTTTGAACCTCTACAATAATCTTTTGATTTTTGTGGACAAAATCAATCAAATCTTTACAATCTTCAACTCGACCACAAGCGTCTTTTTCTACACTTTTATAAAAATCGCGCAGCCTTTTCTCTCCATTGTGAAAATCTGGAATTATGGTGTGCAACTCACTCGGAGACAGATTTTTTAACTTAAAAACAAAATTTCCAAAGGCACGAGCCGCTTGATAGGCTTGACCTGCATTTGCTACACTATCAATCGCCACTGAATTTTCTATAAAATAAAACGCTCGCCAATACTGGTCGCCACAGGTCACAAAATACTGATTATCAATACTTTGTACGGGCGTTAGTATTTGGTAGTCGCTGCCAGAAGCTACTAATTCGGTACAAACTTGAGCCATATTTTCGGCAACCTCCAAAGGATTTTTAAAAACATTATGATTGAAACGCTGCAAAATTATATTTTGCATTTTACTATTATTTTCAAAATATAATTTAAAAGTCTTGTGAATATAGCCGTTGCCGTATTCACAATGTTGCATTAACTTTCCTTCTGGGAAAAATTGCAAAAAAATAGTTGAAATATCGGCTACCAAAGCGGCGAAGGATATAATTTGTTATCCACCAAACGCTGAAATGCCTCCTGCACAACCGGCTTATCTTCTTGATAAGTCACGCCGTACCATTTATCATTGGAAGTGAGAACTTTCATCGTTATTTCGCCAGATTTTATCAACGCATCTACTGTGAGCGGAATAAAAAATTCCCCTTTAGGCTTATCTCGATTGGCTGCTATGAACGCATGAAATTGGGTGCGCAATGGTTTGAAAATACTTGGGTGGAACCCAAAAAAGTTCATCGAAACTACCGTGTTTTCGGCAAGCGAGTGGCTGCCTTGCTCGTCTTCAAAATAAATAATACTTTCTTTTTTTTCAATTTTTGTCCTTTCTGTGACAGAACTCAAGTAGTCGTGCTCATCGGTAGCGCAAACGCCTCTCGAAACAGAGCCATTATCGGACAAAGTATTGTTCAATATGTAGCCAACCATTCCGTAATGGTCTGAGCGAGCTTCATTTGTTAAAAAATCAGCTATTTGGCGAAATGCCTCTACGCCATAATAATCATCGGCATTAATGACCGCAAAGGGCGCATCTACTTGGTCTTCGGCAGCCAACACCGCATGAGAAGTTCCCCACGGCTTTGTCCTTTCGGGTACGTTCTCAACGCCTTCGGTACAAGAATCCATCTCTTGAAATGCGTAAACTACCTCAATTTTTCCCTCAAATTTTCCCTTGAATTTTTCTTTGAAGTCCGCTTCGATGCTTTTTCTGATGACAAAAATCACTTTTCCAAAGCCCGCTCGTATCGCATCATACACAGAATATTCAATAATCGCTTCATTGGACGGTCCGACTCCATCTACTTGTTTCAGTCCTCCGTAACGACTGCCCATGCCCGCCGCTAAAATCATAAGGTTTGGTTTCATATTTGATTTATTTTGATAGAAAATTAAAAAATTTGACGTTGTAAAATAAATATTAAATATTGAGATTATCAAATTTTTTAAAATCCTTTTTCAAATAAATATTTTTGAATTTGAGGAAAAAACTGCTTGAACTCTGCATCAAATTGCTCGTACTCAATTAATAAAGTATCAAAAGCAGCAGAAAAATCCATCGGAAATTTGGTTGTTCGCTGACTCAGCCGTTGAAAAGTGTATCTCATACCAGCTTCTGTGCCGTAGGCTTCGAGCCAGTTGGCGGCTATCATTTTGGGTAATCGTTGCTGCAAGTTGGGCGGAAAATCAGTTATTCTTTCTTCAAATCGTCGATAAACTTCGCAAGAAAAGTCCGATAGTGACAGAGTTGGATTGAATGTTTCCCAATTTTTTGCTAACAAATAATCATAGTAAATATCAATGACGACAGGAGCGTATTTATGAAATTTTGGGTGCAACCTACGCGCACCCAACCTAACGCACTCGTGGACATCTGTGAAAGCGTCTATGGCGCGGTGCATTTTTATCCCGTCACAAATAGCATCAGAAAACAAAATTTCATCTCGTTTTTGGATAAAATCCGCAATCATGTTGCCCATCATTTTTTCGGTAGAAGGATAAGCAAGAAAAATATGTGCTAAAAAATTCAACTGAAAGCGTTATTTATTATCATCGTTATTTTGAGCAAAATGGAGCGGCTTTTTTATTTCACAATTTTTTTACTCGCTCCGTTCCATGCACCAATTCCGCCTGAAAGTTCTGTCACGCTAAAGCCTAATTTTTCGAGTATTGAAGCCGCTTTCTTACTCCTACTTCCTGCTGCGCAATAAACGGCAACCGGCTTGTTTTTGTCTAAACTTTCGATTTGCTGCTCAAAATTACCGCCGTTCATATTCAGATTCTTGGCGTTTTCGAGGTGTCCGTTCTCGAACTCGGACGAAGTTCGGACATCAATAAGTTGCAAATTAGGATTCTTGGCGATGAATTTTTCAAAATCATCGGCAGTAAGTCTATTCTGTCCGTTGCTCACAGAACAACCCAATCCCAACAAAAAAATAGACAATAAATTGAAAAAATTTGGTACTTTCATGACATTTTTTTTATTTAAAAAATCGAACTTTACGGTAAAGAAGGTAAGAAAAAAAGGACGTTTTCCCCATTTACAACCGTAAAGCTCGATTTAAAGTTTATTTTATTTATTCTGCGCCATCTATTTTTGCTCTTTGCACCGCAAAATCCCCGATAGCATTTCCTGATTTTAGCCCTGCGTCACAATCCATTCGATAGTGAATACCGCCATAAAGCCTTGATAATGAGGCTTGTTCTGCCAAACCGTTCAGGCGTGTCGCATCATTCGGAAAGATATGTGCTAAAAATGTGGCGGCAGCTCCTGAAAAAGTCGAGTGTCCAGAGGTATAAGACGGAAAGTTCGGCAGTCCCGTCAAAGTTTTGATATTTCCGTCCATTTGTGACGGTCTTGGAAGATAATAAACTGCCTTTGTATCCCAACAACTCACCCCTGCATCCATCAAAGCCATATTTAGAAGCGCGAGATTTCGAGCAGAGCGAACTTCGCTTTGCTTATTGCTGTAAATGAGTTCGGCAGCGAGATAATTCCAGTGTCCGGGCGGGGTGTAAGTCCCGACTCCGTCCGCCCAAAAATGCACAATAGCAATTTTTTCTCTTGTAGAATTGGTCGTGACCTCCGATTTTACTTCCTCTAATTGTGCTTTAAATTCTGCACTACCAATGGCAAAAGGAGCGATTGGTCGCACCGAAATCAAACTCGACGGAGTCAAAAGCCATGTTTTTACGTTCCCAAAAAGCGGCAACATCGGCGGACGCTTGGGATTTTCTTGGCTGACCCACGGAGTGCCACCCGCACTCGTGATGCGATTGGCGAGGCTATCCCAAACGGTTGGGTTGCCGACCGAAAACTTCATATTGTCTGCCCCTGCGCGCGCCATTACTTTGGCGGCAACAGATTTTCCAATATTATCGCCTGCTGTGACATCGCTCTGAACTGCCATACCAGACCACAAATCAAAATTTTTGGACTCGTTGTATTTCTCAAAAAGGTAAACGGTGTCCGTCGGAAACAATCTTTTCAGCACCTGATAAGAAGCCGCAGCAATGACCGCAGATTCGGACGGATAACTCGCTGTTGTTTTGCTCGGCACAGAAGCTATTACGCTTGCATCTACCGCAGACGGCAAGGCGCGATTAAACTGTTTTTTGTAAAAATTAGCTGTCACTAATGCGTCGTATTGTGAAATACTTGCGTAAGCATAAGCACGAGCCGAATAAGGCGGATTTGAAAACGGAAACGTCGGATAATTAAACGGATTGTTGGCATCTGGTATCGGATAAGTTCCATCTGGACTCTCCACAGGCGGCAAATTATGTTTGGCAACAAGCTCTCGCATAATCTGATTCCAACGCAACACGACTCCCCCACTCCAATACTGGACGGCTGACTTTTGCTCATTGGTCAAACTGCCCATCGTAGTTTTTAGGTTACTTATTTCTGCCTGATAATCAGAGCTATTGGTAGCGGTTGGTGCAGCAAGCGCAATATCGGACGGCGAAACAAGCAGCACAGTTTTCCACACACCTGCGTTGGTATCTAATTTGGAAGGCGCAAGTGCCGCTAAATCCAAACCGTTTTCAACGACATTTTTGTTACAAGCATTCCAAACGCTGAGGCATATTATAGAAAAAATGATTATTTTTATTGAACTATTTTTCATTGATAAAATTTTTATTGTATTAAAAAAATTAAAGGATTTTGCTCGCAGCACTTGGCTTTGAACTTGCGCCACTGAAGTCAAAATTCTTCATCAAGCCAATAGAAAATGCGTTAGATTGTCCTACATTTCTACCGCTTGTGACATGGCTAAAAGAAAGAACAAGTTGTAAATCACGCAGACTACTGAACCGATAATGTCCCAAAAAGCCAATGCGAGTTTGGTCCATATTATTGGACGGAAACGGCATATCGTTGCGGCGAATATCGTGTCCGCTTGTGCAATTTATCTGTTCGATAGTCGCTTCGGCTGCCCAACGGTAGCTGTAATAT
Organism: Saprospiraceae bacterium; assembly: GCA_043767025.1. GTDB lineage: Bacteria > Bacteroidota > Bacteroidia > Chitinophagales > Saprospiraceae > JAYUHK01. The sequence continues at coordinate 7,133 of JAYUHK010000199.1, read as the reverse complement.
CCAGCGCGAGCGGATAGAAAAACCATGTCTGGCATCGCTACTTCATTAGAATATACCTGCCGAGTCGTGAAGTAAGAAGTCCTATCAATCAAAATATTTTGGCGATAAATATAGCTCGCTTGCGCAGTAATCACAAAATTATTCTCGTGGTGCAAGCACAAAATAGCTCTTGCAAAAGCCGTTTTACATTTCATTCCGATAGACATTGGCTGCAAATCGGCAACATAATTGGTCGCTGGAACGCTCGCTCCTATAAGCGCATCTACCGAAAAATCTGTCCTTAAAAACTTGATATTCAAGGGATTATACTTGACAGCTGCGCTAAAATCTTGTGTTCCACTTTGTCCCGAGAGCGTGCCTGCGCTGTTTTTTGTCCATACATAAGGCAGCCCTACGATAGCCGTAACCTTGTTCGTGATGCCATAAGCCGCCATCCAACTTACGGATTGTGTGGTGTGTGTGCCGATGTTTTTATTTTCGCGGAGCAACGTTCCCTCCCAATATTTGCCCCAAACATCGTAATTGTATATCAAGCCTGTGCAAAGATTTTTTTTCGGCATCATGATTCCGTCAGTCATGGTCTGTGCCACGATTTTGGTGGACGAAAAATGTGCCAACACGATGAGTAAAAAAGATATTTTTTTCATTGTAATTTTTAAAATGATGAACGCAAGTGCGAAAGTAATCCAGCACTTACAGAAATAATTTATTGCAGTAAAATGTAAATATGTGACATTCACAAAAATATGTCACGTAAGGAACGCGTCTAAAATAAACTACTTATTTTTTATGCTCAATTACAACCAACCACTTCGTTATTTTTTCGTTTCAACGCCCTGCGTTGCGCCTCAAAAATGCCTTGTTATTGATTGAATTAATTGGAAAAAATGGAGTACTTTATTTTTTCTTCATTCCTAAAAATCTCTGGCGGGGAAAAAATTTGACTTTTTGCTTCGTAAGATAGCATATTTTGGGCGCAGTAAATCTTACTTTTCTTGGCGCAAATAAGCCCTAACTCGGAGGAATTACTAAATCCAGATAACTGCTTTTCGGACAAAAAATCTTTAAGAATATTTTTAAATAGATATTTACTTTTTGCTTTCGTCTGTTCAGATATTTCTTGGCTCAACTGATTTTTTACCAATTCTATCATTTCTGACTGTATTTTTTCTTTTTTTCTATCCACCGAGCAGTAAATTTCGAGCGTATCGTTTACAATTCTTTGCTTGACGATTTGATAAAATTTTCCCTCCACTTCAAAATCCGTAGCATTGTTTTCGTATTCAGCGTCTTGTGCGTGCAGGTACAAGTTGGCAGGAATTTTTAAAACAAAATCCTGTGTTTCGGTTGTATTTTCTGGTACTTTCTCGGCGACCACAGCGATGTCAAACGTTTCAAAAACGAGCATCAGGTATTGTCCAAAGATGTTGTACAAAAACAAGGACAAAAAAGAAATTACAACTATTTTTTGCAACAAAATTTAGTTTTTTAATTTACAGTACAAAATTAGCAAATAATTTTATTTTTTCTCCACAAATCCGCAAAAAAAAGCAGCCCGACGCGCTTTTGCGACTGACTGCTTTACTTTGACAACAAATATAATTCTTTTGTGTGCTTTTGTATTGAGGTGTGTGGCTTATTTATTTGAATAAATCTAAACGCATCAAAAGAAAATTCATCTAAAAATTTTGCTTCCGGATAACATCTCGTCTTCCGATAATTTTATTTCTTAAGCACAACTTTTGTCAATGATTTCAAAACATCGACTTCTTCGGCACATTCTCTACAGTAAATTTTATAATCGTCCATACTTTCTGTCGATTGATTTTCAAACCCATTTTTTGTAAATTTCATCACATCGTATTGATTTGGCTCTGTAATAAATTCGTCTGCCCCACAATTAGGGCATCTAAAGTTTTTACTCATAAATATAAATTTAGGTGGTAACTGTAATTAAATCAATGTTATTTCTTAAATTAAAAAAAAATCCCACTCCCCCACTTTCTTACGCCGAGCAAGACAAGCAATCGGGGTCGTCTATGCTGCACGCTTTGCCTTCAAAACTACCCGCAGGGCGCAATTCGTCCGAAAATTTGGCAGGCACATTGTTTGGTGCCGCAGCCTCTAATTCTTTTGCGGCTACTGGATTTTTGACAAATTTTTGTTGGTGTTTTTCGCTCAATGTAAACTTGATAGCATCAACAGCCGATTTTGACCGAAGATAATACATTCCTGTTTTTAAGCCTTTTTGCCATGCGTAAACGTGCATAGAAGACAACTTTTTATAGTTCGGATTTTCGACAAAAAGGTTCAAACTCTGGCTTTGGCAAATAAACGCTCCCCTATCCGCCGACTGGTCTATCAGTACTCGCATACTAATTTCGTAGGCAGTTTTGTACAAATCTTTGATTTCTTGCGGTATTCCTTCGATATTTTGAATCGAGCCGTTGGAAGCTATCAACATTTCGCGCGTTTCCTCGTCCCAAAGCCCCAAACGAATCAAATCTTTCAACAAATGTTTATTAACCACGATGTGTTCGCCCGACAAGGTACGGCGGGTATAAATGTTGGACGTGTAAGGTTCAAAACATTCATTATTTCCGAGTATTTGTGACGTAGATGCGGTCGGCATTGGAGCTACCAACAAGCTATTTCTGACACCAAATTTTGCGATTTTTTCTCTTAAAATATCCCAATCCCAACGCTTGGTCGGCGCAACACCCCACATATCAAACTGAAAAATCCCCTTGCTAATCGGCGAACCTTCGTAGCTTTCGTAAGCTCCTAACTTCTCTGCCAACGCGCAGGATTCTGTGAGCGCGGCGTAGTAAATTGTTTCAAAAATATCAATATTTAGCTTCTTTGCTTCCGCGCTGTCAAAGGCGTGGCGCATCAAAATATACGCATCTGCCAAGCCCTGCACGCCCAAACCAATCGGGCGGTGTTTGTGGTTGGAATAGCGCGCTTGCTCGATTGGATAGTAATTGACTTCGATGACTTTATTCAGATTCCGTGTCACAACTCGTGTCACATCAAACAACTTTTTAAAATCAAAATGTCCGTCTTCTGTGACATATTTTGGAAGGCTCAAAGATGCTAAATTACAAACCGCTACCTCATCAGGCGAAGTATATTGCATGATTTCGGTACAAAGGTTGCTGCTTTTGATAGTTCCGAGATTTTTTTGGTTGCTTTTTTTATTCGCAGCATCTTTATACAACAAGTATGGCGTTCCCGTTTCGGTTTGCGACTCCAAGATTGCGAACCAAAGTTCTTGCGCCTTCACTGTTTGGCGTGCTTTTCCCTCCTTTTCGTAGCGATGATAAAGGGCTTCAAACTCACCGCCAAAAGTATCCGACAAGCCGGGAGCTTCGTTGGGACAGAAAAGTGACCATTCGCCGTCGGCTTTGACGCGCTCCATAAAAAGGTCTGGCACCCACATAGCGTAAAATAAATCCCGAGCGCGCTGTTCTTCTTTTCCGTGATTTTTTTTGAGTTCCAAGAAGTCGAAAACGTCGGCGTGCCAAGGCTCAAGGTAAATAGCGAATGCGCCTTTTCTCTTCCCCCCTCCATTGTGTGCCACGCCCGCGTGAGTGACGTAGCTATGATGTGGCAGCACCTCAAAATCCACCACCACTCCGTCGTATTTTGTCACAGAAAGCCCATCAATACGGCTAAAAACCATATTTTCGTGTTTGAAATAGCTGACAAATTCCCCTTCCTGAAGCCCGAATTGTTCGGTAATTTCTTTCACTTTCGGAATGCGTAAAACGTAGGAAATTTTTTTGGTCGTAATATTTTTATAACTCGAAACAATGCCACGACGGTCGCGGACGTTGCCCGAAGTAAGAATCCCAAACCGCATCAACATAAACCGAACAGACTCTACGACGTTGCGCGAAGTCATATCCAATGTGATGTCGAAATTTTCTCTTTTGCTGATGTTGCCGTCCGTTTCTAAAACTCCTTTTATGATTTGAATAGTTTTATTTTTGGGTAAAAACAACATAGTTGGGTGTACCGCTTTTTCGGCGTTTGCGTCGTAAAGCATCGCTCTTGTGAACTTGAATCCCAGATGCGCCGACCAAGTAAAACGAATTTTTTTGTCCGCTTCTTCCGTGCTTTCAGTCCACCGAATACCACATTCGTAGAGATAATTTTTGATAAAAGTAATATCGTCCGTTTCTTTATTTTGGGTGATGTGCGCTTGTTTTCCGTCCCTGCTGATGTGTCCGTCACCCAACATCATGCCATAAAACCGGCAATCCGCGAGCGTGTAAGTATCAATATCGTCTTCATAATCAAAAGTCGGAAAAGCTATCAGGTCGTTTTCTGTCAAGTCTTTCGCTTCTACCCATTCGGTTGCTACGATTCCTTTTTCCAACCGATTACTTATGACGGCGTGATTCAAGGTTTTTTGTTGGTTGCGAATGACCAAAAAAGGGTGTTCGGGCGTGACCATTATTGGCTCCAAAGAATGTTTTACGCTCACCGAAACCATATCGCCCGCGTAGGCTTGGTGCATAACGCGAGCAACTTTGTTGAACTCGCCTTCGTGCGTCATTAGCTCCTCGTTCAACACTATATCCCCGATTGTTTTCATACCGTTTTTTGTATAAACGATGGTGCTTGGGTGAAAACACTGATCAACGTAGCGCGCCGTATCGTTATAGACTCTCAACATCGGCACGATGCCGTTGGAGGAACCGCCTGTGCCTTTGATATAGCTTCCTTTGGCTCTGATGTTGTGAATACTTAAGCCGATGCCGCCCGCAGATTGAGATATTTTTGCGCAGCGAGTAAGTGTTTCAAAGATGCCCGGAATACTGTCTTCGGTCATCGTAAGCAGAAAGCAAGACGAAAGCTGTGGCTTCGGCGTGGCTGCGTTGAAGAGCGTCGGCGTGGCGTGAATAAACCATTTTTCGGACATCAGATTGTAGGTTTCTACTGCCGCATCAACGTCGGCACCGTGTATTCCGATGGCTGCACGCATGAGTAAGTGCTGCGGACGCTCAATTACGGCTCCGTTGGTGCGGAGCAAGTAAGATTTTTCGAGCGTTTTGAAGCCAAAATAATCGAAGTCGTAATCGCGGTCGTAAATAATGGCGGAGTCGAAGCGGTCTTTGTTGTGCTGGACGACTTTGTAGGCTTCTTCGCTGATAAGCCCTGCTTTTTCGCCCGTTTTGGGGTCGATATAGTTGAACAAATCTTTGATGGTACGCGAAAAAGATTTGCTCGTATTTTTGTGTAGATTAGACACCGCGATTCGCGCCGCGAGCTGGGCGTAATCGGGGTGACGAGCCGCCATAGACGCGGCGGTTTCGGCGGCGAGATTGTCGAGTTCGGTGGTCGTCACGCCGTCGTACAATCCCTGAATTACTTTTTTAGCGATTTCGATATACTCGACGTAATTGGCATCTAATCCATAGCACAATTTTTTGATTCGCGCCGTAATTTTGTCAAAACTAACATCTTCGCGCTGACCGCTCCGTTTGATAACTTGCATAGTATTTTCTCTTTTATTGGGTAATTTATGTATGTTTTTCTCAAAAAAATCAATTTCTTCGCTCCTAAAATTCCTCCTCCAACGAAAAAACTTGTTGTTCTTTGGTAGTCGTAACGCCCGCTTTGCGATAGTCGCCGACTCGTTTCTCGAAAAAGTTGGTTTTTCCTTGCAGCGATATCATTTCCATCCAAGGAAAAGGATTGTTAGCGTGATATACCCTGTCACAACCGAGCGATAAAAGCAATCTATCTGCCACATATTCGATGTATTCGCACATCATTCCGGCGTTCATACCGATGAGTGAAACGGGGAGTGCGTCGCTGACAAATTCTTTTTCGAGCAAGACGGCATCTGTGATGATGTTTTGCACCAACTTGGGGTCTAATTTTTGTTCGAGGTGATTGTTGTAGAGCAAGCAAGCAAAATCGCAGTGCATACCTTCGTCCCGCGAGATGAGTTCGTTGGAGAACGTCAATCCGGGCATCAAGCCGCGTTTTTTGAGCCAAAAAATGGAGCAAAAAGAGCCTGAAAAAAATATTCCTTCTACTGCCGCAAAAGCCACCAAACGCTCCTGAAACGAACCTTGCTCAATCCAACGCAACGCCCAATCCGCTTTTTTGCGCACACAGGGCATCGTGTCAATGGCGTTGAACAAATAATCTTTCTCCGCTGTGTCTTTGATATAGGTGTCAATGAGCAAAGAGTAGGTTTCGGAGTGGATATTTTCCATCATTATCTGGAAGCCGTAGAAGAATTTTGCCTCTGTGTATTGTATTTCGCTGAGGAAATTTTCGGCTAAATTTTCGTTCACGATGCCATCGCTGGCAGCGAAGAACGCAAGGACGTGCTTGATAAAATGCTGTTCGCCCTCGTTGAGTTTTTGTTTCCAGTCTGCAAGGTCTTGCTGGAGGTCAATTTCTTCTGCCGTCCAAAAACTGGCTTGCGAATTTTTGTAAAATTTCCAAATATCATCGTGTTGGATAGGGAACAACACGAAGCGATTGGGGTTTTCTTGTAGGATTGGTTCGATATTTATCATTGGTTGAAGATTTTACATATTACACAAAAAAATATATAACTAAATAGTTTATACTTTTATTAAATTTACGACTGAATTAGGACAAAGAATTAAGAGCGACTGCCAAGCAAATCACTGTTAAAAATCGGTAAGGCTTTCGTATAAAAAGAAAGATGCTTGCTTTTCTTGTTTTCTCACTTACAAAGTATGTTCTGCATCAATCACGGCTCGAAATTAGGAAGAGTTTGGAATAAAAAAAAATAAAAGTTATTCACATTGTGTGGATAACTTCGCAATTCTTTGAAAATCACGACTTAAAAAGTTTTTTTTATTTATTCACATTTGACGAATGAAATTGTTTGTATTCAAAAAAAATATAACTTTTTTAGTTATATTTTTTTCAAAACTAACTCATAATAAGCGTTTTCTGCGAAAAAACCACGCCAAAAGAAAGCTGGCAAATATAGAAAAAATAAATATGAAAAATGATGCCCATGGATTGGTATTTAATGGCAGCGGAACGTTCATTCCGAAAAAACTTGCTACCAAAGTCGGCACCGAAATCAGAATCGTGATGAGTGAAAGTCGCTGCATAATCATTCCCAAATT
>JAYUHK010000198.1:0-11973 GCA_043767025.1 Saprospiraceae bacterium | reverse complement strand
TAGTAATAAGTTTTTAGTTTTTAATTTTGAGTCATCATAAATTATTGAAAATTACAACCTGATGCCAAAGGCATCAAACATTTATAGAAAAATATATGGCACATCGCGTCCGACCCCGAAGGGGTCGCAGATATGGGGCATTTGTCTTTTATAAACATTTAATCCCTTCGGGATTTTTAAACGAGTGTAATTATGCACAAGTATTTTAATAGTTATAAGTTTTTAGTTTTTAATTTTGAGTTGTCATAAATTATTGAAAATCAACGAATTATGTCGAATATTAAATGTCATCTATTTAGGTGTAAGAACTTATTGATAATAAAAGAGGTCTTACTATGGGTTGTTTTTTCAGGCGTGCCTTGTAGAAAAACGGCTCAATCGGAAAAAAGGAGGTGCTGCAATTTCTGAATACTTAAAAGTTGATTAGGAATGTGTCTAAAATAAATTACTTATTTTTTCTGCTAAATTACAACCAATCACTGCGTTATTTTTTCGTTTCAACGCTCTGCGTTGCGCCTCAAAAATGCCTTGTTATGGATTGAATTGATTGGAAAAATTGAGTACTTTATTTTTTCTTCATTCCTTACAGCCATTTTTATCAAAATAAATTTTAAAAATTATGCGGCTTGGCTTGGAAGAAAGTAGCGGCTTTACGGTTTGCTGGGCGCATTTTTTTTGTCAAACACGTCGTCCCAATTAACTTCGCGGTAGTTTTCGAGGAGCAGTAAGCTGATGACGCTGAAAATAAAAGCGACCAATACCGCCGAAAGCACCAATAAAGTCCGTGCTGGACGGGATTTTACGACGGGTACGCGAGCTTCTTCGATGAGGTGAATCGCCGATATTTCGGACGTATAGGCAGCGTTGATTTGGTTGAGTCGCTCCTTGTCGTAGCTCAAATGGTTGCCTGACTCATCGTATATTTTTTCCAAAATACCTACTTCGGCGATGCCTGCATTGAAGCGGCGAAGGCTAAAACTCGCCTTGCTCGTGTCGGAGGTAAGGCTGATAAGTTGTTGTTCTGCTCCGCGAATACTGGCTTTGATGATAGCGATAGAGTCCCGTAATTTGGGGCTTTGCTGCGCCGCAGCTTGCAGTGCTGCGAGTCGAGCGCGGTTGCGAGTGACCGTTCCTTCGGCATCGGCGGCGGCGGCGGCTAATGATTCGCCGACTGTTTTGTCAAAAATACCATATTTTTGGCGTGTTTTGGACAGGCTGTCGCCCAATACCAGCATACTTTTTTCTTTTTCGGCGATGTTTCGTTGAAAGGTTTGGAGCATTTTGGCTTGGCTGTCTTTGATGAGGCGTTGCGCCATTAAATTGACTTTATTGCGGGCGGAGGTAGTGATTTTCGCAGCTATTTCGCGGTCTTTGTCTTCCACCGTGATTTCGATAGCGTCGTGTTTGGTTTTGGTCACTTCGTAAAGTTTCAGAAAGGCTTCGCGCATCTTGAAAGAAGCCTTTTCGCTCGTAGAGTCTATGCCATAGTGCTGGTAAAGATTGAATTCTTTGACGATAGACTCTACTAATTCGTTGGACTCTGCGATGGTCAGAATGCGGTCAATATCGACTGCCGTACCGTAGTATTCCATGTCTTTGGTAGAGTTGCCGAACATTTTTTCGGGCTTGAATAAATCGGGGCTGGCGGCATAAAAAATTGTGGTAGATTTGTAGTAATTGGGCATAAATAGACTAATCACTATGCTCCCAACGGCGGCTATGGCACACACGCGCAGAATACTTTTTCGCCACCGAAAAACGGTTTGAAGTACGCCTAAAAGATTTTCCTTATTTTCCATGAACTATCAATCGCATTTATCAACCGCAAAGGTATGAATTTTTAGACTTTTTTTCTTATTTTAGCCTAAATACTTCCCAACTATTGGCATCCGCCTTCCCATACCGAATGCTTTGGGCGAAACTCGCAGCACTGGCGCGGTCTGTTCGCGTTTGAACTCGTTGATATTGACGAGGCGAAGTGTGCGGCGGACGGTCGCCTCCTCGAAGCCCATAGCGATGATTTCTTTCGGACCTTGCCGTTTTTCGATGTATTGAAATAAAATTTTATCTAAAATATCGTATTCGGGCAGGCTGTCCGAATCTTTTTGGTCAGGGCGCAGCTCCGCCGACGGTGCTTTGTGGATACTATTTTCGGGGATTACGATGCCGTCTTTGTTGATGTATTCTGAAAGTTGGTATATTTCGGTCTTGTAAATATCGCCCAAAACAGCGATGCCGCCGCACATATCGCCGTATAAAGTACCGTATCCGACTGCCATTTCGCTTTTATTGCTGGTATTTAGCAAAATGCAACCAAATTTATTGCTCATTGCCATGACCAACATTCCGCGAATGCGGGCTTGCAAATTTTCTTCGGTCACGTTGGGTGTGAAGCCAAAAAAATGTGGTGCAAGAGCCGTTTCATACGCATCATACATCTTCTGAATCGAAATTAAATCGTACTGAATACCAAGATTTTCTGCCAATGCTCGCGCGTCATTCACGGAGCCGTCGGACGAATATTGGGACGGCATGAGCAGTCCACGCACGTTTTTTGAGCCTAAAGCGCGCACCGCCAACGCCGCCGTCAGCGCAGAATCAATGCCGCCCGACAAGCCCAAAATTGCTTTTTTGAAGCCTAATTTTGTAAAATAATCCCGAATACCTATCACAATCGCATCGTGAATCAGCGAAATTTTTTCCTTTTTTTGCTCTCGATGCTCTTTTGGGTTTGGGAGTTCTTCACAAACAGACTGCAATTCGTACGTTTTTAGACATTCCTCAAAATACGGCATTTCATCAAATAAAACACCATTTTGTGACATGACAATAGAGCCGCCATCAAAAATAATATCCGTCTGCGCACCAACATGATTGACATAAAATAACGGAACACCGTAGCGCATTGCGTTGGCTTGGACGACGTGGATTCGCTTCGCAGCTTGGTCGTAAGCGAAAGGCGAAGCGGACAAATTAAGAATAAAGTCAGGCTTTTGCGCCCGCATTTCGTCGAGCGGACAAACAGTGTAAAGCGGGTTTTCTGTCCCCACGTCCCAGATGTCTTCGCAGACGGTAAGGGCGATTTTTTTTCCTTCCCACGTCACTACTTTGAACTCTTTTGCGGGTTCAAAATAACGGTATTCGTCAAAAATATCATAAGTCGGCAGCAGTGATTTGTGCTGGACTTGAAGCACTTTTTGCTCCGCCAAAAAATAGGCGGAGTTGTACAAATCTTTGCCCGCTTTCACGGGGTTGCGAGTGGGCGAACCGACTACGATGGCGATGCCGGCAGCAGCGCGAGTGAGCGTGACTATCGACTGTTCGCAGAGATGAATGAAGTCGTCGAACTCCAAAAAATCACGCGGCGGATAGCCGCAAGTAGCGAGTTCGCCGAAGCAAATAATATCCGCTCCGTCGGCTTTGGCGCGGCGGACGGCATCTAACATTTTAGTCAGGTTGCCTTCAAAATTACCGATGTGGTAATTGAGTTGAGCAAGCGTAATTTTCATAAAAAATCAAACATTTGTGACAAAAGAACTGTTTCCAGTACAATAGCAATGTAAAACACAAATGTACGCCTAAAAGTTGATACCTTTTTTGGGGATATAAATTTCAGAATTTTAACGCTGTAACGCCGACAAGGTTATTTTGGTGCGTTCCTTTTTGGTGCGTTCCTTGTCAGCGTTTTACACTTTTTTATAATCCGATTTTTTATGTTTTACTCTTTGACGAATTTTCCTACACAAGTATTTTTTCCATCTTTTACGATATACATTCCACTCGGCAAGGCGGAAATATCTATTTGTTCTTGATAAGGTATTTGCAGAACTAACTGTTGTAAAGTGTTGTAAATCAGTATTTTACCATTGTTTTCTACTACAGCTAATTTGATATTTAAGAAGTCTTTGGCGGGGTTGGGACTGACGATATTTCTTTGATTGCTGTATTCGACGGAGATTATTTTTGAGTATTCGCCGACCGCATTTTTTTCCTTGAAGTACAATCTGTAATACAGCGTTCCGCCCTCCAAATTATCTTTGTCTAAATGGCTGAATATTCCTCTATTGACGTTTTTGAAAGCTGCGATGGGTTCAAAATCCAGTCCGTTTTTGCTTTTTTCTATCGTTACGTCTTGATTGTGGGCGTTGGGGGCTAAACAAAATTTAATTTCGACTGCATCACTCTTATTTTCTGCCGAAAAACAATCTAAATCGCTCGCAGCCAGTGGCGATTGGTAGCCAGAGCGAGGGTAAGACTGCACCACACTCCAAGCAATTTGTTGAAGTTTAGTTCTGACCGCAGCATTGTCGATAGCAGTATTGCCAGTATATGGACCAGCTTTTACCGCAGGAAGTCCTTCGGGACTTTGGAGGTAAATAGTTGCGTATATTACGCAAGCTACGAAATAATCGCCATCACGATTCATGTGAATATTATCGCCAAATATTTGACTAATTTGAGTGAGCGGTCCGATAGCATGGAGTTGGAGTGTGTCGTACAAAGCTGCCAACGCCAATCCCGCAGGGACGATGTACATATTGTTGGAGGTACTCGGAGTGTTGATGGCATCAACCCGTTGCTCCCAGTTGGGGCGCAAAATATTGACGGAGGTTCTCCAAGCCGCCCAAGCTCCGCCGCCTGTGCTGACTGGCTCCCAAGTGGACATCATATAGTTTTTGATGCTGGCACCATGTCCTTTTGCCAAATTATGAAACAATTTTCCATATTTGGCAGTAGTATCTATTGGATTATCTAATAAAGGCACGCTTTCTGTGATGATATTTCGATGAATAGTCGGAGTCGCGCCCGGAGCCAACGAAACCGTAAAATCTGTGGCGTGTTCTACGTCCATGCCCAATATTGGGTCCCAAATAGGGTTTGGATTGACATAAGGCGGATTTCCCCACTGTGTTTTCAGGGACGCACCGATGTTGATGTGAGTCCGATAAACGCAAGTTTGTCCAGCCGCCAACCTCAATTCTTTGACGATAAACGGCGTATTGAGGTTGATAAGGCTGTGACCGATGTAATAAACGCCATATTGTGCATTCATTTTTGTGGCGAATAGAAAAATTGATAAAACTAATAATTTTGCTTTCATTTGATAAATAAATTTTTAATTTGGTTTAAAATACAATTAGAACATTGAAGCGCGAAAGCTCAAATAATCGCGCCAGCGTTGGCAAATTTGATAATTCAAAGGTATTTCAAAATCTAAAACAAAAAAAGCTGTAATGTATAACTTGCCGACTCTGGTGTATAATTGACTGATTGGGGGTATAATTAGCAGCCGTAAGTTTCGGTTTTAACGCTTTTGTACCCAACAAAAATTGTAGGAAAACGAATACGTAGGATTGTCGGCTTGGAGAGTGGTGGTACAAATATTGGAGTAGTTTATTTGCTAAAACACCTGTTTTCATACCGATTTTTACCGTTTATACAATAAATTTTACCGTTTGTACTTTTTTTGAAAAAGTAGTCGTATAAAATCTTAACTTTGTGACATTGTTTAAAGAAAAAAAATATTCAAATGAAAAAAATTTACATCTTCTTATTTCTTTTGGCGACGCTTCAAATTTCTTTTGCACAGATTTCTGCCACTATCAACGTCAATACTGCCGCTGGGTCGCGCAAAGCAATCAGTCCGCTTATCTATGGCATCAACGCCTACGTCTATGACACCGAGTGGGGCGGCGGCGCGTGGAAGACTGGACTCAACAACCACGGAAGTCAGGCGTATTTGCAAAGCCTCAACATCACGTCGTGGCGCGTCGGCGGCAATGCCGTGACTCCCTACAACTGGGAAAATGGCGGCAACAACAGCGGCGCAGATAATATGCACAAAAATAGTGATTTCGTGACGTTTGTTGGTACAGGTACTTCCAGCACGGCGACTGCCGAAGCCATCAAAACTTTCAAAAATCACTCCACTATCATCGGAGCTTATCCGCTGCTGCAACTTCCTGCGGCAGGTTATGTGGCTGCCGATATGATAAGCACCGTTTGCGGTACGCCCGCAGCCGACCCAACTCGCTGGAAGCAAGTTATTTTTGACAAACCGGGTTCGCCGGGCAGCCTTTCATTGGTTCCAAACTTGGCGGACGGAGCTGTCTATATAGACGAAGAAATAAATTACCTCATCAACCAATTCGGCAATTCGTCTGCCAACGGCTTCAAATCCTACGAGATTGACAACGAGCCGGGCTTGTGGAGTTCGTTTGGTGGCAACGGGACGCATACCGTAATGCACCCAACGCCAACTACTTGCACAGAAATTTTGAACAAAAATATTGGTCTTGCAAATACTATCAAACGCATGGACGCTACTGCGCAAGTGTTTGGCTCCAGCCTCTGGGGTTTTCCAGAATATTACAGCCATTGGAGCGTCTGGAACGGCGCACAAAACCAGCCATCGGATTGGGCGACTTACAACGTAGAACCGTACTTGACCAACAACACTGGGCAGTCGTACCGCTACAATCACATGACTTGGGCAAATGCTTATTTGGATAAAATGAAACAAGCAGGCATGACGGCTGGCAAACGCCTATTGGACGTTTTCAATATTCACTATTATCCAGAAGGAATCGGTAGTGACGCTGACCGCGTGCAAGCTCCGCGCAGCCTTTGGGACCCGACGTATGTAGAAACTTCGTACATAACGCAGGTCGGAAACGGGTTCACGGACGGGCGCAGCTTGGAGCTTTTGCCAAAATTCAATTTGGCTATCAATGATTTTTATCCGAACACAAAATTAGGGATTACAGAATATAGTTTTGAGGGACGACATCATATTTCAGGAGCGTTGGCACAAGCCGACGCGTTGGGTATCTTCGGTCGTCAAGGCGTTTATTTTGCCAATTATTTTTATACTGCCGATGACTTTATTGGTGCGGGAATCAAAATTTTTAGAAATTACGACGGCACGAAAAGCACTTTTGGCAGCACTTACATTGATGCCAACACGAATGACTTGACGAACAATTCCGTCTATGCGTCCATCGAAAATGCAGACGAAACACTACTGCATTTGGTATTGATTAATAAAAGTGCCACACAAACACTCAATGCAAACATCAGCATCAACTCTGCACAGAATTACCAACAAATTTTTGACGCTTGGGGCGTAAGCCAAGCCGACGGCAACTCAACTCTCCTTGCGAAGCCAAAAATAAACGCCCTGACAGGCAACAACACTATCGCTGGCAACACGCTTCGCTACGCGCTGCCGCCCTACGCGGTCTATCATGTCGTGCTAAAAAATGCCGCTCCGCTCGGCGTAGATTTGGTAGATTTTGGTTTTTCGGGCAGCGTAAAAAACAACCAAGTAGCACTTCGTTGGACGGTCGCCAACGAAAAGAATTTTCAGCAGTATGAAGTAGAGCGCAGTGCAGATGCGATTTATTTTGCGAACATCGGTACGGTAGCACCCAACGCCGCCGCTCAAACGCCGAAGCGATATGATTTTTTGGATAAAAATCCAACCGCCAACGGCACTGCGAACAACGAAGTTTATTACCGCCTCAAAATGGTGGATAAAGACGCAAGTTTTAAGTATTCCAACTTGGTGGTAGCCAACTTGGGAAGTAGCGACAATAACTCGATTTCGATAAGTCCCAACCCGACAGCAAATAATTTTACGATACAAAGCAAACAAATAATCCGAAATATACGCATCGTAAATTCAGTCGGCGCAGTAGTTTTGGAGCAACAAATAGACGCTACTAATGCAAGCATTTCTACGAGCCTTCTACCGAAAGGAACTTATTTTGTGCAGTATTTTTGTGCCGACGGCACGGCAGGAAGCCAGCAGTTGGCGGTTTATTAGAAATATTAAGTACAATTTTTTCAAAAACAATCTTAACTCCAAAAGACATTAGTTTTTGTTTGTCAGGTTTCCGCCCCTTCAGGGGTGGAAGCCTTTTTTTGTTCCATTTCCAACAAAAGCTGTCCTTCGGGCGACGTGACACTGCTTCGATAGCGGAACTTATTTATGCGTACATTTCCTCGCGTTGCGCCTTCACGGCGGCACTGCTGATGTATTCGTCGTAGCTCATCATTTTGTCAATTACGCCTTTGGGAGTAATCTCGATGATGCGGTTGGCGACCGTCTGCACCAACTCGTGGTCACGACAAGTGAACAAAATAGTGCCTCTAAAATCTTTCATTCCGTTGTTGAGTGCGGTGATGGACTCGAGGTCAAGGTGGTTGGTTGGCTCGTCAAACAGCAGTACGTTGCCACGCATCATCATCATGCGAGAGAACATACAGCGCATTTTTTCGCCACCCGACAGCACATTGCACATTTTTAGAGATTCTTCTCCCGAAAACAACATTCTGCCCAAAAAGCCACGAATGAAAGTTTCATCTTTTTCTGGCGAATATTGGCGCAGCCAGTCAATGAGGTTCAAGTCCAATTCTTTGGTAAAAAATTCGGAGTTGTCGGCGGGGATTCCGGCGGTCGTGATGGTCACGCCCCAATCGAAAGTCCCTTTGTCGGGGTTTTCTGCGCCCATCAAGATGTTAAAAAAGGACGTAGTCGCCAAACTGGTGTTAGAAAAAACAGCGATTTTGTCATTTCTATTGACTACGATGTCTATGTTTTTGAACAGAAATTCGTCGTTCAGTTTTTTGGTCAGATTGTCAATTCGGAGGATTTGGTCGCCTGCGTCACGGACGACTTGGTTGAACACGATGCCCGGATATTTGCGGTTGCTGGGCTGAATATCGTCCAGATTGATTTTGTCCAATGCTTTTTTGCGGCTCGTAGCCTGCTTGCTTTTACTTGCGTTGGCACTGAATCGGCGGATAAAATCCTGCAATTCCTTGATGCGGTCTTCGGCTTTTTTATTTTGGTCGGCGCGTTGCTTGGCGACTAACTGACTGGATTCGTACCAAAAAGTATAATTTCCGGAATAAATTTGTATTTTTTTGAAGTCAATATCCGCGATGTGCGTGCAGACAGTATCCAAAAAGTGACGGTCGTGCGAAACGACGAGAACGATTTTTTCATAGCTTGCCAAAAAGTCTTCGAGCCAAGCCACTGTTTCGATGTCAAGGTCATTGGTAGGCTCATCGAGCAACAAAATATCTGGATTGCCGAACAAAGCCTGCCCCAATAAAACTCTGACTTTTTGGGTTGCGTCCAACTCTTTGAGTGGTCGATAGTGCATACTTTCATGGATACCGAGATTGCTCAACAGTGTCGCTGCGTCGCTTTCGGCGTTCCAGCCGTCCATTTCTGCGAATTGTGCCTCCAACTCTCCAGCGCGCTCCCCGTCGGCATCAGAAAAGTCAGCTTTTTCGTAGAGCGCGTCTTTTTCTTTCATAATGTCGTAGAGCGACTTGTGACCAATCATCACCGTTTCTATCACCGGGAACTCGTCAAATTCGTAGTGATTTTGCTTCAAAACTGCCATGCGCTCGTTTTTTCCGATGGTCACAGAACCCGTAGCGGGGTCGATTTCGCCCGACAATATTTTGAGAAAAGTGGACTTTCCCGCGCCGTTGGCACCTATGATTCCGTAGCAATTTCCTTCTGTGAACTTGATATTTACGTCCTCAAAAAGGGTGCGTTTGCCGTAGCGGAGCGAAAGGTTGGATACCGTTATCATATTTTTTTATTCCAAAATTTTAAAAGAAAGCGCAAAGGTAGGAATTTTTTTACTCAAAATATTTGGAATTTTAAAAAAAAATTGCGTCCCAACGGCTTTCAAAGAAATCATTCGGCAAGTTTAATTTTTCAGCTCGTGTGTGTAAATAATTTTTGAACCGCGTCTAAATTTGTAATGAAAAAGGAAAAATAAAGTTCTTAATTACTCATAAAAAAAATATCTACCGCAAAATAGTCGCAGCATACCCATTTCTAATTTCTAACAAGTCAAATTTTTTGCTTGGAGGGTTCGATTAAGTCCCACAAGTTTCCAAAAATATCTTCAAAAACAGCGACTGTGCCATAGGTTTCGATAGTTGGTTCGCTTATAATTTTGATTTCGTGGTCGAGTAAGTTTTGATAATCTCGCTCCATGCTGTCGGTGTGCAAAAAAAGAAAAACCCGCCCGCTTGTTTGATTGCCGATTCTACTTTTTTGTTCGTCCGTCGCAGCTTTCGCCAAAAGCAAAGAGCCGCCGCCCGCTCCTTTCGGTGTCACGAGTACCCATCTTTTGGTGTCCGACAGCGTCGTGTCCTCCGTCAAAGTGAAATGTAATTTTTGAGTATAAAACTCTATCGCTTTATCGTAGTCGTCCACAACAATCGCGACGTGTGCTAAACTTTGTTTCATTTTTTTTATAAATCAGCCAAAATATTTCTGCGCAACGTCAGAAAACAAAATTAAATTCCGAAATTTGTATTTTTATAAACTAAAAATTGGTTGCCGTCGCATTATTGGCTCGCTTGTTCTGTCGGAAATTTGGTAATATCCATAAAGAAGATTTCCCAAGTGTGTCCGTCAAAATCCTCTATCGTGCGCTGCACCATGAAGCCATAATCTCTCAACTCGTGCGGCTCGACTCCACCTGCTTCGAGTCCGTTGCTCATCATGCTATTCACTTCCTCGACGCTCTCCAACGACAGCGAAAACAAACCTGCCAAACCCGATTTGGTATCTGCAATAGGTTTGGTGGCAAAACTTGCAAACTTTTCGTGGGTCATTATCATCACAAAAATATGTTCGCTCCAAACCATACATTTTGCCGTTTCGTCCGAGAATTGTGGATTGTTCGAGAATCCCAATGCAGTATAAAAGTCCATAGATTTTTGGAGGTCTTTCACTGCTAAATTGATAAATATTTGTCTTGCCATCGCTCTAAAATTTATTTTTTAATGTAATTCAAATTACTTTTTTAGGCATCGCTGTCTGACTTCTGCCTGTGCAAATTTATAACTTAATACGAAATAAGTAGTTATAAGTTTTTAGTTTTTAATTTTGAGTCGTCATAAACTATTGAAAATCAACGAATTATGTCGAATATTAAATGTCATCTATTTAAGTGTAAGAACTTATTTTATAAAAAAAACTGCCGCCAAATACTCATCACAAAGCCGCCACTCCAAAAAGTCGCAACGCATTGTCGGTCGTCGTGGCTGCGATTTCTTCGACACTCACGTTTTTCACCTCTGCCAGTCGCTGCGCAATGAGTGGAATATAGCTGCTTTCGTTGCGTTTGCCGCGATTCGGGACGGGCGAAAGATAGGGCGCGTCGGTCTCCAGCACCAAGCAGTCGAGTGAAATATGTTTTAAAGTTTCGTCCAAACCTGACTTTTTGTAGGTCAAAACGCCGCCGATGCCGAGCAAAAATCCGAGTTCTGTGATGGCATTTGCTTCCGCCACGCTTCCTCCGAAGCAGTGAAAAATACCCCGCAAACGCTCATTTTTTTCTTCCGATAGCAGCTCAACACACTCTTTGGTCGCGTCCCGCGAATGAATAACAATCGGAATATCGAACTCCGTCGCCCAACGGATTTGCTGCCGAAAAGCGTATTTTTGTTGCTCCAAAAATGTTTTGTCCCAATACAAATCCAAGCCGATTTCGCCGATGGCACAAAAAGCGCGCGCCTCCAAGCACGAGCGGACGTGCGCCAACTCATCCGCTACCGACTCGCCGCTGACTGAACAAGGGTGCAAGCCCGCCATTGCGTAGCAAACATCTGGATAAGCCGCTTCGAGTGCCAACATTTCGCTCGTCGTGTTACTGTCCACATTGGGGAAGAAAATTTTAGCTACGCCACAGCCTTGCGCTCGCCGAAGGGTTTCGCTGCGGTCGGCATCAAATTCTTTCAAATAAAGATGGGCGTGTGTGTCAATAAATGTCATAAATATTTACCTATAATGTAGTTATAAGTTTTTAGTTTTTAATTTTGAGTCATCATAAACTATTGAAAATCAAAGAATTATGTCTAACATTAAATGTCATCTATTCAAGTGTAAGAACTTAAATTGCGTCGGATTTCGATATTCGGTGTTCCTTGTTC
>JAYUHK010000197.1:0-9792 GCA_043767025.1 Saprospiraceae bacterium | reverse complement strand
CTTACACTTAAATAGATGACATTTAATATTCGACATAATTCGTTGATTTTCAATAGTTTATGATGACTCAAAATTAAAAACTAAAAACTTATAACTTATTTAGTCTTTATCCAAATTATCCAACGGACTTTTTATGTTTTTGATACTTCTATTCGTCACATGAACGTACCGCATCGTCGTTTTTATATCATTATGCCCGAGCAGTTCCTGTATGAATTTGGTGTCCGTTCCCGCCTCCATCAGGTGCGTAGCGAAGCTGTGTCGCAAGCCATGAATGCCCACCACCTTATTGATTTTTGCTTTTTTCATTGCGTTAGCGAATACTTGTTGCGCGCTGCGGGTGCTGTACGCCTCGCCGTATTGCCCTTCAAAAATGTAGATTTTAGGGCTGTATTCCTTGTAATATTCGCGCAATTGCTCCAGCAAACTCTCGGGCAGATTGGCGTAGCGGTCTTTTTTGCCCTTCGCTCGCGCCACAAAAACCTGCATATTTTTGCTGTCAATATCGGTTACTTTTAGGTTCACTATTTCGCTTACACGCAATCCCATGCCATAGCATAGTTTCAGCATCGTGTTGTGTTTTAGGTTCGCTGTCGCTTCAAACAAGCGTTTGATGTCCTTTGCGTGTATCACTTTTGGGAGCAGCGACGGCTTTTTTGGTCGCGGTATGTCGAAGAAAAATCGCTCCCGACGCAGCACTTGCTCAAAGTAAAACTTCACCGCATTGATGCGGCTGTGCAGTGTGTTTTCCGATAGTTTTAGGATGTTGATACAATACAAAAAGTAGGCGCGCAACCGCTCGGGCGTGAGGTCGTTCACGTCCGTATCTTTGAGCAGGTAGAGAAGTTGCACCAGTTCGTTGCGGTACGTTTTTAGCGTATTCGGGCTGTATGCTTTTAGTTGCAACGTTTCTACCATACGCAGCAGTGCCGCCTGATTGACGGGCGACAGGTGCAGCAGCACGGCTTTGCCGATAGGCACGGCGACCTCCAAACCGAATTTTTCGCGGTAGAGCGGCGTGTCCAGCACATACCACGCGCCCTCCGATTTGCTCCATTTCGCGCCAATCAGTTTTTTTACCCGCGCTATCAATTCCGCGTCATACCCAAATCGTATAAAGATAACGGCTTGGTCGCGGTGGGTCGCCAATGTGTATTCTACTTTTTTAGACATAAATTATTGCTGAAAACTATTTTTAGAGAAAATAAGAATACTGTCGAGATTTTAAAAATAACCTTGACACCTTTATTTATGTTGCGATTTTCAACCGATAACTCCAAAAAAATTCTCCCCAAAAGCACATTCACCAAAGCAAAGATACAACAGAAAATCAACAATACTGCTGCGTATTTTTTTATTCGCTGGCGCAAATTTTTTGCTGTTTATGGCGCACGCAGCTCATTTTTGAAAATGAAATAAATTTTTTTTGCCAAATGATAGCTAAATTTCAAACAAAATTAATACATTCGTGTCGCAAAGGAATGTGTATAAATTTGTTTTCTAATCAAAAAATCAAAAAAAAACAAAATGGTCAAAATAAAATTCGGAACAGACGGCTGGAGAGCCATTATCGCCGACGAATATACGGTGGAAAACGTCCAACGCGTGTCGCAAGCTACTGGACAGTGGTTGCTCAACAACGGTAAAAAGAAAGTCGTCATCGGTCACGACAGCCGCTTCGCAGGTCAATTATTTGCCGAAACCACGGCGCGCGTGCTGGGCGCAATGGGCATCGAAGTCCACCTCGCCAAAGGCTTTGTTTCTACTCCGATGGTGTCGCTGGGCGTGGTGCAGTCGCAGGCGGACTTGGGCGTAGTCATCACCGCGAGCCACAATCCACCGTCCTACAACGGGTTCAAACTCAAGTCAGCGGCTGGCGGACCGTCTTTGCCTGCCGACATCGAAGCCGTCGAAGCTCTGATACCAGACGTTTGTACGCTCCAAAAACTGCCGACTTTGGCGGATTTGCAGGCACAGGGACTGCTCCACTACACAGACCTCGAGTCGGCTTACCTTCGCCACGTCCGACAGGGATTCGACATTCCCGCCATCAACCAGTCGGGCATCAAAGTCGCCTACGACGCTATGTACGGCGCAGGGCAGCGAGCGGTGGTGGATTTATTGACCAATACGGTTCTGCTGCATTGCGACGACAATCCGGGATTTCATGGGCAAGCTCCAGAGCCGATTCACCGCAATCTGTTGGAACTTTCCAACCTTATCGCCAGCGACCCGTCCATCGCCTGCGGCTTGGCAAACGATGGCGATGCCGACCGCATCGGTATGTACGACGAAGACGGCGTTTTTGTGGATTCGCACCACATTCTGCTGCTTCTGTTGCTCTACAAATACAAGTATAAAAAAGAAACTGGCAAAGTCGTCATCACATTTTCGGTAACGGACAAGATGAAAAAAATGGCTCAAAAATTCGGGCTTCCTTGCGAAGTCACCAAAATTGGGTTCAAATATATTGCCGAAATCATGGCAAAAGAGGATATTTTGGTGGGCGGCGAAGAGTCTGGCGGACTGGCAGTGAAAGGGCATATCCCGGAGCGCGACGGCGTTTGGATTGGCGTGACTATCCTCGAGTTTATGGCAAAAACGGGCAAAACACTCAAAGAACTTATCCAAGAAGTGTATGACGAAGTGGGTAGTTTTGCGACCGACCGCGACGACTTGCACGTAGAGGAAGCCCAAAAACAAGCAATCATCGAGGCTTGTAAGACCGGAAAATACACAAAATTTGGCAGCTACCAAGTCACTCGCACCGAAGACCTCGACGGCTTCAAGTTCTACTTCAACGAAGATGAATGGGTAATGATGCGCCCTTCGGGAACAGAACCCGTGCTGCGCGTCTATTCGCAAGCCGCTACCGCCGCCGATGCCCGAAAAATCTTGGACGAAGTGGTGGCAGATATTTTGGGTTAAAATACAAAATACAAATGTCAAATATCGAATGTCGAACAAGGAATATCGAATATCGAAATATGAAATACAACATATCGAATGTCGAACAAGGAATAATGAAATACGAAATACAAATGTCAAATATCGAATGTCGAACAAGAAATATCGAATATCGAAATACAAAATACAAAATGTCGAATGTCGAACAAGGAATAATGAAATACGAAATACAAAATGTCGAATGTCGAACAAGGAATATCGAATATCGAAATATGAAATACAACATATCGAATGTCGAATGTCGAACAAGGAATATCGAATATCGAATATCGAATATCGAAATATGAAATACAAATGTCGAATATCAAATGTCGAAATCTGTGTGGTATGTTCTACATCGCTCAAAGAAATAGCTGACCGTTTATGCCGATTTGGTACAAAAAAATAGGAATTCCCGTGTTGGGCTTGGCACTCATCTTGCTGCACTGGTGGATAGACGAGGTGCGCCCCGACCGCTTGCTTTTTCAAGTCAATTCGCTGGCGAATGTTTCTTTTTTTGAAACAAAATACCTTTACTGCTGGGCGCATTTGGTGACGATTGTACCGATTCTGTTGCTCAGTTTCGACCGAAAAGTAGCGTATTACAGGCAGTGGAAATATGTTTTTCCCGCTTTGCTGATAGTTGCGTTGCCGTTTTGGGTCTGGGACAGCGTGAAGACGGCGCAACAAGTTTGGGGCTTCAATCCTCGTTATTACGCCTTTTTGGTCGGCAATCTTCCTATCGAGGAGTGGCTTTTTTTCATCACTTTTCCGTGGGCATCGGTTTTTATTTACGAGTGCCTGAATAGTTATTTTCCGACCACTCGTTTTTTGAAAGTTCTCCGAAGGAATGACCGTATTTTGAGTATTTTGTTGGTCGCATTTTTTTTCGCAGTCGGCGTTCTTTTTTGGGGACATCTCTACACCGTGACTACTTTTTGGACGGCAAGCGCACTGCTTTGTTGGCAGTTTTTGGCGGGCGATGCGGCTGTTCGCGTCCGTTTTTATCGTCTTTTTCCGCTCGCCACCCTTGCGTTTATTGCTATCAACGCAGTTTTTACGGGCGCATTTACGCAGCAACCCATCGTGGTTTACAATCCAGAAGAATATCTTGGTATTCGTTTTTTTACGATTCCACTCGATGATTTTGCCTACAATTTTTCGCTCCAACTCGCTGCGATTGCAGTGTATGAGCGATTGAAAAACAAATATTCGGTAACTCAAAACCAAAAACTTACAACTAATAACTAAAAATTACTTATGCGTTTTTTATTCCTTGCTTTGAGCCTTTTTTTGTCCGCAAATATATTGTTGGCACAAAAAAATTCGCCTGTTTATTCGAGAGTAAAAATTTACCTTTCGGAAACAAACAATATCCAAAAACTATCGACTTTGGGCATAGAAACCGACCACGGCGAATTTGCTAAAAACAAGCATTTCATAGGCGAAATGTCCACGCTTCAGCTTCAGACTGTCCGTGCGGCAGGCTTCCAAACGGAGGTTTTGATTACTGACTTGACCGCACATTTTTTGGCACAAAATAAAAAAAATACGTCCGCAGAGCGAAACGGCAACTGTCCTACTGCTGCTCCGCCGCCCAATATTTTTGTTCCGACTCATTTTCAGCTCGGCTCTATGGGCGGCTACCTGAAATACCAAGAAATGCTGGACAATTTGGACCAAATGGCGGCTCTTTATCCCAATCTGATTACCGTCAAAAAACCAATCAGCACCACCAATCTGACGTTTGAGGGCAGAAAAATGTTTTGGGTCAAAATAAGCGATAACCCCAACCTCTCCGAGCCGACCGAGCCGCAAATCCTCTACGATGCCGTCCACCACGCCCGCGAACCTGAAAGCATGTCGCAGCTAATTTATTATATGTGGTATCTCTTGGAACGCTACAACAGCGACCCCGAAGTGAAGTATTTGGTCAATAATTTAGAGATGTATTTTGTCCCTTGCGTCAATCCCGACGGATATATTTACAACGAAACGACCAACCCAGACGGCGGTGGTTTTTGGCGAAAAAATCGCCGCATCAACGCCGACTCCGTCGTCGGAGTGGACCTGAACAGAAACTACGGCTACGAGTGGGGTTTTGACAACATAGGCTCGTCCACCGCTACGAACAGCGAAGTATATCGCGGAACGGCTGGCTTTTCGGAACCCGAAACACAAAATATGCGCGACTTTTGCAACGCTCATAAGTTTCAGTTCGCCCTCAACTACCACACTTACGGCAATTTGCTGATATATCCTTGGGGCTTTTCGGATTCGCTGACTCCCGATTCGACTTCTTTTACCAATTTTTCAAAAGTGATGACGCGGGACAACAAATGGGTGTTCGGCACAGGCTCTCAAACGGTCAATTACACGACCAACGGCGACTCTGACGACTGGATGTATGGAGAAAATGTCACAAAAGCGAAGATTTTTTCGCTGACTCCCGAGGTCGGACCGGGTGCGACTGGCTTCTGGCCCCCCTCCGCCGATATTATTCCTTTGAGCCACGCCGCGCTCTCTACCAACCTCACGACCGCACATTTGCCACTTCAGTACGCATTGGTCAAATACAAAAATACCGACGAAATAGATACTTTCGCAGGAAAAATTCCTTTTACCTTCACTCGATACGGTTTGTTGGGAGGCAATTTTATAGTGAATATCGCTGCAAAAACGACTAATATTCAAAATATTCAACCTTCCTCCAAACAATATATTGCGCCTGTACAATTTTTGGAGCTGAAAGATTCTTTCACCTTTTCGCTCCAACCCAATATTCAGAATGGCGACACGGTAAAATTTACCATCTCCGTCAGCAACGGTTTTTACACGCATACGGACACGTTGGTAAAAATATTTAAAAAGAAAATTCAGTTTTCTGTTGCTTTCGCAGACGCTGCCAACAATCTCAATCAATGGAAAAATGACCCGACTCCGCCCTCGTGGGCTGTCACAAATACCACATTTTATTCTGCACCCAGCAGCATCACGGACTCTCCCGCAGGAGATTACCAAGATGGCACCGAAAGCAGCTTGACCACCAAAAATCCAATCAGTTTGCTCGGTAAAAACAGTGCTAAATTGACTTTTTGGGCAAAATGGGATATAGAAACCGACTATGATTTCGTGGAAGTCATGGCTTCTACCAACGGAACTACTTTTGTGCCGCTTTGCGGAAAATATACCGTAGCCGGCACCTCCGACCAAGACCTCGACCAACCACTCTACGAAGGCACTCAAACGGAATGGGTCAAAGAAGAAATTGACCTCGCGGACTATTTGGGCGGCAACTTATGGATTCGCTTCCGCATCAAGTCCGACGCTGGGCTGACGAAAGACGGCTTTTACTTCGATGATTTGAGCGTTGTGACCTCTATTCCGACCGCGACGACGGATTTAGATGCCTCCGATTTTGTGGCTGCACACACCCAACCCAACCCTGCGGACGACTTTGCGCGCATCAGTTGGAAAAATAATTTATCGACTCACAACACACGATTGCTGGTTTTCAATAGCCTCGGGCAGCCGCTCTTTGAGCGAGCATTGGACGATACTGCTGCATCACAAACGCTTGATATTCAGACTTCTAAATGGGCAAACGGAATATATTTTTATAAATTTTTGACAGAAAAAGAAAGCAGTAAAACCTACCGCTTTGTCGTCCATCATTGAGTAAAAAATATTTATTTTTAAAATAAGTAGCAAAAAATTAGGAAAGCCGACTGCGATAAGCGTACCTTTGCGGTACAAAATCGCGGAGTGGAGCAGTTGGCAGCTCGTCGGGCTCATAACCCGAAGGTCGTAGGTTCAAGTCCTGCCTCCGCTACAAGTAAGAAAAGCCCTTGTTTCGTCACTGAAATAGGGGCTTTTTTCGTTTTAAGAACCTGTATTCCTTCTTACCGACTTACCCGTTCTTTTTTATTCAAACTCCCACATCATTTGTCCCAAAAATTGACATTTCGTCAGTGTCGCTTGAGTTTGGGCTGCCATATTTGCAGAAAAAATCCTTTTATTTATTTTGGAAACAAAATTGATACTTTGTAATAGTATCGAAATGTCAAAAAATAATTCGCATACTTCACATTTTTAGAAAAACCACAACATGACCTACGATAATTTTACCATCAAGTCGCAAGAGTCTATCCAAAAAGGACAGCAACTTGCCGCCGCACAAAGCCAGCAAATTGTCGAAACCGCACATTTGCTCAAAGGTATTTTGCAGGAAGAAAAAAGTACCGCCGAGTATCTTTTTGGCAAAGTCGGCATCAATATTCCTACACTCCACAGTGAATTGGACTCCATAATCCAAGGACTGCCGCGTGTGGAAGGCACCGACAAGCAATTTTTGAGTGCCGATGCCAACAAAGCACTGGCAAAAGCCAAAGACGCACTCAAAGAATTTGGCGACGAATATATTTCTGTCGAACTCATCTTACTCGGTATTTTAATCGGCTCGGATAGAGCAGGACGACTGCTCAAAGAACTCGGAGCCAGCGAAAAAACGTTCAAAGCAGCCATCACGGAGCTTCGTAAAGGGCGAAAAGTCACCGACCCCAACGCCGAAAATACCTACAACGCACTTTCCAAGTACGCCATCAACCTCAACGAGCGCGCCGAAAACGGCAAACTCGACCCCATCGTTGGGCGCGACGACGAAATCCGCCGCGTGCTGCATATTTTGAGTCGGCGCAAAAAAAATAACCCAATCATCATCGGCGAGGCGGGCGTAGGAAAAACTGCTATCGTAGAAGGAATCGCATGGCGAATCGTCAAAAAAGACGTTCCCGAACTTCTCCAAAGCAAGCGTATTTTTTCTTTGGATATGTCGGCACTCATCGCCGGCGCAAAATTCAAAGGCGAATTTGAGGAACGTCTGAAAGCCGTCATTCAGGAAGTGACGGACAGCAACGGCGAGGTAGTTTTATTCATCGACGAAATCCACACGCTCATCGGCGCGGGCGGCGGCGGCGGTGCAATAGACGCTGCGAATATCC
Source organism: Saprospiraceae bacterium (assembly GCA_043767025.1). Classification (GTDB taxonomy): domain Bacteria; phylum Bacteroidota; class Bacteroidia; order Chitinophagales; family Saprospiraceae; genus JAYUHK01. Next base: position 1,846 of record JAYUHK010000197.1, on the reverse strand, counting down.
TAAAACCCGCCTTGGCGCGTGGCGAACTCCGCACCATCGGAGCCACAACGCTCGACGAATACCAAAAATATTTTGAAAAAGACATGGCGTTGGTGCGCCGTTTTCAGCCCGTCTTTGTGGACGAGCCGAGCGTGGAAGATACCATTTCTATCCTTCGAGGCTTGCAGGAACGCTACGAAAATTACCACAAAATAAACATTCTCGACGAAGCTCTCATCGCGGCTGCCGAGCTTTCGCACCGCTACATCGCCGACCGTCAGCTGCCCGACAAAGCGATAGATTTGATTGACGAAGCTGCCGCAAAACTGCGCCTCGAACTTGACTCCGTCCCAGAAGAAATTGACGAACTCGACCGCCGTATTCGCCAGTTGGAAATAGAACGCGAAGCGATAAAGCGCGAGAAAGACCAGAAAAAAATGGCTGTTTTGAGCGAACAAATTGCCAATCTGCAAGAGCAACTCACAGAACTGCGCGCCCGTTGGGCAAACGAAAAAGAAATCATCAACGCAATTCAAAGCTGTAAACAAAGTATTGAGATTTTTGAGCGACAAGCCGAGCGAGCCGAGCGCGAAAGCAATTTTGAACTCGTCGCCACCATTCGCTACGGAAAAATCAAAGAGCAGGAAGCAATGCTGATGGCTGCCGAAGAAAAGCTCAAAGAACTCTCCAAAGAGGAGCGACTCACCAATCAAGAAGTGACCGCCGACGACATCGCCGCAGTAGTATCGAAGTGGACGGGAATCCCCATCACCAAAATGGTGCAGAGCGAGCGCGAAAAATTGCTGCAACTCGAAGCCGAACTCGGCAAGCGAGTCATCGGACAAGAGGACGCTGTGCGCGCGGTGGCAGATGCGGTGCGCCGCAGCCGGGCAGGTTTGCAAGATGCCAACCGTCCGATTGGTTCTTTTATTTTCTTGGGTCCGACGGGCGTAGGAAAAACCGAACTCGCCAAAGCACTCGCAGACGTGATGTTCGACGACGAAAATGCGCTTACGCGAATTGATATGAGTGAATACATGGAGCAGCACGCCGTGTCGCGGCTCGTGGGTTCGCCGCCCGGCTACGTCGGCTACGACGAAGGCGGACAACTGACGGAAGCCGTCCGCCGCCGTCCGTATTCGATTATTTTGCTCGACGAAATCGAAAAAGCACACCCCGACACCTTCAATATTTTGCTGCAAGTGTTGGACGACGGGCGGCTCACGGACAACAAAGGACGCGTCGCTAATTTCAAAAATACCATCATCATTATGACCTCCAATATGGGCGCGGATAAAATTTTGGAAAATTTTGAAGACCTCGACGCACTCGGCGACAAGCACCGCACAGACATCATCGAAACCACTAAAATTGAAGTTTTTGAATTGCTAAAAACTCGCTTGCGCCCCGAATTTTTGAATAGAATTGACGAGCAAGTGATGTTTTTGCCGCTCACGAAAGCGGAAATTGAACGCATTTTGTACCTGCTCCTCAAAGGATTGAACGCAAAATTGGCATTGCAGGAACTCACGCTCTCCGTCACGCCCAAAGCGATAGCAATGCTCGTGGATTTGGGCTATGACCCGCAATTTGGCGCGCGTCCGATGCGCAGAGTGTTGCAAAAAGAAATCATCAACGAGCTTTCCAAGCACTTGCTCTCCTCGGATTTTGCCAAAGGCGACGCCATCGAAGTAGATACCGATGCGAAGGGTTTTACGTTTCACAAAAAGAGTAAAACTGTTGAAGAAAGTTTAAAGTAATTCCGAAATAAGTCTTGAACAACAAATATCGAATCCTGAACAAGGAACACCGAATATCGAAATCCGACGCAATTTAAGTTCTTACACTTGAATAGATGACATTTAAT
>JAYUHK010000196.1:0-3241 GCA_043767025.1 Saprospiraceae bacterium | reverse complement strand
AATCGGGTTCAATTTACCGAAGAGCGACCATGCGAAGATGAGCATATTTGATGCGTCGGGCAGGTTGTTGAAAGTAATCGAAGGCGATTATGTGAAAGGATACAACGAGATAAGCATCGAAGAAAGCGAGTTGAAAGCGGCAGGCGTAATGCAGTACCGTTTGGAGACGAGCGACAACTTTGCAGTGAAGAAGATGATAATTACGGAGTAAAAACGTAGTGAGGAATGAAGAAAAAATGAGTAATTCATTTTAGAAGTGTTCCTGAAAGATACGAGAAATAAAGTATCTATATTGCGAAAGCAAAAAAACAAAACGCCTCCGACTGGAAACAGTCGGAGGCGTTTGTTTTTTTGGGGAAGTTTGAAAAATATAAATTTATGTAAAAAAATATTTGTTATCTTTGCATTTTTATTTCAAAAAGTCAAAAATGAAAATCGTTTTCAGAGGGTCTAAATCTTACACTTGTATTCTTTTTTATCTTTTCCTGTTCAGTTATTTGAACGCTCAAACCACCCAGACGATAACGCTGGAAGAAGCGATTGAAAAGGGAATAGCGCACAGTAAAATGCTAAAAACAAGCGCGCTGAAAGTAAATCTTTCCAAAATAAAGTACAAAGAACTTTGGAACCTACAAATTCCAAATTTTAATCTGAATGCTGGATATACTCGTTTGAGTGATAACGTACAGCCTTTTGTGGTCAGATTTCCGTCTGGCGAGTCCACGCTCAATCCCCAAATCCTCAATCAGTACAACCTTCGAGCGTCGGCGCAGCAAGTAGTTTTTTCAGGCTTTCGAGCGATGAAAACACTTGAACTTAATCAATATCTGAACACAGCAATGGAGTTGGATTATGAAAAAGACAAAAACGAAGCCAAATTAAATATTGCTAATGCTTATTTTTCACATAAAAAGTTGTTAATTTCTCGCAGTTTGATTCAGGAGAACTTAAAACTAATAGAAAGCAGGTTGAAAGATGTCAAAAATCTTGCCGCGCAGGGCGTGGTTTTGCAAAACGATGTCCTAAAAGTGGAGTTGGTACAAAATGCGACGCTCAATAACCAAATTGACCTCGAAAATAACATTGACATCAGCAATTATAATTTGGCAAAACTACTCGGACTCTCGGAGGTAACACCAATAGAACCTACCACGCAAGAATTTTTAGAAAACGAAAAAAATCAAGCGACTGAAAAAAAACTTCGCCCCGAATTGCAAGCGCAGCAACTTCGTGTTGCAGCAGCCGAAAAAAATATACAAATTGCGAAAGGTGCATATTATCCGACAGTCACGGTGGGCGGTAATTACTACTACAATCGTCCGAATCAACGCGTTTTTCCTCAAATGGACGAGTTCAAAGATACATGGGATTTGGGCTTGAATGTGAGCTATAATTTGTCGTCTATTTACACCAATAAATTTCAAGTGGAGGAAGCCAAATTAAATTTGGTACAAAATAATACTTCTTTAGAACTGTTGAACGAAAATATCGAAATAGAAACTTATTCAGCTCTTAATTCCTTCAAAGCTACAAAACAAAAACTTGAAATTTTTGCAAAATCTGTTTCTCAATATGCTGAAAATCAAAGAGTTGTAAAAAATAGATTCGATAACAATGTAGCGACTATTACGGATTTGATGGAGGCAGACGTATCTTATTTGCAAGCAAAATTAAATGTTCAGTTGGCAAAAATTGATATTTGTTTAGCTTGGGCGAAATATCAAAAAGCACTCGGAAAATAATTTTTTCTCACTCCATACCCTAATTTTACATTACCAATTTATTAAAATTTTATCCAAAAAAAATACGAATGGACAATAATACAACTACCCCAAAGCCAAAGAAAAAAATCCTGCCTTTCATATTGGGCGGCGTGCTGCTCGTTGGTGCTTATTTTGCGTTCAACAAAATAAACTACGCACTTCACAACGAAGATACCGAAAATTCGCAGCTCGAAGCCAATATCAGCCCTGTCGCCTCTCGCTCATCGGGCTATGTGACGGAGATAAGAGTAGCCGAAAATCAGTTGGTCAAAAAAGGAGATACACTACTCAAAATTGACGACCGTGACTTGGTTTTGAGAGTGAAACAGGCAGAAATCGCACTTAAAAATGCAACAGTAAATGTCGGAATTGTGACAGCCAATGTAGGTACAGCTAATGCTGGTGTAGGTACGTCTAAAGCAAATTTTGAAACCGCCAACGCAGGAATCGAAACCGCCAACGCCAATATCGAAATCTCCAACGCAACATTCGAGTCAGCCAAAATAAGAGTTTGGAAAGCAGAACAGGAGTTTGCTCGCGCCAAAAATTTATTAGAAGCCAAAGCAGCCACTTTGCAGCAGTTCGACAATGCGCGGGCAGAAAAAGAAAGTGCGGACGCTCAATTAGTAGTCGCTCAAAAGCAAATCGAAGTAGCCAAAAGACAGGCGGAAGTCGCAAAGAAACAAGCAATGGGTGGAAAAAAACAAGAAGAAGCGACTCAAATACAAGCGGGCGCGACGGGCAAACAAACCGAACTCGCAAGGGTGCAAGTAGAGCAGCGGCAGGCAGACTTGGACTTTGCACGGCTGCAGCTTTCTTATGCCACAATTACAGCACCTTGTGACGGGACAGTTACGAAAAAAAATGTTCAACTCGGTCAATTTATCAATGTCGGGCAGTCGCTGCTGGCAGTGGTAGATGAAAAAAATATATGGGTTGTCGCTAATTTTAAAGAAACTCAAATCACCGAAATGAAAGTTGGACAAGCCGTCAAAATCAAAGTTGATGCTTTTCCAGAAAAGAATTTTGAAGGAAAAATAGAGTCTTTTTCTCCAGCTACAGGCGCAAAATTTGCACTATTACCACCCGACAACGCGAGTGGCAACTTCGTAAAAGTAGTCCAAAGAATCCCTGTCAAAATCGTTTTGACCGACCAGTCGGAGGAAAGCAAACAACTTCGAGTAGGCATGAATGTAAAAGTCGTGGTGCCAAGTAAATAACTAAAAATATAATAAGTTCTCACACTTAAATAGATGACATTTAATATTCGACATAATTCGTTGATTTTCAATAGTTTATGACGACTCAAAACTAAAAACTTATAAATACTTAAAAGGTGATTTCGTGGCAATTTACGCAGTGACATAAATTTTAACTACTTTTTCTAAGTACATGACAAAAAAGCGGCTATCAAATTTTGGATAATATTTTGAAAGGAATTAATGAGAGCTTGTGCTATGGATTGTAGTCCATAAGCA
>JAYUHK010000195.1:0-21505 GCA_043767025.1 Saprospiraceae bacterium | reverse complement strand
AGGCGCAGTTTTGCCTTGACAAATTGCTGCTACGGATGCAAAAGTAGGCAGGGTAGGAGCTAAAATAACGATATTCATAAAAGCGGTATCGGCACAAACACCCACCATCGGCGTAGGTTTGAACACATATTTGGTAGTCCCAACGTTGGCAGTATTGATGACAGCAGGAGTCCACGTCCCCATAATAGCGGGTGTATTGGTAGATTTATTGGGCAGCACAGGCGGCGTTGCGCCTTTGCAAATCGGAGCTATTGGGTTGAAAGTAGGCGTAATATTCGCCACTACTTTGATGCGCAGGAGTCCTTGCGTAGCGCAAACCCCCAAGTTGGCATTAAAAATCAAGTCGTATTCATCGACTTGCGACACGTTGGCGGGCGTTTCGTAAGTGCCAAAAATAGGCGGAACATTGTTGGATTTTACGGGCAGTACGACATTTTGTTGCCCGACGCAAAAAGTAAGCGGCGCAAAAGTAGGCGTTATGTTAGGTTTTACGATGACAGTGACGGTTTTTGGCGCGCCGTTTGCGCAGCCCACGACCATCGGGACGCAAGTATAAACGGCGGAGCCGCTCACTGTGCTGCTGGTAGCAAGAAGGGTTTGAGTGATAGAGTTACCGCTGCCGGCGGTGGCACCGCTGACCCCATTTTGAACGACCGTCCAAGAGAAAGTTGCGCCCGGAGCGTTGCTGCTAATCATAATATTGGTCATATCGCCGGAGCAAATAGTTTGAGTGGCAGGCGTGACAGCAATATCTGGCAAAGCAATAGTAACAGGAAGGCTGAACGTTTTGGAGCAGTTGAGAGCATCTTTGACAGTAAGTGTAACGTTGTAAATGCCAGCAGAGGCATAAACTTTACTCGGATTTTGGAGGGTAGAGGTGGTACCATCGCCGAAAGTCCACAAAAAAGTAGAGTTCGTAGTTTGGCAAGTTTTTTTAAAATTATAAGTTCCGCAGACCGGCGAAGTGAACCCAAACTCCGCATCGGGTCCGATTTTGGTATTGGCTCCCCACGTTATCCTAAAACCGTTATTTGTAGTAGTAAAATTATTTACGACCATTGTGTAAACTTGACCTGCCACTACGTTAGGTGGAGGATTAAAAACGTTACTGCCACACCCGTTTCCATAGCCGGGTTCTGCCCCTGGTGTAAAACTACATCCAGTCGAACCATTCAAACCGAACGTGCCACAGCCAGTCCAATTACAAGTTACTGGACCTGTGTTCGGTCCCGGACAGCCAGCCCAAACCGAAAAGTCATAGTCGTCATTTAAATTATTGGGTATGATATTAAATTCTAAAGGACCGTTGCAACCAGAGGTAAATTTGAACCATTTTGTTTGCCTTTCTGCCGAAAGGTCGCCACAGTGGTTGAAATTAGTAAGTTCCTGCACGCCAAAACCTGCGTTTGATATTCCTTGCGTAAATGTACTATTATCACATAAAATAGCCGCCGTACTGCAATCCTGACCCGTAATGACTGGCGGAGTTGAGTTGGTCAGGCAAGTGTTGAAAGTTCCATTCACGCCTGTACTCGAAATTGTGTAATAATAGGTGTCACCCAAAGTCAAGCCGTTGAAAACGGCACTCAAAGGAGAAGCTCCGCATCTTGTTCCGATGGAGGTATATGAACCTGACGCACACCCATTATCTACCAATATGATTTCTACAGACCCACCCTGTGTTCCGTTGGTTACTGTAAAATTTGCAATAGTTCCTGTAGCTACGAAGGAATACCAAACGTCAACGTGGTTGGCTGCGCTTTGGCAGCCAAACAAACCCGGCCAGCTATCCGTCGCTCCGACCGTAGTTCCCGGCACGCAAGTTCCATTCGTAGGGGACGTAATCGCCCCTGTACATTCATCGTTGGTAGGTGGCACCGAAATATTGACACAAACACTGAAACCACCCGGCGCGCCCGAACCTGAAACAGTAAAATAATATTGAGTTCCTGCCGTTACAGTTCCGACAGGCGCGTTAAGTGGCGAAGCACCGCACTGCGACCCAACAAGTGTAAAAGTACTTGCACAAGTTCCAGTAGCTAAAATAACCTCCATGTTCCCTCCAAGACCTGCGGCAGTCACTACAAATTGCGCAGCTCCCGATGTGGCAGGCGTAAAAGTGTACCAAACATCAGGATTGCCGTCAATAGTTTGGCAACCTACCGTACCGAGCCAACTATCATCTCCGCCGACAGTAGTTCCTGCGGTGCAAGACCCGTTGGCTGTAACTACGGTTGCGTTGGGGCAGAGGTCGTTGCCCGGTTGTCCAAAAAGAAAAAAAGTATTTAAAAGGGCTGCTAAAAGAAGTAAATTTCTTTTCATCGTCGAATAATTTTTGGTATTTGTTTGTAAAGTCCAACCTATTAGAAATGAAAAAAGGCAGGTTATAGTTGTATTTTTTTTCTTGAAAGTAGATTGCATTACAAAAGTAAATTATTTTTACCAATAATAATGCTAACAGAGCGCAACAAAATCTAAAAAATATCTATTCGGTAAAATTTTAAAGTGATAAAATAAAATATTAGGAAATATTAAGAAAGAAAATATCCATTTTTAGAAGAATAATATTTTGAAAACGCATTTATTTTATTATATTCACAAAATAATATTTTGCAACAAGCAAATATTTACAAAAAATACCTATATTTTTGTAAAATAAAGTGGCTATAAAATATCATTCGCCGTATTTGCAAAAAAATATTATGTTTTTTGTGAAGGTAAAGATTAAATTTTTTTCGTTTTGTTTATCACATTTTCAAGTGACAAAACGTTATGTTTGCGTCTTGAATGTGTGATATTCTAAAATCTAAAACTCAAAAGTTTACTTTACGCATGAAAAAAATTATTATTAAAATAACTATTTTTTGTATTTTTCTGTTTGCCAACCAAGCAAATGCTCAATTTTTTGAACTCGGTGGCACATTCGGCGGCTCCAATTATCAAGGCGACCTGACTCCAAGTAATGAATTGGCAAGTTTTGGGCAGACGCGCCTTGCGGCTGGTATTTTTGGACGCTACAATCTCAACGACTATTTGGGGCTTCGCGCCAACCTCCAATATGCCAACATCACGGCGACCGATGCTATCTCCAAAGATATTTCAAGGCAGGGCAGAAATTTGAGCTTCAAAAGCGACATCTACGAAATAGCTTTGATGGGCGAGTGGAATATTTTGGGCTACCAACCTTACAATTTTCAGCGTACTTTTACACCTTATTTGTTCGGCGGTGTAGCTGTTTTTCACTTCAATCCAAAAGCATTTTACCAAAATAAATGGACTGCCTTGCAGCCACTCGGCACTGAAGGACAGGGACTTCCACAGTTTCCAGACCGCAAAAAATACAATCTAACTCAAATTTCTATCCCGCTCGGCGGAGGTCTGAAATACGCCCTCTCTGAAAGCTGGACTTTGGGCGTGGAAATAGGAGTTCGGAAAACTTTTACGGACTATTTGGACGACGTAAGTAGCACTTATATTGAAGATGCGGTTTTGAGAGCAGGCAACGGCGACCTCGCTGCCGACCTCGCCAATCGCACTGGCGAATACCTCAAAGCCGAGCCAACGCCTTTCACCACGGGTACTGCGCGCGGCAACGCAAAGCAAAAAGATTGGTACATCATCGGTAGCGTAACGATTTCTTATAATTTTTTAGACAATGGTTTGGTTGGCTCTCGCCACAGGTCGGGGAATAATTCTGGCTGTCCAACTTTTTAAGATTTTTTTAAGATTTTTTTTGCTAAAAAAATAAAAAACCAAAATGAAAAAAGCATACGTTTTTCCCGGACAAGCTGCACAGTTTGAGGGAATGGGAAAGGATTTATTTGAACAATTTCCGCTCGCTCGAAAAATATTTGAAGAAGCCAACGAAATATTAGGTTTTTCCATATCAGAAGTCATGTTTCACGGCTCATCGGAAGAGTTGAAGCAGACCAAAATCACTCAACCGTCGGTTTTTTTACACTCCGTAATAAAAGCGAGATTATCCGCCGAAAACTTCCGCCCCGATGTGGTGGCTGGACACTCTTTGGGCGAATTTTCGGCACTCGTCGCCTCAGAAGCAATGACTTTCGAGGACGGTCTTCGATTGGTACAGCAGCGCGCACTGGCGATGCAAAAAGCCTGCGAAGCGACTGAAAGCACGATGGCTGCTGTGTTAGGACTTTCCGACGAATCCATCGAAAAAATATGTGCCGAAATACCTGACATCGTCGTCCCCGCCAATTACAACTGTCCGGGACAGTTGGTTATTTCGGGGTCGCTCAAAGGAATTGAGTTGGCGGCGGAAGCCCTAAAAGCTGCTGGCGCAAAGCGAGTAATTGTCCTTCAAGTTGGAGGGGCTTTTCATTCGCCACTCATGGAGCCTGCGCGTGAGGAACTCGCAAGAGCGATAGAACACACGAAAATTGTTGCGCCCAAATGTCCAATTTATCAAAATGTAGATGCGATGCCTGTCACAAATTCGGAAATTATTAAAAAAAATCTAATCGCACAACTGACCGCTCCCGTCCGTTGGACTCAAATTATGCAAAATATGATAGCCGATGGTGTAGGACAATTTATAGAAGTCGGCGGCACTGGAAAAGTACTTTTGGGTTTTGTGCGCCAACTAAATAAAGAAATAATTACCGAAACTTTGTAAAAAATACTGCTTTTCTTTGGACTAAGTTCTAAAACAAACGCTCCGTATTTCTGTTAAAAGTTAAAAATCTTCTTCTTTCCATTTTCTAAAAAAAAATTGAAGCATCTTTCACAAAAAATAAAAGGCGGAAAAATTCTTCTCGCCGAACCTTTTATGCTCGACCCTTACTTCAAGCGGGCGGCAGTCTTGATGTGCGAACACCGCAACGACGGCAGTTTTGGATTTATTCTCAACAAGCGTCTGAATATAAATATTACGGATTTGGTGAAAGACTTTCCTGACTTTGAGTCCGAAGTGTATTATGGCGGACCTGTGGAGAACGAAACCTTGCATTTTCTGCATTGTTTGGGCGATTTGATAGAGGGGAGTTCGCCTGTTGCACCGGGCATTTGGTGGGGTGGACGGTACGAGAGTGTAAAATTTTTGATCGAAACTCGACTGATAGAGCCGCAACACGTCCGTTTTTTTGTAGGGTATTCGGGTTGGTCAAAAGACCAGTTGGAGGAAGAAAGTGCCGAAGGCTCGTGGTTGGTGGCGGATTCGCACCCAAATTATATTTTCAAAACGTCGCCCGAACAGCTTTGGAAAACAATGATGGAGGAGTTAGGCGACCATTTTTCGGCGATAGCGTCTATTCCAGAAAAAGTTATTTTGAACTAAGTTCTTACACTTAAATTGATGACATTTAATATTCGACATAATTCGTTGATTTTCAATAGTTTATGATGACTCAAAATTAAAAACTAAAAACTTATAACTACTTAAAAACAAATAAAAGTCTTTATGAAATTTGGTCACAAAAAAATTATTATTCTTTTTATTTCGAGTGTAATACTTGCAGCTTGCGGCAACAACGCGCCCGCTAAACTTGTCGAGCCGTTCAAAGGCTGTAAGATGGGCAAACCGAAGCCAATTTTTGAACTCGGCATGGCGCACATCAGCAACCAAAAATTTGAGCTGCAACCCGAAGCTGGAGTGGAAGAAGTTTTGTTTGACAACGGAAACACGCTCACGATTCGGCAGAGTGGCTGCGATGTGGTGCATCAAGAATTCAATTTTTTGATGCAAGGAGATTACACCAAAGCCTCCGAAAATGCGTGTATGATGCTGGCTATCAACCAGTTGTATTTTTTGAGTAAAATTTCGCCGAAGCTCTACGGCTTTCAGGGTTGGGCGCAAGCTATGGAAGCTAAAATAAAGGAAATCAAACTCGCCGCTCCTTTTGAGTTGGAAAAAGGTTTTTTTGTCAAAATAGACAAAGAGGCGACTACTACTGAAAAAGCAAATTTCAAAATAACACTGTTTCAATAAATTTATTTTCTCTCCAAGTGGCTTTCAAAACTACTTTTGGTTGAGGCTCATCTTGAGTTTTTTCTCCAATTCTTCTACCGTTTCTTTAAAAATCAAGTCTGTATCCATCATGTCTTTTACTGATTTGCAGGAGTAAATGACGGTCGAGTGGTCGCGTCCTCCAAAGTGACTTCCGATGGCTTTGAGGGATTTATTGGTCAAATGTTTGGCTAAATACATAGAAAGTTGTCTTGCGATAACGACTGCGCGTTTTCTGGTTTTTCCTTGCAGTTTGTCAATAGAAATATCAAATTTTTCACTCACAAGTGACTGGATAAATTCGACTGTTATTTCTTTATTGAGTTCATTGACAAAGTGTTTGATGACTTCTTTGGCTAAATTAATATCAATCTCACGGCGATTGAGCGATGACTGGGCGATGAGCGAAATCAGCACGCCTTCCAGTTCGCGAATGTTATTTTTTATGTTGTAGCAAATAAATTCTACTACATCGTGGGGTACAGAAACTTCCTCTTGCGCCATTTTTGATTCAAAAATAGCCATACGCGTTTCCAAGTCGGGCAGCTGTAAGTCCGCAGAAAGTCCCCACTTGAAACGAGAAATTAGACGCTCTTCCATTCCCTCGAGGTCTTTGGGAGCGCGGTCGGAGGAAAGCACAATCTGCTTGCCGCTCTGGTGAAGCTGGTTGAAAATATGGAAAAATATCTCTTGCGTCTTTGTTTTATTCGACAAAAACTGAATATCGTCCATTATCAGCACGTCAATCATTTGGTAAAAATTGACAAAATCATTGACCGCATTGCTTTTGATAGACTGAATAATTTGGTTCGTAAATTTTTCGGTCGAAACGTACAATATATTTTTTTCGGAGCGAGCAGCCACCTCGTTGCCGATGGCATTGAGAAGATGCGTCTTGCCCAAACCTACGTTTCCGAAGACAAAAAGCGGATTGAAAGCCGTGCCGCCGGGCTTTTTCGCCACCGCCATTCCAGCCGAGCGCGCCAAGCGATTGCAGTCGCCTTCAATAAAATTTTCAAACGTATAATGTGTATTCAGTTGAGGATCAATTCTTAATTTTTGGATACCCGGAATCACAAATGGATTTTTGATTTGCGTAGAATCCGTGACACGCGGAAAATCTTGCGAGGAAGTGCCGCCGCCGCCGCCTGCCATAACCGGCTGGCGAACCGAAACAGGCACCTTGAAACGGTCGTTTTGGACGGAGGTTTTGCCCATCAGGATTTGGTACTCCAATCTACCTTTATCGCCCAACTCTTTGCGGACGGTAGTTTTCAAAAGTCCCACATAGTGCTCTTCTAACCACTCATAGAAAAATTTATTCGGCACTTGAATCGTCAAAGCACCGTCGTCCAATCTGACTGGACGTATCGGTTCAAACCAAGTTTTGAAACTTTGGCTGTTCACATTTTGGCGGATAGTATGCAGACACGAGTCCCATACCGTATTGTGGTCATTTACCAACATACGTTTTTTTTAAGGTTTCAAGCAATATCGTAGTGCCACGAATTGGCTTGGGTGACTGAAAATTTTCTGTAAGTTTTTTGTTTTCCCTAAAAAATTACATATAAAAACACGAAACTACACACTTCCGAAAAATAAATTCAGAGGTGTGACAGAGTAGTAATTAATAAATTGTGTTTGTGTGCTTGTACTGCGCCGATGATTTGTTTTCTCTTTACAAAGTTGGCGTTTATTTATCAAACATACAAATTCCAATGAGTGCAAATATAAATATTTATTTTTAATATTTAATAATTTATATTTATATAAAATAGTGATTACTACATGATTAAGTTTATATTAATTTTTTAACTATTTGTTTTTCAACGCTTTACGCAATAAATTTTTTTTATTTTTTGCTGAAAATAAATAATAAAAAAAACGATATGAAAGTGACATTATTTTGCCAACGATTGGAGAAAAATTGGAATGTATTGTGTTGATTTACACAAAATTAGGAGTTGAAAATAATTTTTTTGAGGCTCAATTATAGTATTTTTTGACTGCTTTCGCCACGTTTTGACCATCCATCGCCGCCGAAATAATTCCGCCTGCAAATCCCGCGCCCTCGCCGCAAGGAAAAAATCCGTCAATGTCGGGGTGCATCAAAGTATCCTTATCGCGGGGAATTTTTATCGGCGAACTCGTCCGACTTTCTACACCGATTACATTGCTTTCGCCCGTATAATAGCCCTTCATCAGCTTCCCAAACTGCTGCACGCCTGCCCGCAGTTTGCGATAAATAAAGTTGGGCAGCAACTGATGAAGTGGAGCTTCGTAAAGTCCGGGTATATATGACGAATTTGGTAAGTTTTGTGACATTTTTCCCTCCACAAAATCCGTCAACCTTTGAGCGGGTGCTTTCAAACTTCCGTCGCCTGCGGCAAACATTTTTTGCTCCACTTGCCTCTGAAAATCAAGTCCCGCAAACTCGCCAGAGTAGTTATTTTTTGATAAATCTTCGGTTTCGACGGCAACCACCGTCCCTGAATTGGCAAATAGAGAGTCGCGACGCGACATACTCATACCGTTCACGACCATCTCGCCCTGCTCTGTGGCTGCGGGGACTACCAAGCCACCCGGACACATACAAAAGGAAAAAACTCCTCGATTTTCGACCTGACAAACCAAGCTGTAGCTTGATGCTGGAAGGTTTTCGTCGCGTGGCGATTGCCGATATTGAACTTCATCTACCAACGCCTGCTGATGCTCGATGCGCACGCCGAGCGCGAAGGGTTTGGACTCAATAGCAATTTTTTTTCTTTTCAAAAGTTCGTAAATATCTCGTGCAGAGTGTCCAGTAGCCAAAATGACAGCGTCCGAAAAAAATTCTTTTTCATTCGATAATGTGACACCGACTATTTTATTATTTTTGAATAAAATATCTGTCACAAAACTATCAAAATGTACTTCTCCACCGTATTTCAAGATGCTTTCTCTGATGTTGGAAACGACATTTGGAAGTTTATTAGAGCCGATGTGAGGGTGTGCATCTATCAAAATATCGGGGGTAGCTCCATGCTCAACGAAGAGTCGAAGGGCTTTTTCGATACTACCTCTTTTGTGGGAACGAGTGTATAGTTTTCCGTCCGAGTACGTTCCTGCGCCGCCTTCTCCGAAGCAATAATTGGAGTGCGGATTCACGGTGTCGTACTGCATAATCGCTTTCAAATCGCGCCTTCTGGCGCGTACATCTTTGCCTCTGTCCAACACAATCGGTTTCAAACCGAGTTCGATTAACTCCAAAGCGGCAAAATATCCAGCAGGTCCAGCACCTATGATGAGAACGTTTTTAGCCTCCGAAACGTCATTAAAGTTTTCGAGAATAGCACTTTCAGAATTTATTTTTTCCTCAAAAGCGACTATTATTTTGAGCCGAATCAGTGGAAATTTACTCCGAGCATCTACTGAACGGCGAAGTATTTTGACTTCTATGTCCTCGTCCGACTCATCAAGTTGGCAAGCCCGAATCGCTTTGTTTCTTACAATATTATGATTTATTGCTTCATTCGGTGACAGAGCAATTTCTATCTCTTTCAACATTTTACTTGTATTTGAAAAGTAATTTTTTGTAAATTTACGACTTTCAATTCAGAAAAAAAAGAAATATCAAGCTGTTTTTTCGAGCGTGAAGCCAAACGTCGAGCCGATGCCGGGCGTGCTGCGGATATTGACGGTTTGTTTGTGTGCTTCGATGATGTGTTTTACGATAGAAAGTCCCAATCCGCTACCTCCTTCGATTCGGCTGCGGCTCTTGTCCACCCTATAAAATCGGTCGTAAAGATGGGGGAGATGTTTGGGCAAAATACCAATTCCGTTGTCGGCGACTTCTATCAAAAGAACATTTTCCATGTCATAAAAACCAATTTTTGTGACACCGTTTTCTTTACCGTATTTAATAGAATTGACCATCAAATTCGTAAAAACTTGCCGAATAGACTCGCGGTCGGCATTGACTTTGTACTTTCGAGCAGTACGGTCTTTGAGTTGGAGGACGATATTTTTTTGTTTGGCAGTTATTTCAAGGTCTTCGATGACCTCTTCTGCAAGCTGTTTGATGTCAAAATTTTGAATTTCTAAAGGTGTCGCACCAGACTCCAAGCGGGCGATAACTTCGAGGTCTTCGATGATTGTTTGCAGGCGGTCAATATTTTTCGCGGCGCGCTGGAGGTAAGGAAGTCGTATATTTTCGTCCTCCCAACCGCCGTCGAGAAGGGTGTGAATAAAGCCCTGCGCGTTAAAAACAGGAGTTTTCAGTTCGTGAGAGATATTGCCCAAAAAATTTCTGCGGTAATTTTCGAGTTCTTCGAGCTTATAACTATTTTTGGAGTGCGCCTCAAACCAAGTCGAAACTTCTTTTTCCACTTCGCCCAAAATATCTTTACTCGTATCTATGTCTTTACTTTTGTCATTCGACAATTTAGAAGTGTGGATACTCTTGTAGATTAATTTTATTTTGCGGTAAATATATTTTTTGAGATAACTGGTGGTAATAAAAAAGGAAAAAACAAAAATTGTCACAAAATGTAACAAAATCAAAAATTTATTGACCACCAACCAGCCCATTGCAAACGCAAAAATTGAGGTAAGCATCACAAAACTTGCGATGAGCAGCGAAGAAAAAAAAGCGATTTCTCGGGGAGTAGGATTTTTTTTATTCGGGGTGCGATTGGCTAAAAAAGAGTTCAAATGATGAAAATAAAAGGGTTAAAAATCAAATTTATAGCCGATTCCTTTGACGGTTTTTACCATATCTTCGCCTATTTTTTCGCGCAACTTACGGATATGAACGTCAATCGTCCTGTTACCTACGATAACGTCGGCACCCCAAATTTTGTTGAAAATTTCTTCCCGAGTAAAAACTTTTCCGGGTTTTGACACTAAAAGTAACAACAATTCAAACTCTTTTTTGGCTAAATTTACGATTTCGTTATCAACTTGCACTGTCACATTTTCTTTATTTATTACCAAATTATCAAAGCTAATTATGGAGCTTTTTTCAGTTTGTGACTCATTTTTTTCTAATCTTCGGAGCAAAGCGTTGATTCGGCTCAAAAAAACACGCGGTCGGATAGGCTTCGTAATATAATCGTCGCCGCCTACATCTAACGCGGCAATTTGCGAATAATCCTCCACCCGAGCGGTCAGAAATGCAATAATAGTAGCGTCGAAATCGGGGTTTTGCCTCAAATTTCGGCATACTTCTACGCCGTCCATTTCTGGCATCATTAAGTCCAAAACTATTAAATTTGGATATTCTTTTTCAGCCATTTTGATTGCCTCACGTCCATTTTGAGCCGTAAAAACCTGATAATTTTCCTTTTCAAGATTGTATTTCAGAAATTCAATGATGTCTGGCTCGTCATCAACAACCAAAATTTTAATTTCTTTGTTGTCCATATATCAAGAGTTTGAAGTATAAATAATTGGTAAAATTAGATGAAAATAAGTTTAAAAAAACAAAAGCCAAGTTAAATCTACATTAATTATTTGTGCGGCTTTCGGCTTCTTTTTTATTCAATTTTTCGGTTACTTTTTCAAAAATATAATTCATTCGTTTGGGATTAGACGTTAGTTTTGTCAAATTATAGCGATAAACAGTGTCAGAAATATCATATTTTTTAAAAATATAGCTATAATAAATCGGCAGCAAACTATCCTTTACTTGATTCACAGAGTTGCTAACTGTTGCTTCAGCAAGTTGAATATCTATTAATACGTCTATCATTTTGTCGTCTTTTAGGTACGGTATTTCATTTTTTTGCTTGATTTGGCAAGCAGAAAAAAATAAGAAAATTAAGAAAAAATTAAGATTTTTTTTAAAAAAATAATTCATTTATATTAGAATTTATAAATAATAAAGAACAAATCAAAGTTAAAGATTTATTTTCGCAAAATTGATCAAAACTTATCGAATATTAAAACAAACTGCTATCTTTGGCTATTAATATTTAGTCTAAATAATATGAACATAATCGAAGGGGAAAAATATAAAATTGACGGTTTTAGTGACGACCAAATTGGGGGGAAATTAATGACAATGGGCTTACTCCCGGGTTATAAAATCTTTGTAATCAGAAAAGCACCTTTTGGAGGCGGATTTTATATCAAGGTTGAAAAAAGTTGCTTCATTGCATTGAGCGTGCAAGAAATTGATACCATCAGACTCATACATTTAAGTCAATAATCAGAATTTATTCTTCTATATGCACCGTCAGAAAAATAACATAAATCATTGATGTTCAATAATTTATAAAATAAAAAAATACGTATTTATTTTGCAATCTTCATTTAAAATCGCATTAGTTGGCAATCCAAATAGCGGGAAATCCACGCTTTTCAATCGATTGACTGGCTTGAAACAAAAGGTAGCCAACTTTCCGGGAGTGACTGTTGAAAAAAAATCTGGAAAAATAATTTTTTCGCAACTTCCTGACATAGAACTTATTGACTTTCCGGGAACTTACAGTCTGTATCCGACTTCGAGAGATGAAAAAATATTAGTCCAAGTACTTTGCGATCCTGCCAACGAAAATTTTCCAGATGCGATCATTTACATCGCCGATATCACTCAATTAGAGCGTCACCTTCTTCTTTTTTCCCAAATTAAAGACCTCGACTTGCCTATTTTTTTGGTACTTAATATGTTAGATATTGCAGAAGAAAAAGGCATAAAAGTAGATATTAAAGCTCTTTCGGAGCGATTGGAGGTAAAAATTATTGCTTTAAGTGCCAAAAACGAGAAAAATATTGAATCTTTGGTCGAGCCTATACAATCCCTCGTTGAGCAAAAAAATAAAATAACTTCTAATAACATCGGTCTTTTTTATGCACTTTCTGTGCCTGCACAAAAAATTATTTTAGGACTTCGAGAAAATCTTGGGGAGCAAAATCCTTTTCGAGCGGTTTTGATTGCGCACCATTTTGCGTGGCTCAATTCAATTACGCCCTACAAAAAAATCGAAATTTCCGATTTGTGTGACAATTATGAATTTGTGGACTTGAAAGAACAAGTCCACGAAATCATGCAACGTTTTGACAGACTTTTGCCCATCGTAAAGTCTGCTGTGCAGCACGAGGAATTTGATAATTTGCACCGAAAATCAGAAAATATTGATAAAATATTGACCAATAAATACGTCGGTCCAGTCATTTTTATGTTGATACTGATGCTAATTTTTCAATCGGTTTTTGCCTTTGCGAAATTTCCGATGGAAATGATAGAGACTATTTTTGGTTGGGTGCAAAGCGAATTGCACAAAAATTTGCCTAAAAATTGGATAACCGACCTATTTTGTGACGGAATAATTGCGGGAATTAGTGGAATAATTGTTTTTGTTCCTCAAATTGCAGTGCTTTTTTTCTTGATTTCTATGCTCGAAGACGTTGGATATATGGCGCGCGCAGTGTTTATGTTCGATGGAATAATGCAAAAATTTGGTATGAACGGGCGAAGTATTGTGTCTTTGGTAGCAGGCGGAGCCTGTGCAATACCCGCTATTATGGCTGCGCGGACGATTTCTAATCCCAAAGAAAGGCTCATCACAACGTTGGTCACACCTTTGATAAGCTGCTCGGCACGGATACCAGTTTATGCTTTGTTGGTTTCGTTTGTTGTCCCAAAAACACAATATTTTTCATTTTTTAATGCGCAGGGAGTTGTGTTTATGGGCTTATATTTGTTGAGTATTTTTTCAGCTTTGGCGGCTGGTTGGATATTTAAAAAAATCTTAAAATCAGATGAAAAGTCCTCTTTGATGATAGAATTACCGCCTTATCGTATGCCATCTCTGAAGAATATTTTACAAAATATGCTTCAAAAAGTGGAGTCTTTTGTGGTTGGCGCAGGTAAAGTTATCATCGTTATTTCGGTTTTACTTTGGGCATTATCAAACTTTAGTTTGCCAAATGCTGAAAGAATAGCTGAAGAAAAAATCGTGCAAATCAATGACAATCAACAACTTACAGAAAAAGAAAAGGATAATTTGATAGCCTCCTATAGACTTGAATATTCAGTCTGCGGACAGATTGGAAAACTAATAGAACCTGTATTGCGCCCGCTTGGGTTTGACTGGAAAATAGGTATTGCTTTGCTAACGTCGTTTGCTGCCCGCGAGGTATTTGTAGGCACTATGGCAACCATTTATAGTGTGGGAAGTGACACCGAAAATCCGATATTTATCAGCCAACAAATGGAAAAAGAAGTTGATTTGACGACGGGTAAAAAAATATATACGCCCGCAACTGCCATGTCACTGTTAATCTTTTATGTATTCGCAATGCAGTGCATGAGTACATTGGCAGTCGTCAAAAAAGAAACTAAAACTTGGAAATGGGCGGTTATTCAGTTCTTTTTTATGGGATTTTTGGCATATTTCGGTGCTTGGGCTACTTACGCGCTGATGAGTTGAGTTAAAACATATATTTTGATGTCACAGAAATACAATATCTATTTGAAGGATAGTGCATTTCTGTGACACCCTATTTTAGCCGCCTCTTTTAAATGGATTTAAGTCATTTAGCTTTTTCTTTGCGTCATCAATCTGTTTTTTGGCTTCCGCTTCTGCCTTTTTTCGCAATTCTTCTGCTTGTTGCTTGGCTTTTTCTTTTGCATCATCTACCTTTTGTGTGACGACTGTTTTTACAGAATCTACGGCTTTATTAGCTTGCTCTTTTATTTTTCCGACCTCCTGATTGGCTCTGGTTTTCAAAGAATCTACTGCTTTTTTTGCTGCGTCCTTTCCTTGGTTCATCGCTTGTTCGCCTACCGATTTGCCTTCTGTGCCTAATAATTTCATAGAAATTTTAGGATTTGTGACATTCCCGCCGATATTGAACAGTACATTAACAAATTCGCCAACATTTACATCAATTCCGAGCTTCGAGCCTTCCTTTGTGAGAGCGTCAAGACCAGTCATTGCCGCTGCTCCCACCGAATTACTGCCTATCAATTTTCTCGGAATTTTACTCTGAATCGAATAATTCATATCGTTGGTCAAGCTGTGACTTCCGCCAATTTTCAGAGCAATATCCTTCATTTGATAGTCAAACTGCTTTAAAATAACGGCTCCGTTGGCGATTTCAAAATAATTTTTAGTATCCTTCAGTTCCAAAGTTTTCAGTTGCGATACGTTTAGTTTATTGCCCACGTCTTCGAGCGGCTTGAAATTTTTGACCAAGCCGTTCAAGGTTTGTAAAAAGCCACTCGCCGTCAAGGTCGTCAAATCGGGCAACATATTCTGTCCCATCACGCCCGTAAACTTCATCGTCGTATTGAATTTTCCCTCTATAAATTGCGCGATTGGTGCCAGTTTCTGAACTGAATTAAATGTCACAAAAGCGGGCTGAAATCCAATTTGTTGTAAGTCCATATCCATATCGAAGCCGGGCTTTGCAGGATTTTTTGAAGAATACGAACCATTCATTCCGATGATTCCGCCCAAAGAATTTGCTTTGAATCCGTCAATTTTTACTACCTCGTCTTTTACTATCAAGTTGCCTTTCATGTTTTGCAAGTCCATATTCGTATATTTCAATTTTGAAATATTTGCATTGATTGTGACATCTAAATTTTTAGGTACTGGTATTGTTCCTGTAGGTGGTGGTGGCGTTTTTCCGTTGGTCGAGCTGCTTGGTGCAGGCGACATAAACTGATTCATATCCAAATTATTAGAAGAAAAATTAATTTTTCCGTCCAATAACTCGTTGTTGTAGAAGTAGTTATAAATATTTTTTAGTTCTCCGCTCATACTCATATCACTTTCTCCGAGTTGAGATTTGAATGTTTTGAGGGTAACTAAATTCGGTGAAAAATTTCCATTTAATTCCGAATTTTTAAGTATAAATTTATCATAATTTATCTGCTGTACCTTTCCATCTATCTCGAATTGAAACTTATTGAATGGCTTTTCGACTTCTTTGTCTTTTGCTACTGCCTTTGGAGTTGCGTCATTTTCTGTTTTTTTTGCTATCCACTCGTTGGCATCTATCAAATTAGAACGCATAGTAATGTTTCCTGTCATCGTATTTTTGGAAGAAAAATATGCCAACAAATTATCAATTTTTCCGCTACATTGTATGTCACTTTTACCTAATTTTCCGCTAAAATTTTTCAGCAGCACATTATTGGGTGTAAAATTCATCGCCATGCTATTGACGAATATCAAAGGTTTATCTTTTGACTTATAAGCCATGTCAGTCATGGTTAAATCGCCTCGCATCACAATTTTTTCGTACTGTTTATTATTGATTTGTGACATGGTTGCTCTTATATCAATATCGGAATTTAGGATTCCAGACATAGACTCCACGTTGGGCAAAGGGAACGCTTGACTTATCTCTTTCAGGTTTATAACGCCTTTTGCTTGTGCGTCCAAATCGGGATCAGAAATCGGAGTTTTGAGTTTGAACTTCGCTTCAAACGGATTAGTTCCGATTTTAACTTTTAATTTTGAAACATCAGTTACCAAATAATCTAAATTATTTCCACCAGCAAATGTGACATTCATATTTGCAGAAATATCAGATACACCAAGTGGCAGATTAGGATATTTGAAGTCAGCTTTTGGTACGTTGAGGTCAAAAGAAAACATCGGATAAATAGGTTTTAGACCGTCATAAGTTCCTTTTATCAAGCCTTTAAAAGTAAAATTTCCATTGGCTTTTACATCTTTAAAATTTTTAGAGTAAGCACTTGGGACGAGTGAAAGTAAATCTTTAAACTCGTTGGTAGGCGTGTTTATTGATAAATCTAAATTGTATCCTTCGCCAACCAACTGAAAAAATCCGTCCATTTTCGCACTCAAACTATTGAGTTTAAGCGTATTCTCTTTGAGCGTGAATTTCAGTTTTGGCATATCCGCGCTTACCGTAACATCAAAATCTGCATTCGCTTTATTCAGGTATTGTATGCCTCCGAAACTAAAATTAAAATCATTTATAGTCGTTTTTGTGACTAAATCGTAAATATCATTTCCGAGCGAACCTTTACCCGTATGATTTACGCCCATCAACTCCGCTTTCACACCGTTCAGACGGTTTTCATATACAATATTTGAGTTCGTAAGGCTGTATTTTTCTAATTCTAATTTAAGATTAGAGGGTTCTTTTTTAGCTTTTTCGGGTTTTGTTATCCGATAGTTTGCTGCGCTATCGCGTAAAACTAAAGCATTTATATCAGCATTTTCGATACTTATTGACTTGATAATCAGTGGATTGTCCCCACGAATGACAGACATCAAATCAAGATTAAGTCCAACATTTTTTGCTGAAAATAAGGGAATGTCCTCAAAATTTTTAATACCTTTTACCTGTACATTTTCTACAGAAAGATTGACTTTTGGAAAACTTTTAAAAAACGAAATACTGATAGCTCCAAAGTCAATTCTCGCATTTACTTGCTTGTTGATTTCAGTTTTTACCATTTCTGTCAATTTTGACTGAAACAAAAAAGGCAGCGCAAAAAGACTAATTACGAGCAATAAAAAAATAATTGCAACGTATTTTAATATTTTTTTTAACATAATATTTTTATTTATTTTTTGGTTTGAAGGTAAGCGAAAGTGAGTTCAAGCAATACCGAAGTCCAGTAGGTTTGGGTCCGTCGTTGAATACGTGACCCAAATGTCCGCCACAGTTGGAGCATAATATTTCTGTTCTTTTCATGCCGTGTGTGACATCTGTTTTTTTTTCGATATTGGCGGTATCCAACTCGTCAAAAAAACTGGGCCAGCCACAGCCCGAATGATATTTTGTGGCAGATGAAAACAATTCGTGTTCGCAGCCCGCACAAAAGTAAGTACCAATTTCTTCAAAATCGTTGTATTCGCCCGTGAAAGCCCTTTCAGTTCCTTTGTTTCTCAATACTTGGTAGGCTTCGGGTGAAAGTTGCGACTGCCATTCGGCAGTACTTTTTTCTATTTTGTAACTCATAATAAATAAATTTTTTGTTTTAAATTTCTTTTTTATATCCGTTGAGAAAAGACACAATATCCATTCTTTTTTTTCCTTCTAACTGAATATTGTGACAATATATATATCCATCTTGTGTGACAATTTTTAAAACGTCTTTTTTGTTACTTACAAATGTACCAACTTTAAGTTGGTGCACAGTTATTTCTTTACTTGCCGAAAAAATTTTCAAATTTTCTCCGTTCAAAGTTGTCCAAGCGGTCGGGTGGGGACTCAATCCTCGAATGAAATTATATACTTTTTCGGTGCTTTGATGGAAATTTATTTCGCAAGTTTCGTGAAAAATTTTTGGAGCATGGATAAGTTCAGAATCGCTTTGGATATTGGTTTTTACTTCATTTTTTTCAATCAGCTCCACCGATTTCAGTACTGTTTTTGCACCAATTTGCATCATTTTGTCGTGCAAATCTTCTGCATTGTCGGTGTCGAGAATCGGGATTTTATGCTGTAAAAAACAGTCGCCAGTATCAATTTCGTGCTTCAAAAAAAAAGTCGTCACGCCCGTTTCCGTTTCGCCATTTATGATTGCCCAGTTGATGGGTGCTGCGCCGCGATACTTTGGTAGCAGCGAGCCGTGAAGGTTCATCGTACCCAATTTGGGCATTTTCCAAACTACTTCCGGCAACATTCTAAACGCCACAACTATCTGTAAATCAGCGTTTAACGATTCTAAATCTGTCAAAAAATCGATATTTTTTAGTTTTTCGGGTTGAAGTATTTTTAGCCCTTTTTCGAGAGCGTATTTCTTAATCGGTGACTCTATTACCTGCGACTTGCCTCGCCCACCCAAACGGTCTGGAGCAGTGACGACCGCCACAATATCGTATCCATTTTTCAACAAAATATCCAAGCTCGGGACGGCAAATTCAGGCGTTCCCATGAAAATAATTTTTAAAGACATAGTTTTAGTTTTGGATTGAAATGTATCAAAAAATGTATCTGAAAATTTAAACAACTTATTTTCCCTCTCTCTGTAAACGCTTTTACAACAGAAATAGATGTATTTTTGATATTTTTTTAGATTAAACGCTAATCATTCAAAATATTTGATACTTTTACGATGTAAAAAATAATATTTTGGATTAATTATTTCCTAAAACACTATTTATCAGGAATTTATGTCAAGAAAAAAAATTGTCGCAGGCAACTGGAAAATGAATAAAACATATCAAGAAGGTATGGACTTGGCGGCACAAATAAAAAGTAATTTTTCACCCAAAGATGTGACAGTAATTTTGGCAACGCCTTTTTTGCATCTTCATGGAGTTCTGAATATTTTGGGAGCTGAAAATAAATATCTTCATGCAGCAGCGCAAAATTGTCATCACGAGTCGGCTGGTGCTTATACGGGAGAAGTGTCCGTAAAAATGTTGCAATCTATTGGTATTCAGTATGTTATAGTCGGACATTCGGAGCGACGTTTGTACCAACAAGAGAGCAATGAGCAATTAGCCAAAAAAGTAGATGCTTTGCTGGCGCACAATATGACCCCAATTTTTTGCTGTGGCGAGCCACTCGAAGTCCGCCAATCTGGGCAACACATTCAGTTTGTTGCGGAGCAACTCAAAGAAAGCCTTTTTCATCTTTCAGCAGATGATTTTTCCAAAATTATATTGGCTTACGAACCTATCTGGGCTATCGGCACAGGCGTAACCGCCAGCACCGAACAAGCGCAAGAAACACAGAAGGCAATCCGACAAATCATTGAAAATCAATACAATACATCTACTGCGGAAAATTTATCTATACTTTATGGCGGCAGTTGCAACGCTAAAAATGCCAAAGATTTGTTCGCTCAAAACGACGTTGATGGCGGCTTGATCGGCGGTGCGTCGCTCGTAGCAGCTGATTTTTTGACCATTGTAGATTCATTTTAATTTCTTTTTTATCAAATTCAACAACTAAATCCAACTTTATTTTATGAGTAACATTATGCGAAAAAAACCTGTTTACCTATATGAACAGGATATGCAAAAAAGCCAACTTAAACGTGTTTTGACTCGTTGGGGGCTGACTTCTCTCGGTATCGGAGCCATTATTGGAGGCGGTATTTTTACCCTTACGGGAATCGCGGCGCACGACCACGCAGGTCCAGCGCTCGCTGTTGCTTTTATTATTGCAGCCATCGGCTGTACTTTTGCCTCGCTTTGCTATGCCGAGTTCGCTTCTATTTTGCCCGTCGAAGGCTCTGCGTATGCCTACTCTTACGGCACAGTTGGCGAATTTTTTGCGTGGCTGATTGGTTGGAATTTGATTCTGGAATACATGATGGGAGCCACCACCGTCGCCGTCGCATGGTCGGGATATTTTGAAAAATTGCTCAAACTTTTTGGCATACATCTCCCTGACTGGTTGATGAACGACCCTTTTACGGCAGGCGAAAAAGCAGGCGCAGGTGGACCGATTTTTTCGTTCAATCTGGCAGCTATCTTTATCGTTTTTGTGGTGACGACTATCCTCGTGAGGGGTATTCAAGAGTCCGCTCGCACCAATAATGTTATCGTTATCATCAAACTTGCGGTCGTTTTTTTCGTCATTATCGTCGGCGTATTTTATATAGATACTGCGAATTGGCATCCATTTATCCCCGAAAGAGTTATCGATGCGTCAGGGCAGGGGCATTTCGGTTGGAGCGGTGTGATTACGGCGGCTACGATTGTGTTTTTTGCTTACATCGGTTTTGATGCCGTTTCGACCCAAGCGGGCGAAGCCATCAATCCCCGAAAAGATATTCCTTTTGCAATTATTGCGTCGTTGATTATTTGCACCATACTTTATATCGCGGTTTCGTTGGTGCTGACGGGTATGGTCAAGTTCAATACCTTGGATTTGAAAGCACCCGTTGCGTCTGCCTTCGCCGATGCCGGTTTGCCTTGGGCGGTTTTCATTATTACCATTGCTGCGGTGGCGGGTCTTACGTCCGTGATGCTTGTCATGTTGCTGGGTCAGACCCGCATATTTTTGAGTATGTCGCGAGATGGTTTGATGCCCAAATTTTTTGGAGAAATACACGACAAATTCAAAACTCCTTGGAAAAGTACGATTTTGGTAGGCTTTTTGGTCAGTATTGTGGCTGCACTTACGCCGATTGATAAAGTTTCGGAGATGTGTTCGATGGGAACTTTGCTGGCTTTTGCGATGATATCGGGAGCTGTTTTGCTGCTCCGATTCCAACAGCCAGATTTGGAGCGACCGTATCGCGCGCCTTGGATTTTCTTTGTCGCTCCGATGGGCGTGCTGTTCAATGTGTTTTTGATGACCCAAGTTCGTCACGACACTTGGCGTGCATTTTTGATTTGGAGTACGATAGGAGTCATCGTTTATTTTATTTACAGCCAAAAAAATAGTAAATTAAACTCGTTAGAAAAGTCAGAAGAATAAATAATTATTTTGTAAAACCGTTAGGAATGTAAGTAGTTATAAGTTTTTAGTTTTTAGTTTTTAATTTTGAGTCGTCATAAACTATTGAAAATCAACGAATTATGTCGAATATTAAATGTCATCTATTTAAGTGTAAGAACTTATCTAAAATAAACAACTCATTTTTTCTGCTAAATTACAACG
>JAYUHK010000194.1:0-8342 GCA_043767025.1 Saprospiraceae bacterium | reverse complement strand
CAAAAACTTGAATTTCTACAAGGCACGTCTGAAAATACAGTGACTTTGAATAAAACGCTACTTGAAATTTTAGTAAAAAGATTTTTTGCGTAACGTGAGTGAATAAGAAATATTGAATATCGAATAAGAAATATCGAATATCGAATTACTGTGCCGTCAATTTGCTATAAGTTCTTACACTTAAATAGATGACATTTAACATTCGACACAATTTGTTGATTTTCAATAGTTTATGATGACTCAAAATTAGAAACTGAAAACTTATAACTACTTAAAATCTGACTGCACTTGTACCAAGTGCTTGTTTTCAGCTGCTTTTTACTTGCAAAATATGATAAGCCTCATAAAAAAAGGGTTAAAAACACTAAACATTTAGCGTTTTTAACCCTTTTTTTGTGCGCCAACTGGCGATGGATTTTTTTAGAAAAAGTTATACCCGATTGTTCGAGTATTCATTAATTTCTTCGTACAGTAACTGGGTAAAATCGGCGTTGATTTGCTTTTGGCTGTTGGGTCATTTCGATGCCGAAAAATACGAGAATGACCGCCAAGATGATAAGGATAATCATGGTGTAAAAAATTTTGGATATGTGTTCAAAAATATTAGGGAATGAAGGAAAAATAAAGTACTCCAACTTTTCAAATAAATTCAAACAATAACAAGGCATTTTTGGGGCGCAACGCAGGGCGTTGAAACGAAAAAATAACGCAGTGATTGGTTGTAATTTAGCAGAATAAATGAGTAGTTTATTTTAGACGCATTCCCAACAGGATATTAACCGCAAGTTGCAGGAAATATTTTGATATTGCAAGTATTTTTTAGAACTTTAACTTTTCGTTAAGGAATGAAGAAAAAATAAAGTACTCAATTTTTTCCAATCAATTTAAACAATAAAAAGGCATTTTTGAGGCGCAACGCAGGGCGTTGAAACGAAAAAATAACGCAGTGATTGTTTGTAATTGAGCAGAAAAAATAAGTAGTTTATTTTAGACGCATTCTTAAGCAAAAAAACGCCAAACGTCACCAAACAGCAGATACGTCCGCCAAAAAATTCACTTTTCTCTACGTCAATGCGCAAATCACGCCGCCCATCAGAGTCATGCTTACCACCCAATAGCCAGCGTGAATCAAAATATATTTCGCACTTTTGCGCTCAAACATAGCAGAAATTCCCAGCACCGGCAGCGCGAAAGTAATGCCAGACACAGCACCGTGAAACGCACCGTGCTTGAAAGTACGGAAGTCGGAGCCGTATTTTTCCATGATAGAAGCATAGTTTTTGGCAGCCTCCGAGCCTGCGTCCATCACATGATTGCTATCGGCTGCCATAATAGAAAATAAGCTCAACTGATGAATCACCAAATAATCTATGGAAAAACTCATCACAAAAGAGAAAAAATAGACCATCGCAAAAATCATTGCCATATTGGAGCCTCGCATCTTTTCCTCCGTCGTGCCAGAGGCTTCCATCCAAGCGGGCGCAAAAGTTTTAGGGTGATACCACACAAAACCTACGGCAAGCGGAATAAGCGCCGCCGCCGCATTCACTAATGGGTTCGGAAATAAGAACATAATCAAATTGGTTTTTTCATTTACAAAAATTCATAGGAATGAGGAAAAAATAAGGTACTCTAATTTTTCCAATAAATTCAAACAATAACAAGGCATTTTTGAGGCGCAACGCAGGGCGTTGTAACGAAAAAATAACGCAGTGATTGTTTGTAATTTAGCAGAAAAAATGAGTAGTTTATTTTAGATACATTCCTTATCGCTACAAATGTAGAAAAGAATACTTGCAAAATATTTTTTTTTATATTCTATCCTACAAATTTTTTTTGTTATTTTACATTCGGAATGAAGAAAATAAGGTATCCGCCCTCTATTCGTTGCTTTAGAAAAATCAACTAAAAAAAATTACAGCAAATCAGATGATTATACAACATCGCAAATAATTGATAATCAGTTAGTTATGCGACTAAAAACTAAAAATTATTCACTAAAAACTTCTTAATAAAAATATCTAAACAGTATGGAATTTCGGATTGAAAAAGACACAATGGGCAAAGTGCAAGTGCCTGCCGACAAATATTGGGGCGCGCAAACGCAGCGTTCTATCGAAAATTTTAAAATTGCGCAGGACATCAACCAGATGCCGCGAGAGATTATTCGCGCTTTTGCGGTGCTGAAAAAAGCCGCCGCGCTGACCAACTTCGACGCAGGAATTTTGTCCAAAGAAAAATCTGACCTCATCGGGCAGGCTTGCGACGAGATTCTGGAAGGCAAACTCGACCAACAATTCCCGCTCGTGGTTTGGCAGACGGGTTCTGGCACCCAATCCAATATGAACGCCAACGAGGTCATCGCTTATCGCGCCCACGTGATGCAAGGCGGCTCGCTCACAGACGAAATCAAAGTGCTGCACCCCAACGACGATGTCAATAAGTCGCAATCCAGCAACGATACTTTTCCGACCGCGATGCACATTGCCGCCTACCAAATATTGATGCAAAACACGATACCGAGTGTAGAAAAACTGCGCGATACGCTGCGAAAAAAAGCCGCCGACTTCAAAAATATCGTCAAAATCGGACGCACACACTTCATGGACGCTACCCCGCTCACGCTCGGACAGGAGTTTTCGGGCTATGCGGCACAGTTGGATTATGGCGTAAAAGCTATCAAAAACACGCTGTCCCACCTGTCGGAACTCGCGCTGGGTGGCACGGCGGTTGGGACGGGTATCAACACACCGCCCAATTATTCTGAAAATGTGGCGGCGCATATTGCGCAACTTTCGGGCTTGCCTTTCGTGACGGCGGCGAACAAATTTGAAGCCTTGGCAGCTCACGACGCTATCGTGGAGGCGCACGGAGCTTTGAAGACCGTGGCAGTCAGCTTGATGAAAATCGGCAACGATGTCCGAATGTTGTCGAGCGGACCGCGCTGCGGCATCGGCGAGATACACATTCCCGACAACGAGCCGGGCTCCTCCATCATGCCCGGAAAAGTGAATCCTACGCAATGTGAAGCACTCACGATGGTGGCTGCGCAAGTGATGGGCAACGACGTGGCTATCAACATCGGCGGCTCAATGGGACACTTCGAACTCAACGTATTCAAGCCGCTCATGATTTATAATTTTCTACATTCGGCTCGGCTCATCGGCGACGCTTGTGTGTCTTTCAACGGCAAATGTGCCGAAGGGATAGAGCCGATTCACGCCAATATCAAGCGAAATTTAGACAATTCGTTGATGCTCGTGACTGCCCTAAACACTAAAATTGGGTATTACAAAGCCGCCGAAATCGCTCAAACCGCTCATAAAAACGGTACAACCCTGAAAGAAACCGCCGTCGCTTTGGGCTATCTGACTGCCGCCGAATTTGACGAATGGGTGCGCCCAGAAGAAATGGTGTAAGTTGATTTTTTAAGACTTTTGTGCAAAAAACCACAAACTCCCAATAAGAGCGAAGTTCTTATTGGGACTTTGTGGGTGGTGGCTGGTTGAGGAGATTAGTATTGTTTGGTAGCTTTTAAGTTCTTACACTTAAATAGACGACATTTAATATTCGACATAATTCGTTGATTTTCAATATTTTATGATGACTCAAAATTAAAAACTAAAAACTTATAACTACTTACATTCCTTATGTCGCACGCAATTTTTATTTGCATATTTGTTTTATTATTCTCATATTCTCGAATAAATTAAAAGTAAAAAAGTGAAATAAAAAAATTAAATTTGCAATCGAACAAAAGAAAATAGTTGCGATGACGAATAAAGAAAAAGGTTTGAAGAAAGTGATGGAATTGGTTGCTCGCTTTGAGGAGCAACTTCCTGCCTACACGAAATCTGACTACAACGAAACGCAGGTGCGTATAGATTTTATTGACCCATTTTTTCAGGCATTGGGTTGGGACATTGACAATACGCAAGGGCTGGCGGAAAGCTACAGAGAAGTAATCCATGAAGACCGCGTAAAAGTGGGCGGTGCTACCAAAGCTCCTGACTACTCGTTTAAGTTGAGTGGTGGGCAACGTTTATTTTTTGTAGAAGCCAAAAAACCAAGCATACTTATAAAAAATGCCATGCAGCCTGCTTATCAAGTTCGGAGATATGGTTGGAATGCGAAATTAAACGTAAGTCTTATTACCGATTTTGAGGAATTTGCTGTCTATGACTGTACCAAAAAGCCCAATCCGACTGACCAAACCAGCGTGGCAAGGCTCGATTATTTGACATTCCGGGAGTACGAGAAAAAGTGGGATTTTCTTTGGAATACTTTTAGCAAAGAAGCAGTAATCAATGGCAGCTTTGATAAATTTGTCGCTACTACCGCTACCAAAAAAGGAACTACGACGGTCGATAAAGAATTTTTAACCTCTCTCGACCAATGGCGGACTTTACTCGCCGAAACCATTAGCAAAGAGAATAAGCAACTCAACGAAGACGAACTAAATTTTGTAGTCCAACAAACTTTGGACCGAATAATATTTTTGAGAATCTGCGAAGACAGAGGTATTGAACCCTACGGAAGTTTGCAGGAGGCTCTGAAAGGTGGCGACTACTACAAAAATCTTTTACAGGAGTTCAAACAAGCCGACCAAAAATACAACAGTGGTCTATTTGACTTCAAAAAAGATACTACCAGCCGCCAAGTAAGCATCAATAACAAGACGCTCTACACAATTATAGACCAGCTCTATTATCCAGAGTGTCCGTATGAGTTTTCGGTGTTGAGTGTAGAAATATTGGGAAGTGCCTACGAGCAGTTTTTGGGAAAAACAATTACCATCAACACGCGCGGCAAAGCGGTCATAGAACTAAAGCCTGAAGTAAGGAAAGCGGGTGGCGTTTATTACACTCCTCAATATATCGTGGATTATATTGTAGCCAACACTGTAGGAAAACTAACTGTTGGTCTGACCCCGACGCAAGTAAGTGAGTTAAAAATAGTAGATCCCGCCTGTGGCAGTGGGAGTTTTTTGTTGGGGGCGTATCAGTATCTATTGCATTGGCACAAAGATTATTATGCCCAAAATAAAACAAAAAACACACTCACGCCCGAAGGCAATCTGACCACCACCGAGAAAAAAAGAATATTGCTCAACAATATTTATGGCGTTGATATTGACACCAATGCGGTAGAAGTAACCAAACTTTCTTTGCTGCTCAAATGTATGGAGGGCGAAACTCAAGCCAGTATTGCCCAACAAATGACGATATTCAAAGAGCGTGTGCTGCCCACGCTCGACGAAAATATAAAAAGCGGCAACAGCCTGATAGACATTGATTATTACGACAGCCAGTTGGACTTTGGCGAAGAGCGGAAAATAAAACCGTTCAACTGGCAAAAAGCGTTTCCGAGCGTGTTCAATAGGAATGTACAGATTGACAATTCTTTGCCGTTCAAGGAGCAATATGACAAAGTGAAGAATTTGGACGCTACGACCAAAGAATTTATCAGCAGTGTCGTCCGCGAACCAGTAGCTCAATATGGAACAAAAAACAACGGAGGCTTTGATGTAGTGATTGGAAATCCGCCGTATGTGAAGGTTTCAAAAAATAATATTTTCGATTATTTTCTACTGCATTATCAGTATCAAGATTATCAACAAGATTTATACTTGCTTTTTTTGGAAAAAGCGAAACATTTGCTGGTGGAGGGCGGCTTATTTGGTATGATTATTCCTAATACTTGGTTGCAGTCCGTAAAATTCAGAAATATAAGAAACTATCTTGTTGAAAATTATTTTTGGATAAAGATACTGCACAACAAGAATTATGTTTTCGACGCTGTGGTAGATACTCATGTACTAATATTTCAAAAGAATAAATTTATCAAAAACGCCAATATTCAAATTGACATTTGTGAAGCCGCAGAAATAAAAAAACATCAATTCATTGACCAATATCAAATGCCCACAAATGGAGATGTAATAAATATTTTGGCAAATAATGAAGAGAAAAAACTATTTGAAAAAATAAAGGGAAAGTCAATTTTCGTAGTTGATATTTCGAAAACTTATTCAGGTATTACACTTTTTGAAAAAGGAAAAGGAAAACCGCCACAGACAGAAGAAATAATGATACTGAAACCTTACGTAAGTGACCGAAATAAAAATCCTGTTGGGAAAAATTGGTTGCCTTTAATGAGAGGTAGCTTAATGAATAAGTATGCTAATTTTTGGAACAATAACTATTGGGTAAGCTATGGTGAGTGGTTAGGTGCACCTCGAAACCCTAAAATATTTGAAGCCAAAGAGAAAATAATTGTTAGGCAAACAGGAGATAGTATAGTGGCAACCATAATCGGAGAAAATATTATTTGTAGGAAAAATTTGCACATACTCATAGCTGATACATTGAGTCATAAGTTTATTTTAGGAGTTCTAAATTCTAAACTTACTAATTTTTACTACCAACAAATAAATCCTGAAAAAGGTGAAGCTTTGGCGGAAGTAAAAAAAACACATGTAGAGCAGTTACCGATTCCTAAAAATTACGAAAAACTGATTCAAAACCAAATTATTTCTTGTGTCGAACAATTATTGACGCTCAACAAAGACCTACGAACCGCCAATCTCGATACCCAAAAGCAACAAATAAAAATGAGGATAGACTACAACGAAGATAAAATAAACGCATTAGTTTATCAGCTTTACAACCTCACAGATGAGGAAATAAAAATCATAGAAAACAACTGATGCCGGCTACCGAAAAAGACCCGAAGTTACCGACACCTTTAAGGTGTCGGTAACTTGCAGCCCCTCACTCAAACACGACGCTCAAACTTTCGCAAATCATATCGGCGGCGTGCGATAGGTCTTTTTCGCTGTGCGCTGCCGAAACGAAGCCGACTTCGTAGCCCGAAGGTCCAAAATAAATGCCTCGGCGCAGCATTTCGTAGTGCATTACTTTGAATTTTTCCATGCTCGCGGGGTCGATTTGCTCCGCCGTCACGATGCGTTCATCGGTGAATGCAATCCAAAAAATAGAGCCGATTTGGGTGATTTTTACGCCAAAATTATTTTTTTCACAAAACGATTGTATTTTTTGGACAAAAACGCTGGTCTTGTGTTCGAGGTTTTCATAAAAATTTGGTTCGAGTAGTTGTTGGGCGGCTGCGATACCTGCTGCCATCGCTACGGGGTTGCCCGATAGCGTTCCCGCTTGATAGACGGGTCCGTCGGGCGCAATCAATCCCATGAGTTCGGCACTCGCGCCATACGCCCCGACGGGCATTCCGCCGCCGATGATTTTTCCGTAGGTGACGATGTCGGGCTGGATATTGTAGTAGCCTGCTGCGCCCTCGAAGCCGACTCGGAAGCCGGAGATGACTTCGTCAAAAATCAAAAGCACGCCGAATTTGTAGCATTTTAGGCGCAAACATTCCAAAAAAGAGCGGTCTTGGAGCAGCAGTCCGTTGTTGGCGGGGATTGGCTCGATGATGACGCAGGCGATGTCGTGACCCTGTGTTTCGAGCATTTCGTGGAGTGCGGCACGGTCGTTGAGGGGCAAAACGAGCGTTTCTTTGGCGAACACTTCTGGAATCCCCGCCGAAGTGCTGACTCCGAATGTGACCAATCCCGAACCCGCTTTTACGAGCAGCGAATCCACATGACCGTGGTAGCAACCTTCAAACTTGACGATTTTGGTCTTGCCGGTGTAGCCGCGCGCCAGCCGAATCGCCGACATGACGGCTTCCGTACCACTGCTTACGAAGCGTATTTTTTCGATAAAACGATTGTTTTCGATGAGCAATTTTGCCAGCTCGACCTCGTCGGGCGTAGGCGCGCCGAAGGAAGTGCCGCGATGAATGGCGGCAATCACGCTTTCGCGAATCTTGGCGTTGTTGTGACCCAAAATGAGCGGACCCCACGAGCAGCAAAAGTCTATGTATGTTTTGTCGTCGGCATCTGTGATGTGGCAGCCGTCGCCTTTTTGGATAAAAAGTGGCGGACCAAACACGGATTTGAAGGCTCTGACTGGCGAATTTACGCCTCCCGGCAAGTATTTTTTGGCTTCTACAAACAGTTCTGCCGAGCGGCGACGCGCCACAGCAATTTCCTCGTCTATTTTCTTACTATTCATCATGTATATTGAAACACAAATTTAGCAAAAAAGTGCTTGAAAAGTAAGAGAATTTTTATTTAGGAATGAGGAAAAAATAAGGCACTTAATTTTTTCCAATAAATTCAAACAATAACAAGGCATTTTTGAGGCGCAACGCAGAGCGTTGTTAAGTAGTTATAAGTTTTTAGTTTTTAATTTTGAGTCGTCATAAACTATTGAAAATCAACAAATTATGTCGAATATTAGATGTCATCTATTTAAGTG
>JAYUHK010000193.1:0-7604 GCA_043767025.1 Saprospiraceae bacterium | reverse complement strand
TGATGGAAAACACTTTGCATTTCCCTTCTTCGATGGGCTTCCGAATTTTGTCAATCAAGTAAAAACGCTCGTACTCCAAATAGTCGGCGGCGGCGGTCGGGAGCATCAAGAGTCCAAATCCGAAGTGTCCGTACACGACGATTTCCATAGTTTTGTTGAGGGCTGGGCTGTGCCAATAGTGTATTTCGCGGTGCATATTGTTGATTTTTTTAGTTTAAAAAATAGTTGGTTTTAGTTTTCGATGACTTCATCTTCGCCTTCGTAGCGGTGGCGCGTTTGCATCGGATTGGCGTGCGCCTCCGTATATTCGCTTCGATTGCGGACAATATCAATCGCCGTAAAGATAGCTTGGCGAAAAGAAGACGGGTCGGCTTCGCTTTTTCCTGCGATGTCAAAGCCCGTACCGTGGTCGGGCGAAGTGCGGATAAATGGCAAGCCCGCCGTATAATTCACGCCCGCCGAAAAAGACAGTGCTTTGAAAGGTGCCAATCCTTGGTCGTGGTACATTGCCAGCACGCCGTCGAATTTTTTGTATTGCCCTGCGCCAAAAAAGCCGTCCGCAGCGAAAGGACCCATCACGATGATGCCGCGCTTTTTGAGTTCTACGACGGCTGGACGGATAATTTTTTCTTCCTCGTCGCCCAACACGCCGTCGTCGCCCGCGTGCGGATTGAGTCCCAAGACGGCGATAGTAGGACGCTCTATGCCGAAATCAATCTTCAGCGTATCGTTCATTATGTTGATTTTGGTCATCAGGAGTTCTTTGGTCAGGCTGCGAGCCACGTCTTTGAGCGGCAGGTGGTTGGTCGCCAAGCCTACTCGAAGTCCGTCATTGACGAGCAGCATGAGGCTTTGCTTTACGCCCATAGCGGAGGTCAAAAACTCGGTGTGTCCCGGAAACGGAAATTTTGCCAACTGCATGGCTTTTTTGTGGATAGGCGCGGTGACGAGTGCATCAATCAAGCCTTTCTGGAGGTCGCCCAACGCCCATTCGAGGGATTGAGCGGCGTAGCTTCCGCCTTCCGCCGTCACTTTTCCGAGCGTGATGTTGGCGTTTTCTTGCCAACAGTTGATGACATTCACAATCTTGGGGTCGCGGACGAGATTCTCTACGCTGCGCACGCCTTGAAACTGAAAGTTTTCGACATTGACTACGTTTTTGTGGTAAGAAACGACTTTGGACGAGCCATAAACGACGGGTGTAAAGAGGTCTAAAATCTTGTGGTCGTCGAGTGTTTTCAGAATCACTTCTAATCCGATGCCGTTGATGTCGCCGACGCTGATACCTATGATGGGTTTATTCATTCCGATTTGCTTTGCAAAAATTTTGTTATTGGCGGAAAAAAATCCGCAAATATTTTTTTGATAAAAAAATAATTAGCTTGACGTACTGTTTTTGATAAAATATGTGCTGCGCTTTCAGTTTTTTTTGATAAAAAACTGAAAATCAATGAGTTATAAAATCCCAAACGCAATTTTGTATAAAAAAAACTATACCGACTGCAAATATATTGCAATTCGCCTGATTTTTATTCTTTTGGGCAAATTTTAGCTGCACAAAGCACAAAAAAAGGCAACGCACTCCTTTGTGCGTTGCCTGCGGTCTTTGAGATAACTCCGATTTTTACAAATTACGACTTCCGGGAGTCTGGTTTTGGGAACCATTTAGAACATTTTTTTAACCAATCTAACTTCTAACTAAATCAACTTTTACGAATTTAACCAAATTAACTGTGCGAACTTTTATTTTTACTTTATTTTATTCTTTAAGTATTTTTATAGGGTTCTTTGTGATTACATAATATTGCAACTAATTGATTATTAATTACTTGTGCTACTAAAAACTAAAAATTAATCACTAAAAACTACATTGTTTTATTTTTCTTGCCCGAGCGTGACGCAGTGGAGTTGCTATCGCGTCACGCTCATGTAGGCAAGAAGGTGGTTTTTGGCACAGGCAAAAGAGTGTTTGTTATTTGCCATACTGCTTGCTTGTTTTTGTTTTTTGAAGGCTATTCGAGTTCAGGTTTTTAGGAAATAGTTGGGTACTTTTATATCTTTCAATTAGGAACAAATAATTTTTTATTTTTATAAACTTGTGAAAATCAAAGATTTATGTCATATCGTGAATAGCTTTTAATTCCTGCAAACTTATGTTTGTTGGATAGGTCGGTAGTAATAGACATAGAATTAGAAAAATTTTTGAATCCAACATTTTTTTTTTCAGATGGAATTTTAATCTTTTTATCGCTTGCCAATAAAAAATCATAAAATTCTTGGAGTGTTTTAAATTTGATGTCGTAAAGTCCAAACAGCGCAAAATCTTGTCCAATACTTTCTCTGCAGTAAAGGCTTGACACATTTGGATTCGATAGTTTTACCTCCAAAGAGTTTTTAAAAGAAGCTCCTTTTTGAGTCGTTAGAGGATAGTCGTTTTTGTCGCAAATAAAAATATGCTCGCTTTTTAAGCCCAAAACAACCCCGCCGTGTGTAGGATTTTGGTCATCTTCTCCTATAGCACCCCAAGGTAGTACTAACTGAATATCGCCCGTATCTATGCTTTCATGACCTTTGTAAATGTGGCTGACATGAATTTTGATAGAGGTATAAATTTGCTTTGTTCCGGCGCCGTAGTAACAACTCGAAGACACAACTTTTCCGCCAAAAATATATGGCGCATTTTTTACGAGTACTTTTGACTTTTCCAATCGCTGTTTGACAAGTTCAGCGTAATTTTTTGGCTGCGCCAAGCAAGGTGAAGCAAAAAAAATTAGTACGAGTAAACTTACGTACGTAATAATTCTGTAATAATTTTGCAATTTTTTCATTTTTAATTTTTTGAGCAATAATTTTTTAACCTTAAAAAATCAATCCATAAAAAAGTTTGAACAGCTTTTTTATATCTTTCAATAACGGTATCTTTCAAAAAAATTAATGCAGCATCAGTTTTCCAGAATGGAGCATTTTTGCGCCGTCTTTTTCGTCGCTGCGAATCTGAAACCAATAAATACCGCTCGGCAAATTTCCTCGCTGCCACTCGAAAGACGAGTCGCTGAATCTTTGCTCCGCAACGGCTTTGCCGGCTGCGTCAAAAAGCAGGAACGTTCCGCGTCGGTGCTGTGCGTCGCGCCACTCAAAAGTCGCCGTCTGCGCCGTTGGGTTTGGATAGACCGTGAGGCTCGATAGGTTACTTTGCTCGGTGTTGCTGCTCAAAAGTTGGATAAATTTTTCATTCACGACGTGTCTTATCCGCTCGGTGGCTACGGGCGTTTGATAGTCAAATTGGACGGCTGCGCGATTGAGGACGACCGCCCCGATAGGATTGTACGGTTTTTGGTTGATTCGGAATTTTACAAATCCTGTCGAGGCGGCTCTGTTCGCGCTGCTGTCCGTCAAATTTATACTGTCAAAAATAAACTTCGCGATGCCGTTGCCGAGCAATTCTACTCGGTACGGGTGGCTGCTGGCTCCGGGCTTGATGGTAGTTGGGTCGAGAAAAGCCGAAAGCGTGTCTGTCAAAGTCAGGTTTTTGGCACTGTCCGCTCCGTTGTTTTGGAAGCGAATAATGTACTCCAATTCGGTTTGTTGTGTAATGAAATGCTCTGCGCCGTAGCCTTTGGGATAGCCTCGTGTCACATTTCCGCCGTAGTCGGTTTCATTTTCTTGTACGTCAATCGCTACAAAAGTATCTGCGTCGTCTTCTTCCAACATCGTAACAAATCCCGTCGAAACGGCGGGGGTAGTGGTGGTCTTGCAACCTTCTAATGCAATCGTCGGGCGGCTTTTGCCCGGGTGGTTGTCGGTTTGTGGGATATTTAACCGATATGTTTTGCCTGTAATCGGCAGTTTGAAATCTTTTTCTACGCCCGCTCCAAGTTGTAGCGGCTGCGACTGCGGCACCAACCAAATTTCGTCCTCTATCACAATGTATTCTTTGGAGGTACTCATGCCGCCTGCGCCCGTGTTTTTGATGCGAAACAACAGAGAATCAGTGCCACATTCTATGCCGACGGTCAAGTTCGAGCCATCCCAAACACCCGTAGGCGGCGTGCAGATGGAGTCGGGAAAAATACGAACTTCCGTGCGGTGCGCCTGCCCTTCGAGCGTATTTGCGGAGCAATCCAAAATGCCTGTGAGCGAAAAGCCGCCCTTTGCACCTACCAAAAGAGTATCCACCGAAAAAGTAAAAACATTGCCATTTTGGGCAGTCGGAGCGATGGAAGTAGTAATATTTTGCAGTCTTGCATCTACGGTTACTTTCAACGAAACGTTGCGCGCCGTTTTTGTCCCATTATTGACGTAGCGAACAAAGTAAGTGCTGGGCTGACAACGACTCAAAACTGTGGTGCTAATATCTACGTCCAACACTGGACAATCCAAATATTTGTAGGCGGCAAAGTCCAAGTTGAGCGTGTCGTTGGGGTTTGCGAAAGATACATCGTACTCATTTTGGCAAACCCGCCAGTTGCTGCTCGGCGGATAAGATTTTAGTTTAAAATTGCCTGTGTCTGTCGCTATTTCGTAGTTTCCGAGTGAGTCTGTGATGGCGTAGCTGCGCTGTCCTGCTTTTTTTGCCTCTACCACCCAGCCCGCCAATGGTTTTTCATTCGCAGAAAAAATGCAATTTACGTTAGCGTCCAAGAATATTTTTCCTTGAAAATAGTTGCTGAACGACTTTCCGTTTTCATCTACTTTGAGGGCGTACAAGTCTAAATTTTGGACCAAAAATGGGTCGCGCGAACTTCCTACTGCCACAAAACCACCGTCTTTTGCTCTCGTTATGCCATACATAGCGTCATACGGCGTGAGGTCGTTTTTTTGTTGCCAAATCAGGTCGCGGGTGTTGATATTTATTTTAAAAAACCCAATGTCTGTCTGCGAGTTGGCTGCGGTAGTTCCCGATACTACGAGATTGCCGTCGGCAGCGAATATCAAATGCGCATTTTCTTCAAAAGCGATGTCGGTGTAGGTATTTTGCCACTCGACCGCCGAGCCGTCGGATTTTATTTTGTAAAGCAATAATTTTCCTGTGTTTTTGCCTGCGATAATCAAGCCGCCGTCGGGTGTTTCCACTACGGAGTTGGCTGCCCAAGTTCCAAAAGCGGTCTTTCTTTCCCACAAAAAATTTCCGGCATTGTCCAATTTGACAGCAAATAAATCACGACCTGCGATTGCATTGGTGTAGCCGACTGCCACAAAACCGCCGTCGGAAGTCTGAATAATATCAAATCCCACATCGTCTTTGCTTGGGCTGCCGAAGTTTTTTTGCCACAAAGAATCGCCATTAGCGTTTACTTTCAGAAAAAATAAATCTTTATTTCCTTGTGGATTGGTCGTAAAACCTGTTGCGACGAAACCACCGTCGGCAGTCGCTACTGCGGCATTTGCTTCGTCATCTGCTGTTGTGCTACCAAATTTTTTACTCCAAATCGTGTTTCCGTCAGAATTGATGCGTAGAAATTGAATATCATTTACATCGTTGAGAGTGCTTCTACCTGCTACAAAAAAATCGCCGTTTGTGGCTGCGATAATTTTATTTCCCTGCGAGCGGTCTTGCAAAGAGTAGGACTTTGACCAACGTTTTGTGCCGTCTGCGTCCATGCGGAGGACGTAGGTTCTGCTGCCGTCGGTGATGCCAGAGGCGATAAAACCGCCGTCGGACACTGCGAGTATGCTGTAGCCTTCGTCCAAACCGTTGATAACTCCGAAAGTTTTTTGCCAACCCGAGTTCGGCTGCGCCGTCGCAGCTATCGCTCCTGCCAAGACGCAGAAGGCGATAGAAAACCGAAGTTGGAAAAGA
The DNA here is from genome assembly GCA_043767025.1 of Saprospiraceae bacterium. Taxonomy (GTDB): domain Bacteria; phylum Bacteroidota; class Bacteroidia; order Chitinophagales; family Saprospiraceae; genus JAYUHK01. The sequence continues at coordinate 1,804 of JAYUHK010000193.1, read as the reverse complement.
AATCGAGCTATTTTCATAATTGACATTGCTGCTGTTTGCAAACCGTTGTTTCGTTTGATGGTACAAAGTTGCGATAGTCCGTTTTGCAAAACAAAGACAAAAAAAGGCATTTGTTGAAAAATATTTTTTAGCATATTGCGTTATTTTTGAGAGAAAAAACTGAAAAACGTTTAAATATATTGTATTTTTGCGGTTGAATAAACGATTATTTTTAGTACAAAAATTGTATTTTGTTGAAAAAAAGTAAAAAAATTTTCTTTGAAAAAAAGTAATTTAATTGAAATTTTATTGACTTTCAGTAAATCGGAGCTGCGAGAGCTGCGAAAATGGCTTGCTTCGCCTGCTCACAACCAGCGCGAAGATGTCCAAGTGTTGTTCGATTATTTACTAAAAAATGAGCATCTGACGGACGAAAAGAAGTTAGAGAAGGCAACCGTCTTTCCGCAAGTGTTCGGAGATGTAACGTATGACGACGACAAAATGCGCCAAGCGATGTTCTTTTTATCCAAAGCTACGGAAGAATTTTTGATGTGGCAAGAGATGAATAAAGACGAAGTACGCCGCCAAATCGCACTTTCTGCCAATCTTCGGCACCGAAAACTCGACAAATTATTTCTCAAAACGCTTGCCAAAGCCAACGAAACGCAACTCCGGCAGCCGCACCGCAACGAGAATTTTTTGCGCAACGAATATTATCTCCAACGAGAACGTTATGCGTTTTTGAGTACGCAGCAGCGCACGGTGCCGCTCAATCTGCAAGAGATGTCGGATTGGTTGGACACGACTTTTGTGGCGGATAAGTTGCGCCAGATTTGCCTTGTGCTTTCGCACCAGAGCGTGTACAAAAAAGAGTACGATATTTTATTTTTGCAGGAAGTTTTGGAGAATGTCACGAAAAAAAATTTACTCGAAATCCCAGCTATCGCCATATATTATTACAGTTACAAAGCCATCACGGAGCGCGAAGACGAGTCGTATTTTCAGCAACTCAAGCAGCATTTGACGGCTCACGGCGATGTGTTTCCGCAGTCCGAAATCCGAGATATTTACTTGTTGGCTATCAATTATGGTATCGCGCGAATGAATGCTGGCGTGGCGCATTTTGGGCGCGAAGTGTTTGATTTGTACCGTACGGGCTTCGAAAAAGGCTTTTTGGTAGAGAATAATCGGGTGTCGCGTTGGACGTTTCGGAATGTGGTGACGGCTGCTTTGCGGCTGCAAGAGTTTGGCTGGGTGAGTGATTTTATCGAAAAAAACAGTCGTTTTTTGGAGGAGCGGCATCGGGAGAGTACGGTGCATTTTAGTGTGGCGCGGCTCAATTTTGAGCAAAAAAATTATGCGGCGGCGATGCGGCTTTTTTCGCAGGTCGAATACGACGATTTTTTAATGAATATTACCGCCAAAACGATGATGTTCAAGATGCTTTACGAGCAAGAAGAATACGAAGTCGGAGAGGCGCAGCTCGAGAGTATGCGGATATATTTGCAGCGAAAAGAAGTGACTGGACAGCACTACACCAACGCCAAAAACATTATTCGGTACTCCAAAAAACTGCTGCGAGCGGCGGTTTTCAACAAAGCACAAAGGGCGAAATTGCGTGCCGAAATCGAGCTTTGCCACCCGCTTACGGAGCGTGATTGGCTGCTGCGGCAGCTTCGATAATCACTTTTTTTGAGTTTTAAATATTTTTACAGGATTGTTTGCAGTTAAGTAGTTATAAGTTTTTAGTTTTTAATTTTGAGTCGTCATAAACTATTGAAAATCAACAAATTATGTCGAATATTAGATGTCATCTATTTAAGTG
>JAYUHK010000192.1:0-5690 GCA_043767025.1 Saprospiraceae bacterium | reverse complement strand
ATATCGAATAAGGAACGCCGAATATCGAATAATGAAATCAATGTGAAGATAACTTTTGCTGTTCCGTTCTTCTATTGGTATATAAAATCTAACTTTTTTTAATACAAATTAATTTTGGTCAGTTACTTAATAAGGAACGCGTCTAAAATAAACTACTTATTTTTTCTTCATTCCTAAAAGTATTGTGACTTGTCTAAAACATGAAATTTATTTATTCATAGTAATAAAAAAAATCGCAAAAAGTGACAATACAATGCTAATTATTTTGGACGTAGTGATTTTTTCTTTCAAGAAAAAAAGTGCTGCAAAAGTTGATACAATAATAATTCCTACGTTGTTGAGTGGAAAAAAAACGCTTCCCTCCCAACCTTCATTCATCGCTTTTAGAAAAAAAAAGGTCGAACCGAAGTTTGGAATACCCAAAATAGTTCCAGCTATCACATTTTTCCATTCAAAAGTGTACTTTTTTAACGCAAAACCTATCAGCACAAAAATAAACCCAAAAAGTCCCGCAGTCCCAAATAAAAAGGAAATAAATCCTAAATTTGCTCCCGACTGTGGACTTACGGTGCGTTGGACATAATAAAATGTGACATCAATAACACCACTCAACAGCAAAGTTAAGACAGGAAAAATGAGTACTAATTTATCCGATTTATCGTTTTGAGTGACAATTTTATTTTCTGCGGTTTGTGACAGTTTTTCGGGACGACTGCTGAACCAAATTGCCCCAAAAGCTGTAATCAATCCTAATATTTTATAAAAATCCAACTGCTCGTGGTAGAAAAAAAACGTAAATCCAATGACCATCACAAGTGACATTTTTTGCATAACCGAAGCTACCGGAACGCCAAAATGTTGGACAGTACCTGCCACCATATTGAATCCAACAATAAAATTTAGTCCTAAAAAAATAGCAAACGGAAACCAAGATTGCGCAAAATCAGTCGCCTGAAGTGGAAATTTTCCGAGCGTAAGCCAAGCACAAAGCACGCAAACAAAATAATTGACGACTATAGCTTGCAGCGTATGAATTTTATTTTTGGCAAATTGACTAAAAATTAAGACCAACAGCGTGGAACATAAAATGGAACAAATTAAAGAAATCATAAAATAAAATTTTGGCAAAGGTATCCGAATAAACTGATTTTTTCTGTAACTTTTTCGTAATTTTGTGCCATGAAAACAAAGTCTTTAAAAAAAGATAAAATAAGTGTCATCACTTTGGGCTGTTCTAAAAATCTGGTGGACTCCGAAAATCTGATTACCCAACTGACTCACAACGAGTTAGAAGTCCATCACGACCGCGAAGATTCCGATGCGAATATTATCGTGGTCAATACTTGTGGCTTTATTGACCTCGCAAAACAAGAGTCTGTGGACACTATTCTGCAATACGCTGACCTCAAAAATAAGGGAAAAATTGAAAAATTATACGTCACTGGCTGCCTTTCACAACGATACAAAGACCAGTTGGAAGAAGAAATTCCTGAAGTAGATGCCTACTTCGGAACGCTTGAGTTGCCAGCACTTTTAGCGAAATTCAACATAGATTTTAAGCACGAATTGATTGGCGAGCGGCGAACCACTACGCCCCAACATTTTGCGTATTTGAAAATTTCGGAGGGCTGCAATCGCACTTGTTCTTTCTGCGCTATTCCATTGATGCGCGGGCAGCACGTTTCGCGCACAATAGAAGATTTGGTGAAAGAAGCGAAAAATTTGGCAAAATTTGGTGTTAAAGAGATTTTGTTAATTGCTCAAGAGCTGACCTATTATGGCTTGGATATTTACAAAAAACGGGAGTTGCCACGCCTGCTTTCCCAACTTTCTGAAGTAGCTGGCATCGAGTGGATTCGGCTACATTATGCGTATCCGAGTAAGTTTCCGACCGAAATTTTTGATGAAATGGCAAAATTGCCGAAAGTTTGCAATTATCTGGATTTGCCATTACAGCACGCCAACAATGCCGTTTTGAGCCGTATGAAAAGGCAAATTACGCGAGAAGAAACCGTCGAATTGGTCAATATCGCCCGCCAAAAAGTACCTAATATTGCTATTCGTACCACATTTTTGGTAGGATTTCCGGGAGAAACTGACGAAGAATTTCAAGATTTATGCGCTTTTGTGACAGCGATGAAATTTGATAGAGTGGGAGTTTTTCAGTACTCACACGAGGAAGGTACTTCCGCCCACGCACTTTTGGACGACGTAGCACCCGAAGTGAAAGCAGATAGAGCAGCACAACTAATGGAACTTCAAAAATCCATTTCGTTGGCAAAGAACGAAGCCAAGATTGGAACTTTCCAAAGAGTACTTTTTGATCGTAAAGAAGGCGAATTTTTTATTGGCAGAACAGAATTTGACTCGCCCGAAGTGGATAACGAGGTTTTGGTAAATGCTAAAAATAATTTTGTCCGCATCGGAGATTTTGCGACGGTGCGCATAACGGGCGCCGAAGAGTATGACTTGATGGGCGATATTGTGGTGGATTTTTTAAAAAATTAGCAACTAAAATACATATATTTTGTTTAGAAAATAAATTAAATATGACCAATAATTTGGACCAGCACAGTACTGACAAACATAATAACTCTGACTCGCTTTTTAACAAAGCCGTCAATCCGATACTTCATGCAGCCTTGACTTTCGCAGTTGCATTGCTTGTTATGTTGGTGGGCAAACTGTGTCACAAGTTCAATTTTCTTGGAGTAGATGAGCTTTTTCCATGGATGTCAGCTTCAGCATTTTTATTGCTTTTTTCTATATCCAACAGCATTTTTAGCTTGTCCGCTCCAGACTTGAACAAATATTGGTTGCTTTCTTTTGCTGGTTTCATTGGTTTGGCGAGTACGTCTGCTGGCGCAGCTTACTTAATTTCTTCGATTTGGATAGACGAAGCGGGGTCGTACCAATGGATATTTTTTGTGATTACCTTCGGATATTTGGTCTTTTTATCGCTCATGGGCTTCGTAAAAAGAATCGTAGAATTTGCCCAAAAAGAAGAGTGGAACAGAACGCCCAATCGTAAAAACTAACTCATCGCCAACCTTGGCGAAGGCGTAACAGCCTGCCCAACAAAATCAGAATTAGCATATTTGTACTGTGCTGCGACTGCAATCATCGCTGCATTGTCGGTACAGTACTCGAAGCGTGGCACGAATGTCTGCCAGCCCAATTTCTCTCCTTCTTCCAACAACGCCGCCCGCAAACCACTGTTTGCTGAAACGCCGCCTGCGATAGCGATGTTTTTTATTCCGTGTTCTTTCGCTGCTTTTTTAAGTTTTTTGAGTAAAATTTTGATTATTGAAGATTGGACAGAGGAGCAAATATCATTCAAATTTTCTGAAATAAAATTGGCATTGTGACTGACTTCTTTTTTGAGAAAATATAAAATAGACGTTTTCAAGCCGCTGAAACTAAAATTCAAACCAGCAATTTGCGGCTCGGCAAACGCAAATTTGGGAGTCCCTAATTGCGCCAATTTGTCAATAATTGGTCCTGCGGGGTAGTTCAAACCCAATATTTTGCCCGTTTTATCGAATGCTTCGCCTGCTGCGTCGTCGAGGGTTTCGCCTATGACTTCCATAGAAAGATAATCTTTTACCAAAACTATCTGCGTGTGTCCGCCCGAAACAGTCAAGCACAAAAACGGAAAATCTGGAAATGGTGACTCCGCAAAATGCGCCAAAACGTGAGCGTTCATGTGGTTCACTTCTACCATCGGAATTTTTAGGCTCAACGCCAAAGCCTTCGCAAAGCACACACCGACCAACAAAGAACCCATCAAACCGGGACCGCGCGTGAACGCAACAGCGTCCAAATCCGACAAATCTACATTGGATTTTTTGAGTGCTGCATCTACCACCGGAATAATATTTTCTTGATGCGCGCGCGAAGCCACCTCCGGCACCACGCCGCCATACAACTGGTGCGCCTCTTGATTTGCGATACAATTACTCAAAATTTTTCCGTTTTGAATAACCGCCGCAGACGTATCATCACAAGAAGATTCGATGGCTAAAATTGTCACATTTTTCATAAAAAAATAAAAATCTTTTTTGATTTCACAAAACTGTTGTTAGTAATAATATCGCAATCGCTTTGGTAATAATTTTTTAGAGATTTTCTATCTCATCTTTTGTTAGCTCCGTCAATTCGGTAATTGCCTCCAAAGAATATCCTTTTTCCTTCATTGCTTTGCCGATTTTTTTCACTTTTTGTCTTTCGGCAAATTCGATTCTGCCAATTTCATCTCTTTCCTTTATCGAGGCTCTTTCATAGTCTTCGAGTTCCAGTTTGGTCCAGTTTTGCTTGTCTGCTTCGATGTATGCTTCTCTCAATCCTTCGTCCGTCACACTTTCAGGAATTACTGTTAGATTTTCAGCATTTTTAATAAAATAAGTCCATTGGTCTATACTGGTTTCTAATTGCTCAATTTTTTTATCAAATTTGGGCAACTCTATAAAATTAAACTCAATATCTTGTATGACTTGCTCTTTTGTCTCAACGTCCATCACTTTATGTCGGCTAAAATAATTCTTGCTTTGTCCTATCTTAAACTCAAGTATTCCAATAAAATATACTGGTCTTAATTTGGTATATTGAACACCTTTGTCAATTTGAGAAACGTAACTTTGAGAAGTGTAATAGAGTATTCTTTTATGAAAAAAATCAAATTCGGCGACTTGCATTTCAACAATAAAAATATTTCCTTTTTCATCTTTTGCTTTTACATCAACGATCGTAGATTTACCGCCGCTCAATCTGCCTAATTGATAGGGATTTGTGATTTCAACATCAATAATTTGTTCATTTTCAGGCAGGTCAATCACTGCGTTTAGGAAAGAAATCAAAGATTTTTTCTTACTTGAGTTCCCGAAAATTTTTCTGAACGCTATATAATTGGTTATATCTACAAATTGCATGGTAAAAATTTATCAGTAATTACTGAAGATTTGAGTATATAGATTTTGTATTTTCGCATTTTTCCCAACAAAAAATTCTTTGTGCAAACAACAAAACAAATATACCAATTTATCACTAATTTTATTTATTTATTCGGCAACAAATTTACCAATTGGCAAAAGTGAATTTGTGTGCTACGGAATAATTGATGCCATAAATAAGTATGGCGATTGATATATTAAATAGTTTTTAGTTTTTAATTTTGAGTCATCATAAACTATTGAAAATCAACGAATTATGTCGAATATTAAATGTCGTCTATTTAAGTTTAAGAACTTATATTAAAATATATAAGTGGCTATTTTATTGATCGTGCTTTGCAATAATTGCAGCTATTTCGGCTACATTTTTATTCATAGCGGTGGCGATATTTGCAATAGAAACGCCCAATTTTTGAAGATTTAAAATCATTTCTTCTCTTTCGGTTGCTGCCTTCGCTTCGGCTTCGGCTAATCCTTCAGCTTTTCCTTCAGCTTTTCCTTTAGCTTCACCTTTATTTAAAATACTTTGATAAGCGGTCATGGTATCTGATACGATTTCGGATGAAAGATATTTATTGATAATGGCTATCAGTTCCTCGTACTCCATTGGCGAACGAGAGAACCAATACGTTACAAATGTACGAAATAATTGACGCTTTTCCGGATGTTCTCTGAAATATTTTACGAAAGATTCACCATTTTTGCGCGTAAACAACATATCATCGGCTTTTTTGAATTGCA
>JAYUHK010000191.1:0-6036 GCA_043767025.1 Saprospiraceae bacterium | reverse complement strand
ATAAGTTTTTAGTTTTTAATTTTGAGTCGTCATAAACTATTGAAAATCAACAAATTATGTCGAATATTAGATGTCATCTATTTAAGTGTAAGAACTTATACAATATTATATAACTAATTGATTACCAATTATTTGCGCAACTAAAAACTAATCGCTAAAAACTAAAAACTACTTAATTCTTCTTTTTCCACCAACGGCTGATGGGATATTGATAGCCGATGCGAATAGAAAAATAGTCGCCGTTGGAGGCAATTTGAGCGGTTTGGACGCTGGCAGCAGGCGAAGTTTGGTAGGAAATATCCATCAAAATTAGTTTAGAAAATCCCGCCGAATAATCTGCGCCGAGCGTAAGAAAACTCCCGTTGGGGAGTAAAATATGAGTAAAAATCCCTACTTCTGCCAGCCCAAATATTTTTTGTAGGTCGTTGCGCACCGCCACTTTGTAGTTGCTGTTGATGTTGCTGCCGATAATGGATTGATAGGTTTCTGCGCCTCCAAAATTGGTGTTGAAGCCGACTTGAGTGCCGAGCGAAAGCCCAATTTGCACCTCTGGAATCCCAAAACTAACGGGTATTTTTGCAATCAATCGGAGCGGAATCTGCACCGAAGTAAGTCCTCGAAACTGGTTGACGCCGTCGTCGCGGAAGCGAAAACCTGCGCCGTAATTGTTGATAAAAAGCCCTGTGCCGAGCAGAAAATTGCGCGAATGTAGCTCGCGCTGGACTGTAACGCCGTAAATCGGAGCATAAAAGAATACGGGCGTTTGGAGCGACGGGTCAGCAGAAATCTGTCGAAATTGCTCGAACTTTAAGCCGAGTTCCAAGCCTCCGAAGGTACGAGAATTGAACTTTTGGGCAAATAAATGTCCAGAAAAAATTACCAGAAAAGCAAGAAGTACAGTTTTTTTCATAAAAAAATCATCAAAAAAAGTTTATTCAATAAAAAATAAAGCCGACGCGATACCGTCCGCCAATAGTTTGCCGCTTGGAGTCAGTTTGAAATGGTCATCGGCTCTAAAAACGTTGTTTTGCGCCACAAATGTCGCAATATTTTTTAAAAAATAGGACTCAAAAGAGGGAAATTGTGACTGGATTTTTTTGAGGTTACAACCCCACATTGTCCGCAAAGCCGTCATCACATATTCGTTGTATTGCTGCGCTGCGGTTAGAATTTCTATTTCAAAAGGAACTTTATTATTGGCTAATGACTTGATATACAGCGCATTATTTGAAATATTCCACTGTCGGCTTCGTCCGTCGAAAGAGTGTGCCGAAGGTCCTAACGCAAGGTAAGAATTGCCTGTCCAATACGCCGTGTTGTGACGAGCATATTGACCGTTTTTTGCAAAATTTGAAATTTCATAATGTTCAAAATTATTTTTAGCAGTTTGTGACATCAATATTTGAAATTGTTGGGCGGATTTTTCTTCATCGGGCGCGTGAGTGATGCCCTTCTGAATGTGTTTGTCCAAAATTGTTTTTGGCTCGACAGTCAGCGCGTAGGAAGAAAGATGCGGAATTTGAAGTTCAAAAACGGTTTCCAAATTTTGTAACCATTGCTCATTGCTGGTAGTCGGAGAGCCGTAGATTAAATCTATTGTCAGATTCTCAAACCCTTGATTTTGAGCGTTTTGGATACATTTTTTACTTTCTTCGGCGTTGTGCGCGCGGTTCATGTAGCGCAAGTCGTCCTCCGAAAAAGACTGTACTCCGATGCTCAAACGATTGATGGGCGTGTGGCGTTTGAACGACTGAATTTTAGTTTCTGTGAGGTCATCGGGATTGGCTTCGAGTGTGATTTCAGCGTTTTTATTTATAAAAAAATATTGATGAATTGTGTCAATTATTTTCATCAATTCTTCGGCAGAAAGTAAAGACGGAGTGCCGCCGCCGAAATAAATAGTATCAATTTTTTGTCCATTCAAGTAATTTTTTTGTAAAAAAATTTCGTGAATAATGGCTTCAATCATAGCATCTTTCTGCCCAAGAGAGGTCGAAAAGTGAAAATTACAATAGTGGCAAGCCTGCTTGCAAAATGGAATATGTATATAAATTCCTGCCATAAAAAATCAATGATTTGCTGTAATGTTACGAATAATAGCGGCTGAAAAATCTTTTAAATTTTCGTCCGCGAGGTCAAAAAAAATTACCTGATCCGGCGGCTGCTCAAGGTGTGTTTTTGCATAGTCCAACACTGCTGCAAGTGTATCCGCCGAAATAGATTCCAAACGTATGACATCGTTTTTGTACAAATAATATCCGTTCAAAAAAGTGTTTTTTGTGACATTAGTGACTGTGACAGATTTTTTTTCAAAACGACTGCTATCCAACAGCATTGTTCGGTCAAAATATCGCATCAAGCGTATCGCTTGGCGGTCACGAATCAGCACGCCCCACGAAAACAAGGGCAAAGCTACGTCTAAAATAAGCGGATAAGGCGTTTTTGGTTCAAAATATTGTTGGCAGGCGCGCAGATTGAGGATAGAATTTTCGGTATCAGGTTGGTCCAAATCGCCTGTGTTGTAGCACATCAATACGCCTTTGTCGGCAGGCGGAACGCCAGTTTTTTGGGCATATTTTAGCTGGTGCAGTCGGATAGTGACGGATAGCTTGATATTTTTAGGATTGATATTTTCTTTTATTTTTTCTTTTATTTTTTCTAAAAAAAGGAAATACTTTTCCCTGCTCGCCGCCGTCCAGTCACAGTCAAACTGCCATTCTTTGACCTGTTCGGGCGCGAAAAAACTACTAATTTCTGTGATTTTGTTGCTTACGTTTTCTGCTAATTTTGATATTTCGGCACTTGAAATATTCGTAAAAACACGGTTGGTAATAAACACGGTAGGGACGATTTCGTGCGACCACTCGGACGAATCAGGGTTCAATTCGAGAATTGCTTGCGGTGTGGGAGCGGCTTTGCTCGCGTCCCAATCTACATCGAAGAACTTGACATACAACTTTTGGACGTTCAAAGTGTCTAATAAAGTTTGGTTTTTCGAGATGTTCAGAGCTGTTTTCCAGTGGTAAAATGAAACAGAAATCGGCTTTTTTGCGGCTTTTTGAACGCAGGCTGACGAAAGAAAAACGGTACAAATAAAATAAATAAACTTATTCATTTGTGACTTCTTAAAATTTCAGTTCCGACCATACATTCCAAACAACGTCGAGAGTCGCAATACTCGTTTTTGAGTTGGAGAAGAGCTTGCGTGCGCCCAGCGTGTGTAGTTTTGATGCCCAAAGCGTGCCATTCTGCTATGATGTTATTTTTTTCTGGCGGCAATGATTCCAAGCAGTTTATTGCTTTGTCTTGAAGGTCTTGTTCTTTTTTTATTTTTCCGTACAAAAAAATAAATGGAACTATCGTATTGATAATCAGTGAGTTAATTGCTTCAGCTCCTAATTTTTTAGATAATTCTTTGGAGTTTTTGTCAAATAAATAATGTGTTCGCCAATACTCGGAGGGCGAAGATTGGAGCAATTTTTTTACTGCTTGTACGTCGGAGGATTCCAAAATTTTGCTGAATAAATGAACAGATTGATAGATAAGTGCTGCAAATTGAGCAAGTCTGATAGTCGGAAAATTAGCGGGACGTAGGCGCAAAAATTTCCAAATTTCTTTATTGAGTGACAATAAGGAATATTTTTTTTGTAGAAATCGATATTCTTTTTGCAGGCTGCGCGGATAGTCGTCCAAAAAATCTTCTTCTAATAATCCAGCTTGCCCAAATATTAGTGCTTCGATTTGTGGTTGGCTGTTTTTATGTTTGGCTAAAATCAACATTGGTAGAGATTGAGCCAGTAGTTCGAAGGGTTCGTTATTGACTTTCGAGCCAAAATTTCGAGCTAAAAATCGGTAAAAAGTTTCTTCCCAGTTGTTTTTTGTTGCTTCTAAAAGCGCGTGAATGGCTGCCGATTTTCGTTCAAGGCGTTCAATGGTAAGCCGTTCCAACCACATTTCTTTGTTAAAATCCGAAACTTGTGGAAATAATTTTTGGCACGGAATCCAGTTTTCATTTGCCAATAATTCTTTGTAGGTCGCTACTAAATGGCTCGAAATTCTATTTTTTAGCTCTAAACAAGGAATTTTTTCTCCATTTTTTCGTAGAATTGTTCGGTCTTCTTCCCACACAACGTGCAAAATAACGGCTTCGTCGTAACTTTTATCTTCTTCATGTCCGTGCTGCTGCCAATCCGACGATTTTAGGTGCATTTCGACATTTCCTGCCCACAGAGTAGTGCCGACGTACAATTTAGCGTTCAAAAAATCGGGACCTGCGTGCGTGTTGTAATGCCCAAAAGCTACGATTTGCACCGATTCGCCTGTGGTAGTCAGCATATTTGATTGGTCGAAACGCTTGGTTCTCCAAATAAAATGTAGTAAATCTTCTTTCATCGGAGTATTTTAATTTTCTTGCAAACTGCGGTCTAAAATCCATTGCAGCGTAGCCAACACGGGATAAGGATTTAAAAAAGTGAGCGGCACATAGTTGGGGTCGATGGACAGCGTGCTGCCCTCCAATTTGAGGAAAGCCCAGCTAAAACCCGACGTAGCGCAGCCATAAATAGTTTTTCGGGGCTTTCCTGCTCGTGCATTAAAGAGTTGTGCGGCGTACATTTCGGCGCCGCATTGTCCAAAATCGGACAAATCTGGCTCCAATCTTTTGGCTTCTACTATCAAAACCGTGGGGGATTCAATCTTTAAGGCGTTGGTGGTGAGCGAAAAAATAAAATCACAAAAACCTTGCAAACTCAACGTTTTTTCGACGTTGAACTCGTAGCCCGAGAACATTGTTATTTTTTCTGTGTTTCTGCGTTTGAAGGCTTGCAGCGTGGGCGAAATAATGAGTTCGGAGCGTGCTTTTCCGCTGTATAATGCCTCTGATTGGGCGTTTAGAAGTGTTTGATCCAACAGATTATCGCCTTCAAAAGTAGGCAACGGGTGCTGAAGCCAACTTTCCTGAATGGCTTTTAGCGACAGTTTTGTATCTAAATCTTTGAGTTTAAATTTATTGTATGCCATCGTTTTGGATTATTTTTTATTTCGATAAAAAATATTTTATACTAAATTTATTTTGCAAAAAAATATTTTTCAATATTTTAATTTTCTTGCAAACTACGGTCTAAAATCCATTGCAACGTAGCCAACACGGGATAAGGATTGTCGGAAGAGAGTTGTATCGGACGCGAATCTATGTTGAGTACGTTATTTTCTAACATCAAAAATATCCAACTATACCCAGATGTCGCACAGCCATAAACAGCTTTTTGAGGTTTGCCTGCTCGCTCATGGAAGAGCTGCGCGGCGTACATTTCGGCTCCGCACTGCGCCAAATCGTTGATTTCAGGTTCCATTTTTTTGGCTTCTACCACACAAAAAATTGGTGCTTCGAGAAAGAAACTGTTCGAGCTGTTGGCGGACAATATAAAATCACAGAAACCATTGAGTTCGAGCGACTTGTCTATGTTGAACTCATAGCCTGAAAAAACCGACAATAAGTCCGCATTTTTTCGTTGAAATGCCTGCAAAACAGGAGCAATTAAAAATTCGGAGCGCGCTTTTTCGCTGCCTAAATACATTTTTATCGCTTGCGCAAGCTGCATATCGAGTACCGTATCCGACTGAAAACGAGGAGGTGTAGAGTTTATCCAAAAATCTCTTTTGATTTCCAAATGCAATTTTTCTTGCAAATGCACCATTTTAAATTTATTGTATGCCATCGTTTTGGATTATTTTTAGTTATAAATGCGTTTAAAACAGAGTACTTATTTTCTCTTCATTCCTGTTAGGAACTAATGTTACGCAAGGATTTTAAATTTATTCTTTTGAATTTAGCCTTTTAGCTATCTACTTGGTTTTTGTCACTTTTTTTCTTGATAAAAAAAGTAACCAAAAAAATCAAGTGCTCTGCATAAATTCTAAAGTTTTTGCTTAAAAATTCCGTCGGCGCGCGAAAAATACTCGTCGGCTCCGCCAGACTTCAAACAGTTTTCGCTTCGCCAGACGATATTTTTGCAAAAACTTGAATTTCTACAAGGC
>JAYUHK010000190.1:0-16932 GCA_043767025.1 Saprospiraceae bacterium | reverse complement strand
AAGGCATTTTTGAGGCGCAACGCAGGGCGTTGAAACGAAAAAATAACGCAGTGATTGGTTGTAATTGAGCAGAAAAAATGAGTAGTTTATTTTAGATACGTTCCTAAAATAAAAAATAGGCTTTCCAAATCTCTTTGGAAGCCTATTTTTATCTTTTATTTCGATGAGTGAAAACTCGGTCGAAATTTACTTCTTTGGTTCAGCAGCAGCCGCTTTTGCAGCTTTCGCAGCTTCTTTTTTCGCTTTGCGAGCCGCTTTTTTAGCAGCTTTTTTCTCTGCTTTTGCGTCCATTCCGTCCGCTTTGGCTTCCATTTTGTCTGCTTTAGCTTCCATTTTAGTTGCTTTAGCTTCTTTCATTTCCTTTTTCGCTTCTTTTGCGTCTTTCACTGTTGCTTTCGCAGCAGCAGCAGGAGCAGCTTTCACTTCCATTTTAGCTGGTGGTGGTGGCGTTGTTTGTGCGGTAGCGGTAGTCGCTACAAAGGCTAACACGAATAGTGCAGCCATCAATTTGATTGATTTCATTTTAAAATGATTTTTTATATTAATATAGGTTTAAAAAATAAATTTTGACAAAAAATTAGACGGCAAAGATACGAAATACTTTGCCGTCTATCATAAATTTATCGGTAAAAAGATAAATTATTTTTTCTTGCTGTGGTGTTTTTTACCATGGTGCTTTTTGCCATGATGTTTTTTACCATGGTGCTTACCGCGTGCTTTTTTTGCTTTTGGCTCGGCAGACATAGCTGGTTCAGCTTTAGCCATAGCAGGAGCTGGAGCAGCAGGGGCAGCAGCAGGCTTCGCAGGAGCGGCAGCAGGCTTCGCAGGAGCGGCAGCAGGCTTTTGCATAGCGTCTTTTGCGTTCTGAACGGTTGCTTTCGCAGCGTCTTTGGTAGCAGTAGCGGCGTTGGTAGCGGCAGCTTTTGTGTTAGCGGCAGCGGCAGAAGCACCAGCTTTTGCGTCAGCAGCAGCTTTTCCAGCCGCAGCTTTAAGGTCGCCCATTTGAGCGTTGGCAGCACCCGTAGCCAATAAAGCTACGAACAAAGTGAAAACTAATTTGAATGATTTCATCTGAAAACAAGTTGATTAAAATGTTATAAATAAGTTTGAAATAACGATGTGACTTTCTGTTGAAACAAAAAAAGTTACATTGACAGCGCAAAAATAGTAACTTTCTTTCTAAAAATTATCAATAAAAAGTTAAATATATCTTAAACTTAGTTAAAATTTATTTTGATTGGATTTTGAAAAGCGAAAAAAACTCAAACGCGCCGAAAAGTCTATCTTTGTAGAGTTTTCGAGCAGATTTATCTAAATTTGTTTGGTAATTCCGCTCCAAAAATGCTACTTTGTCCTTCGCATTGAATAATATCGATAAAAAATTGTCACAAATCAAGTCTTTTTGTATGAGTTTTATAAAAAATATCAAGTCGCTTTTTATCGCCGAAGAAGGTAGTTCGGAGACGACTGTGGAGAATATACTTTCTACCAACGTCGGCGAAGCAACTCCCACTGCGTCGCCGAATCCGTTGCCAAATCCAGCTCCAAAAATTATTATTTCCAATACTTCGGCGGGTGAAGTGAACGAAAAATTTACTCAAATTTTACTTAAAGCGTTGGAAGACAACAATATAGCTGGCTTCGACTACTTGGAGTTCAAGCAGTCCCTCCTATCGCTCGCCAAGATGTCTATGGACGAGCCGACTCGCTTTCAGGCAGCTTTTTCGATGGCGCAGACGATGGGCGCAAGCTCCCAAAAACTCCAAGAAACTGCGGCTCAATATTTGAACGTTTTGAAAAATGAACAACAAAAATTTCAAGAAACGCTTGTCACACAACGTGCAAATTTGATAGGAAATCGAGAGCAGCAACTGAACCAATTGGAGCAAAATATAAAGAGCAAACTCACTCAAATAGCCGACTTGACGAAAGAAATTGAGCAAAATAAAATCGCTATGGAAGCCCTGCGAAAAGAAATCGCCGAATCTTCTGTGAAAGTAGAAACTGCCGGAAATAACTTCAGCGCCAGCTACCAAAATATCGTCAATCAAATAAATACAGACATAAAAAGTATGCAACTGTATCTAAAATAATTTTTGTCACATTTATTCTAAAATTTTAAATTTATTTACCATGTCTATCTTCTTAAAAGAACCAAAAAATGTCATCGGATTGGTAGTTTTAGCCGTAATTGGTTTAGTTTTACTAAAATTTGTATTACCTTTACTTTTGCGTTTGGTGGCGTTGGCTATCGTGGTCGGTATAGGCTACTACATCTACCAAACTTGGCAAAAAAATAATCAATCCAACTAAAATACTTTAAACAATCTTCTTTTAATTATGGAAATGCAAGAATTTAAGCCAAAATCGTTTTGGCAACGCCCAGAGGGTATCACGGGAGCTATGTTTTTGGGCGGCGCAATCCTCGGAGGTGGCTATTTGCTCTACAAAGCACTCCCCGTTCTTATCTCAATGACAGAAAATATCCTGTATTTGAGTGGAATGTTGATGGCGTTAGCAGCCCTTATCTACATCGTACTCGACCCCAAAATGCGCAACCTTATATGGTATTTTTACAAAAGCGTGATGCGTTGGGTGACGGGCTTATTCGTCCAAATCGACCCCATCGGAATCCTAAAATCTTATGTGGAGGACTTGCAAGACAATCTCGGAAAAATGAACAAGCAAATCGCTCAACTGCGCGGGCAAATGCACAAACTCAAAGAAATGATTGTCAACAACGAGCGCGAAATTAAAAATAATTTGAGCCTCGCCAACCGCGCAAAAGAAACCAATAGCCAGTCACTAATGGTGCTAAAATCACGAAAAGCTGGACGACTGCAAGACTCCAATATTAAATTGGACGACTTGTACAAAAAAATGGAAATTCTTTACCGTGTGCTGACCAAAATGTACGAAAATTCGGAGATTATGGTCGAAGACATCAAAGACCAAGTGGTCGTCAAAGAACAGGAACGCACCGCCATTCGCGCCAGCCATTCCGCTATGCGCTCCGCAATGAATATCATCAGCGGCAACAACGACAAGCGGTATATGTTCGATATGGCAATGGAAGCCATCGCCGACGACGTGAGCCAAAAAGTAGGCGAAATGGAACGATTTATGGATATGTCCAGCAACTTTATGAACTCTATTGACCTCCAAAACGGCGTTTTTGAGGAAGAAGGAATGGCGATGCTCGACAAATGGGAAAAAGAAGGCGTATCGCTTTTACTCGGAAAAGACAAAGATAATTTGCTCAATAAATCCAACAATGCAACAGAAGTTTTAGACATCAACGCACCGATGGCAAAACCTATCCGCGTAGAAGGGCAAAAAAACCAATACGATAGTTTTTTTGAGTAAAAAAATATATATAAATGCGTAAAAATGCTAAAAACAAAAAGTACCAGCACCACGCCCACCATTTATTTCAAGAACGCATCTTTGCAGTTGTTGGATAGAGCCTTTGGTTTGCAAAGAGCGGACTCGGTAGCTGTGTTGGAGCAGTGGTTGGAATCGAGCCAAACCCAGATAATTTCTGAAAGAGAGCTGACAATATTAGAGGAACTGCGCCGACTGCTGGACCGTCGAGTAGATGCTTGGAACGAATACGAACTCTCGATGCACTTCATCGGTCCGTTGTTCAATTTGATAGATTTCGACTCGCCCAACTTCAACCTTTACGCAGGACGCGGACTCAAATGCGTTTTGAATGGTATCAAAATGAGCGGCATACCAGACGGAATATTAGCGGCAGGCTACGACGAACCGATTCAACCCTATTTTTGTTTTCAAGAATATAAACGACAAACTGCGCCCGACAGCGACCCCGCAGGTCAGCTCATGGCTGCTATGCTAACCGCTCAATCGCTCAACGAAAATAAAAAACAACCGATTTATGGGTGCTATATGATTGGGCGACTTCTCGTTTTTATGGCATTGGACGACAAAAAATATGCCCGAAGTAGTGGACATTTGACCACCAGAACGGAAGACTTGCAAAGTGTTTTTAAAATATTTCGCCAACTCAAAAAAATAATCAACCAGTCTTTTGAGTGATTATTTTACAAACTTCGACCGCATTTTTTGTTCGATAAGTATTTTAAAAAAATTATTTATGATTATAAAATGTTATAACTGATTGGGAACGCGTCCAAAATAAGTTACTGTATTCTGACTTGTCTTTTGAGCCAAAACTGCGTTAGATTTTCGTTACGATGCACGTCATCGCGCCTCAAATCTGCCTTGTTTTGACCCAAAATTCTGCGTCACAATATTCAGTACCTTGTTTTCTCTTCATTCCTAAAGAATTACTTGTGCGACTAAAAACTCAACACTAAAAACCAATCACTCTCTAAGTTCCCGTACCTAAATACATGATATTTATTATTCGACATAATTCGTTGATTTGCAATAGTTTATGATGACTCAAAATTAAAAACTAAAAACTTACAACTACTTAACACAATTTATATATTCTTAACAATCAAAGAATTTTAAAAAAATGGCACAACGTTTAACAACTTTTTCAAAATTTTTAATCACGCTCGTCATCGTGGGCGGCGTAGCTTTCGGCGGACGGTATTTTCTCAAAAATACAGACCTCGGAAAAAATATCACCGACAAAAGTAAAACCCTCGCCGAAGACGGCAAAAAAGACCGCTCCGAAAAATCTGATAACTCTGCCGCCATTCGCGGCGACAAAGAAACTATCAAAATAGGCGTAGTCACTTGGGGCGGCTATGCGGGCGGACAGTATTTCAACGAAGGATTCAAGGCAAACAAAAACTCTCGCTTTGTATCCGAATACGGATTTCCAGTAGAATTTAAAATTCTCGACGACTTCGATGCCAGCCGCGCCGCTTGGAAAAAAGGCGAAATTGATTTGCTTTGGGCTACAATAGACGCACTGCCCACCGAAATCGCTGGACTCGCCGACTACGAGCCGCAAGTCGCATTTCAGTCGGATTGGTCGCGTGGCGGCGATGCCATCGTAGCGCGGCGCGGCATTGCGAAAGTAGCGGATTTGAAGGGCAAAAAAGTAGCCGTCGCCGAAATGACTCCCTCCCACTCTTTCCTGCTTTGGCTGCTCGAAGCGGGCGGACTGAAGCCTACTGACATCGAAATCGTGAAGCAAAGCAACGCCGTAGATGCGGCGCAAGTTTTCAAAAGCCAGCAAGTGGACGCTGCCGTAGTCTGGAGTCCCGACGATGAGGCTTGCCTCCAGTCGGTGCCGGGAAGCAAAATCCTCGAAAGCACTCGCTCCGCCTCCAACATCATTGCCGATGTTTTTATTGCCAAAAAATCATGGATAGAGAAAAATCGCCAAAAAGTGAACCAACTTTACGAAGGTTGGATGCGCGGCGCAGCCGAAATCAACGCCAGCGATGCCGCAAAACGCAAAGCAGCGAAAATTTTATCCGAAAATTTTGAAGGCTTTACCGAAGATATGTGCTACAAGTCCATCAACAATGTTCGGCTTTGTACCAACGGCGATAACAAAAATTTCTTCGGACTCAATCCCGATTACAAGGGTGTGACGGGCGAGCAACTCTACAACCGCATGACGGCGACCTACAAAAGTTTGGGCTACGCCGAAGGAAAAATCCCGAATTGGCGCATGATAGCTGACTCGGACGCACTCAAAGCGTTCAAGCCAAGCGGCGCAGAACACAACGCAGAAGGGCAAAAAACATTCGCGCCTGCCACCGAAACGACGAAAACAAAAGATGCCATCGCCACCAAACGAGTCAGTATTTCGTTCAGAAGCGGCGAATCCAAACTCGACGACAACACGAAATACATTATTGACAAAGAAATGGTAGAAATCGCAAAAGCATTTTCAAACTCCCGAATCCGTGTGCAAGGCAATACCGATAATGTCGGAAACGCCAATACCAACAAAATTTTGTCTTTAAAACGTGCGCAATCGGTAGCTGATTATTTGGTAAATACCTACGGAATGTCCCGCAACCGGTTCGTCGTAGTTGGCAACGGAGCCGACAAACCTTTGGCGGATAACTCATCAGAAGACGGGCGCAGCAAGAACCGCCGCACCGATTTTGAGCTGATAGGAGAATAGAAAAGTCGAAATTTATTATTTTAAAAATAGGATTTCTTAAAGTTTTGCTTTAGGAAATCCTATTTTTTTTACTCAATTTCCGCCCTTTCCCGACTTTCTGCCTACCGGCGATGCGTTGCTGACAGGCGGCGCGGGCGTACCTTCGGCGGCGGCGTTGGCTTGGCGTTGGAACGAAATCGGCACGACAGAAGAAAAACCCGCTTGCACAGGCTCTAACGACTTGACGAAAAAATATTCAGGCTCTCGGCGGCGGTCGTAGCTGCCTGTGTCCCAAATTTTATTCCGATTTTTGTCTTCCAAAATCCGCAAAACGTAACTTTCAGAGGCATCGAGCGAGCGAAAAATAACTTCGGCAGCCGTTTTATTTTCAATATACTCCTCCGCAATTTTATTTTCTCCAATCATCAACCGAACAAGATAGGAATAGCGAGCGTCCAAACTATCTAAATTAAAAGTTATTTCCGCTAAATTTTCGTTGGGTGTGACAGTGTATTTTTGTAGAATGGTGTCCGAGTTGGGCGTACCGTTGAAGTCTGTTACTGCATTCGGAAGTAATACGAGCGTGTAGTCGGCAGCAGGTTTCCAACTGAAATTAAAAATTAATTTGCTGCGCAAAACGCTGTCTATCGAAATATTTTGAAGTGCAATAGGCGTTTTCAAAGCAGTGTCCGCAAAAAGCTGAATCCGTGTCGCATCGGTTTTTGACAACGGATGATTGAACGAAATTTCTATATTTTTATCGCTGTGAATATTGAATTTATTGCCTTTCAGGTATCCTTGCGTCGGAAGTAACGGAAATTGCTGCTTGCTATTTTTTGAAAAAATAGTTTTGATATTCACCGTATCAAAAGTCAAACTATCTTTTTGATGCACCAAAATCTTCCAGTTGTGCGCCAGTGTGTCCGCAAAATGATACCAGACACGAAGGCTATCCCCGATGATAGGTTCGGTATATATTGCTGCGTCAGGCGCTCTAATATCCACGACTGCGCTGAGTGGTATTTGATTAAATTTTAAAAAAATAAGACCATTTTGTGACAAATTCTTATCTACTAATTTTAGCGGCTTTTCATTTTCAAAAATACGAAGTGAGAGCGATTTTGATGAAAAAGAATCCTCTAAAATAAAATGGTTGAGCGGAAGAAATCCTATTTTTTCGGTTGCTTGGTCAAATAAATAATTGCGGTTGGCATCAATCAAAACCGCCATAGTAAAAGTATCTTTTCTCAAATTTTCGAGCAAAAATAAGCCTTCTTTCGTTGTTTTGGTGGCATAAAGTGGTCGCTCTCGTCGCGCGGCAGTGCTGTCCTGCCAACGGTCGTAAAGCATGACCCATGCGTTTTCGGCGGGCTTGCCTGTGTAAGCATCAAACACCTTTCCGCGCAGCGAAAGACTGTCAATTTTCTGCCCCGTAGCAAAGACAAAACTCAAGTCTTTCGCAATATTTGACTCCGTCAAATCCTTGATGGACTGCCCAAAATCAATATGATAAGTCACATTCGGTCGCAGCGTCTCGTCCTCGTCAAACTTCAACCGCAGCACTTTTCCCGACAGCTCCACTTTGGGCTGACGAATCAAAGGCGGCGACACAAGTATCTGATTGTTAGCATCTTGCAACACAATCCACTCATTGAACCGCAACTCTATCACTTGTTTTTTGAAGTTGGTCAGACCGTTTGGAGTTGATTTTAGACTGTCTACTTTCGGTGCCGCCACGTCTTTGGGTCCGCCTTGTAGGGCGACTTGATTGGCGCAGCTGGCGGCAAAAAGTAGGCAACAAAAAATACCAAAAACATTAATTTTCATCTAAATCGTCTAATTTTTTTTGAATAAGGAATGGAGAGAAAATAAATTACATATTTTTCTGCTATTCCTAAAACCCTCACAAAGAACGCAAAAAAAACTGAACGCGTATAAAAAAACAATGTACCCAACAGAAACGTTATAACATAGTCGGTTCTCACGGCACTCTTTCAAAAAATTGTCACAAAAATATATTTTTATAAATGTTTTCCGATAAAAAAATTATTCTCGCGTCGCAATCGCCGCGCCGAAGTCAGCTGTTGCGAGAAGCAGGATTTGAGTTTGAAGTGCGCGCAAAAGAGGTCGAAGAAACCTATCCAGATACGCTGAAAGTAGAAGATGTAGCAGCCTATTTGGCACAAAAGAAAGCGAAAGCGTCGTCAGAACTCCTTGATAATCAGACTATTATACTGGCTGCGGACAGTGTAGTAATCATAGACGACACTATTTATGGCAAGCCAACAGATTATGCGGACGGCGTGCGAATGTTGCAAGCTCTGTCGGGCAGAATGCACCGAGTTATTACGGGAGTTTGTTTGCTTTCGGAGAAGAAGGAGCTTGTTTTTTCGGGTATTTCCAATGTTTTTTTAGATGTTATCACGGACGAAGAAATTGATTTTTACCTCAATGCTTACCAACCTTACGACAAAGCAGGCGCGTATGGCGTGCAAGAGTGGCTCGGACTTTGCAAAATCAATAAAATAGAAGGAACTTATGCCAACGTGATGGGGCTTCCAGTGCAATTAGTGTACCAACATCTAATTAATTTTTAGACTTTAAAAAAATAATAAAATGCGCATAAAAATTGTAAGCACCGTAAAAAACGATATAAAAAGTATTTTTGCAGGTTTTGACAAGGAATTATTTTTGAAATTAGCTCCGCCTTTTCCTCCTGTACGTTTGTTGCGTTTTGATGGCTGTCAAAAAGGAGATGAAGTGCATCTCGAAATTTTAATTCCGTTCATGCCGCAGCGTTGGGACGCTCTGATTACAGATTTTGGAGCATCGGATTCGCAGATTTATTTTATTGATGAAGGCACGCGCTTACCGTTTTTTCTAAAAACTTGGCGACATTGGCACGGGATTCAGCAGGGTTCTGAACTTTCCAAAAGCCTCATTATTGACGATTTTGAATACACTACTCCTTATAGATTATTGGACTATCTGATGTATCCAGTGTTGTATTTACAATTTTTATATCGAAAACCTATTTATAAAAGAATATTTAACCGAAATTAGCTTTTAAAAAGTCAATAAATTTGGCAGTCGCTTTTCCGCGATGACTAATTTTGTTTTTTGTTTCGCTGTCCATTTCTGCAAAAGTAATATTGAAACCGTCGGGCTGAAAAATAGGGTCGTAACCAAAGCCTTTTTCTCCACTCGCATTGATTCTTATGCTTCCTTCGCAAACTCCCTCAAACGTAAATTCTTGATTATTGAGGACTAATGCGATGACAGTCCGAAATCTTGCACTCCGATTTTCATTTTTCCCTAATTTTTGAAGGACTAAACCCATATTTGCGACCGCGTTACCGTGAATACCTCCATAGCGTGCCGACAAAACTCCCGGCTCGCCGTCAAGTGCATCTACCTCCAAGCCCGTATCTTCAGCAAAACAATCAATCTTATAATTTTCGGCTACGTAGCGCGCTTTTTGAAGTGCGTTCCCGACGATGGTATTTTGGGTTTCAGGCAAGTCGTCTAAACAATTTATTTCTGCTAAACTACTGATATTCAAGTATTTACCGTCAAATATTTCTTTTATTTCTCGAATCTTGTGGGCGTTGTTAGTTGCAAAAACTAAATTAGATGTAGGTACATCTATTTGCCAGTCTTCGCTTGTCCGATACACAGTTCCACGAAAAATTGCTACTTTTTTGCCATTCTGATTGGTCACAATTATAGAATAAATAGCAATTTTTTGACCTAAATTTTCTTCCGTTGCCTCCGCCGTCAACACATCGCCTGCCTGCACCGCCCCACAATGAGAAATGGCTGTTTCGATAGAAACCGATTTTCGTCCGTGCGAATTTGACGCAAAAGCGAAGCAACTATCCGCCAAAGTATAGGTAATGCCGCCGTGTGCGATGCCAAAACCATTCAACATTTCGGGACGGACGGACATCTGGAGTTTGCAATATCCTTCGCCTTCGGCGACGCGCACCATGCCCATCCACGACGAAAATCCGTCTTTGGCGTACATGGCATCAATAATTTTAGTTGCTTTTTTAGACATTTTGCGGAAAAAAAGTTTTGTTTTCTTTTGCCATTCGGCGAAGTAGTGGCGAGCAGCGATAGCGGTCTTCGCCGTACTCAATATATTGATTATCAAGGAGTTCGACACAGTTGGGAAGTCCTAACTCGTCCGCCCAGCGCAGCAATCCTTTCGGATAGTTAGTACCTTTTTGCATCGCCAACTCAATATCTTCGGCGGTGGCAATTTTTAAAAATAAAGCATCGGCGGCTTCATTGATGAGCATGGATAGTATCCGAAGGAATATTTTTTTGCCAATTTCTGAATTTTTATTAGGTTCTATTTTTGTCACATTATCCGCATAATTGTAAAAACCTTTACCCGATTTTTTACCCAACCAACCTGCATCTAACAAACTTTTTTGGGTCAGCGAAGGACGATAGCGAGGATCGAAATAAAATGCAGAAAAAACAGAATCTGTGACTCGATAATTCACATCGTGCCCGATAAAGTCCATCAGCGCAAACGGTCCCATTTTGAAGTTGCCAAACTCCATCATCGCCCAGTCAATCGTAGCGCAGTCGGCTATATCTTCCTCTAAAATCCGCATCGCTTCTCCATAAAACGGACGCGCTATGCGATTGACTAAAAAACCCGGAGTATCTCTGGCTTCGACCACTATCTTACCCCAATTTTGTATAACATTCTTTACTTTTGTGACAATTAATTTATTGGTCTGAATCGCAGGGATAATCTCTACCAATTCCATGATGGGCGCAGGATTGAAAAAGTGAATACCGACTACTCTATTGGGATTTTTACAGGCTGCGGCGATAGCTGTGAGCGAAAGCGAAGACGTGTTGGAGGCTAAAATACAGTCGTGATTGACCACACTTTCGAGTTGTTGAAAAGATGATTTTTTGAGTTCTAAATCCTCAACAATGGCTTCTATGACCAACTCGCAGTCGGTAAAAGCGTCCAAATTATCACAAAATTTTATCCTACCAAAGATTATTTTGGCTGTCACATCGTCCATCTTTTTTCGCTCCACCAATCTATTCAAATTAGCCTCAATCAGATTGCATCCTTTGATTAGCGCGCCCTCGAAAGCGTCAAAAATCACTACTTCACAGCCCGCAGTAGCGGCAACTTGTGCGATGCCTGCGCCCATCGCGCCGCTTCCTAATATCCCAATTTGCTGCATTATTTTGTCCTTTTAGCCCGCAAATGTACGAAAAAAAGTGTCGAGTATAGCAAATGAATATATTCGCTATAAATTTTTTTTGAAAAATACTCTCCAAAAAATTTTAAATATCAAAAAAAGGTTGCTATCTTTGCGGAGCGAAAAGGGAAATTTTCTTTTTCGATGGAGAGATGGCAGAGTGGTTTAATGCGGCAGTCTTGAAAACTGTTGACTGTAACAGGTCCCGGGGTTCGAATCCCTGTCTCTCCGCTTTTTTTTTTACCCTGTTGGTTGCTACCAATGGGGTTTTTTTATGCCAAAATAATCTTGACCGCCGCCTCAATATTTTCTCAAAAAAGTTTTAAAATATTATAATATTTTAAAACTTTTTTGCGTTTAATGATGTATATACATTAATTGTTGCAACACGGAATAAATTATGAAATTAGAGCAAGCTATTCACCAAGAAAAAAAGTTCAAAAACGAACAGCTCAAAGCCGTAGTGAACGTCCTGTATAGTGCGTCGTGGCTCTCTAATCTTATCAACGAAACCCTGAAACCTATGCAAATCAGTATGCAGCAATACAACACGCTGCGGATTCTCAACGGACAATATCCCAACTCGATGAGCGTAAAACTACTTACAGAACGAATGATAGACAGAATGTCCAATACGTCGCGGCTGATAGATAAATTGGTAGAAAAAGGATTGGTGGATAGAAAATCCTGCCCTGCGGATAGGCGCAAAGTAGATGTGACACTTACCGAAAGTGGTATGGCGTGTGTGACGGCGGCAGTAGAATTGATGGACAAAAAATTAGAAAAAAAAATGAAAGATTTCGACAAATCCGATGCCCAAAAGCTCAATAAACTATTGGAAAAAATAAGAAAAAGCGAAAAATAGCTTGCACCTAATACGCTTTCAGTCAAATTAATTGTACATACATTTATTTATATTTTAAAAATTCAAAAACAATGAAAAAAGTTATTTTTATGTTCGCTGCACTCGCAATGGCAGCTTTTTCTTTCGCAGGAAACAAACCCGCACCCGAAAAAATGAAAATCGACCCTAAAAACAGTTCTTTGCTCTGGAAAGGGTACAAAGTGACTGGCTCGCACGAAGGTGCAGTTTCGCTCAAAGGCGGCGAATTGACTTTCGACGGAGGCAAGTTGGTCGGTGGAAATTTTGAAATCGACATGAACTCTATGACTTGCACGGATTTGCCGGCTGACGCAGCTCCAAAATTGCTCGGACACTTGAAAACTGACGACTTTTTTGGCGTAGAAAAAAACCCTACGGCTTCTTTCGTCATCACCAACTCCGAGCCAAAAGGCAGCGGACGCTACGCCGTCACGGGCGACTTGACTATCAAAGGAGTGAAGCAAGAAGTAAAATTTGATGCGCAAGCCGACTCCAAGTCAGCTACTGCAAAATTCAAAGTGGACCGTACAAAATTTGGTATTCGCTACGGTTCGGGCAGTTTTTTTGAAAATCTGGGCGATAAAGCCATCAGTAATGAGTTTGATATGACTATCAAATTGGCTACCGAAAGCGTCGCACCACCTGCTGCAGCTGTTTCTACTTCTACCACCACCAACACGGTGAATGGTGACAATCCAGTAAAAAAAGGTAAAAAAAGTAAGAAAATGAAGGCAGCACCTGCTCCAAACAAGAACTAAAAAAGTTCGCACAAGATAAAAAAAGCCGCACAACCTGTAAAAAGGTTCTGCGGCTTTTTCGTCTTCGTCAATTACTGACGCTCGCCATTCCTGTACTCTACGATTTTGGCTTGCGGCGCACGCGGGCGAATCACTTTTTCGACGTAGTCTGCCAACGCTTGTCGGCTACCAAACTCTGTCACAATACAGTAGGAATAAATACCCGAAACGAGCTTATCGTACTGCACATTCCCAAACTGCTCGAATATCGGCTCGGTGCGGCGCAGTGGCAGTTCGGACTGCATCAACTCAATAACGCAGCCGTTGTGACTCGAAGCCAAACGCTTCTGATACCTCAAAACACTAATACTTTCGTCCTTCGTAGAAGTCGCTATCTCAAAAGTCGCAGCTGCAACTTTGCTTTTTTTGTTTGTACTTTTTGAAGATACTGACTCCGAACTCGGAGTCGCAAGCGAACTCACAACGCGCTCAACACTTGCTGTTTGAGCAGTCACAATATTCTCCAAAAAAAATAAAAAAGTAAAGAACGGCAATCTGTAAAGAAAGCGACGATTCATAGGCGATTGGATTAAATCGGGTTTTGAAATATTTTAGCCGCAGCTCATTTGGGAGAAATACGACTTTTGTGACTACTTTTTTTAAGATTTTTGGCTTCCAGTTGGTGCGGTGAGCAAAATTTCTTTTTCGTGTTTAGTTTCTTGTGGTTGGTTGATGGCTACCGACAGAAGAGTAATACCCGAAAGGGTAGCCGCGAGAAGTAAAAAATGTTCCATGGTCTTGTGCTTGTTGTTTTATTAACGTTTGGATTATAACAGAATCGAAATCGGTGGTGCATTGGGAAATTAACATAAAAAATAGGCACACAAAAACTCAATTCTTAATTTGTTCAATTTTTAATTTACATAGTTTTGGTTTTGGTCTTTACCCCTTTCGAGATTCGACTTGGCAAAGATAATATATTAATTTTAATTTTTATAATATGTTTTTCTGCTGAAATGCAATTAATTAGACTTGCGTGACATTCATATATGTTTTTATGGATAAAAAACATATATGAAAATATCATTTTGTGTTGTTCAAAAAAGAAAACGGTCGAAAATGAAAGAAAATGGTATTAAAATTTTGAAAATGTACAATTTTAAGGTGTATTCGGTCGAAAATTTTTTTCGAAAAAAAATTGCTGTGACAAAATATTTTTTTTGCTCTAAAATTGCTAAAACACGACAAATTGAGCATAAATAATTGATAATCAACTATTTACACATAAAAATAAATAATAATTAATTTTTTATTTTTTTTGAATATTTTTCTAAAACTGGCTTTTTAGAAGCGTGGGAATCGCAATGGCAAGTAATATTTTTTCTTCGGAGGTAGAAAGTTGAGAACTCGCCTCCTCAAAAACTCGCGGATTTATCTTCCTACTCCGCCCTTCGAGAGTCATGGACGCGACCAGCCGCTCGCTGACATAGATGGGCGCGGAAAGGTCGGAGGCAGAAGTAGCCGCAATGCGCGCAAGCGGCGAGCTGCCCTTGAGCGGATACAACATTCCGTTGGGTTTCAAGATGCCAACGGCTTGCTTGTCTATCCTGATTTGAGTTTCTTCGGGAAAAATATGAAACTGAAATTCGGTGTCCGAAGTGTGGGCGGTGACAATAATATTGGTCTTCGAGGAAGCATATTTTTTGAGGCTGTACGCCAAAACGGGTTCGTCATAAATAGTCGTAAAAACACCACTTCGGACGGTCGTGATGAGCTGCGATTTTTTAGTTTTTTGTTGCTTGAAGGAAAGCAGCCGAAGCTCTTCGTCGCCCCAAGGAATCAGCGTAGATATGGCTGCATCTAAATCTTTGCGCAGCGCAATGAAGTCATTTTCAATGGATTGGTCGCTGGGGCGAAAAGAATCCAATAATTTTGTATTACTTTTTTTGGTCAAAAAATAAAAGGCAGCGACTCCAATAATGAGGTATAAAAGCATAAATAGTTTTTAGTTTTTAGTTTTTAGTCGTACAAACTGTTGATAATCAGTGTTTTATGTCAAATCGTAAATATAATCTATTTGAGTGCAAGAACTTATTGAAAATAACATTTTGTGGTAAATCAAATCGTATTCGTGACGGCAAAAGTAAGAATAAAGCGAGTATTTTTTACAAAAAATAACATAAAAAAAACTCTTTGAGCCTATCAGAAAGATAAGTCAAAGAGCTTAATTTACGTCAAATCAAAAAAGGAAACTTACTTATTTTTGTACCGTCACGTTCATCGCAGGCGTTGGTCCCGCTACTCCGTGCTTGTCAAATTCTTTTTTAATATTTTCCTGCATATAAAAATACACGTCCCAATAGTCTTCACTTTTGCACCACGGACGCACCGCAAGCTGCGTGATACCAGTTTGGTTTTCGTTCACAAAAATATCTACTGCCTTGTTTTTCAACACTTTAGCGCAGCTGTTGGCAACATTTTGGATAACCATGCGGGCTTGGTCAATACTTGCTCCGTTGCTGATATTGGAAGTCATATCCACCCGAATCTCGCCCTGTCCCGAAATATTGATAATCGCACCGCTCGTCACAGAGCCGTTGGGAATAATAATTTTTCGATTGTCAAAAGTTATTAAAATTGTGTTAAAAACTTGAATTTCCTCCACGTGTCCTGTGTGTCCAGCGGCAGTCACCAAGTCGCCTACTTTGTAGGGTTTGAAAATAATAATCATTACGCCGCTTGCGAAGTGGGCGAGGCTGCCTTGAAGTGCCAAGCCGATTGCAAAAACTGCAGCACTAAATATGGCGATGAATGAAGTGGTCTGGATACCAAACATTCCGGCGACGGAAAGTAAGAGCATCACTTTGAGCAACACGCCCACGATGGAAAGTAAAAACGGACGAAGAGAAGCGTCAATCTTGCGATTTTCCATCATTTTGCCCAGACCCTGTGTGAGTTTGCCGATAATCCAAAGCCCGATGATGAGTGTGAGGATTGCCATAATAAAAGTCGGCGCGTAGCCGATTACTTTGTCGAGAAAAGAAGCGAGTAAATCCGCTCCTGCTTTTGCATTGGTGTCCATAAAAAGTTAGTTTAAAAAATTTAGTAGTTATAAATGATAAAAATAAAATGCGACTTATTCTTTAATTCAATACAAATTTAAAACTATAAATGTCATTTTAAGACGTTCATAATTTATTAAACTTCAATAGTATAAAAAATAAAACTATTGATTGGTTTTAATAATTGCTTTTAATCATAGACGCAAAAAATTTTAAAAAGGAACAAAAAAAAACTTTTTTTTCAATCGCCTAAAATAGTACGCAGATTTTTGCGGCTATTTTTTGTCACAAAATAGTCGTAAAATAAAATAAAAATTGTAAAGGAAAACCGTTTGGTGCGGAGATATTAGACCCAAAATCTAATCGGTGGGAAGGAAAAATACGAGCCAAAAAATAAAAAAACACTACAAACCTATAAGCCGGATTCTGTACCGCCGCCGCTCGTCGCGGCGACCGCCTCTATCATTTATCTACGCGCGCCGTCGCCGACGCGCTCTATCTGCCTACCCCCCGACGTTGAGCGAGCAGCCCTTATTTTGGGCTTTTGCAAACCCAAAAATGTCGGTATATGTGGCATTTCAACCCACAAGGTTTATCCACGTCCTGACTTGCGCCAAGAAGTCGTGCGCTCTTACCGCACATTTTCACCTTTTCTACCCATAAATTCTAAAAAATTTTTCGGTAGTAGTTATTTTCTGTGACACTTGCTGTTGCCGATTGCTCGACACCCACCCGTTAGGTGGTGTGGTTGCTCTGTGTTGTCCGGACTTTCCTCATTTTCAACTTTCGTCGAAACCGCGATAGAGCGGTTTGTAGCGTTTTTTTATTTTCTAAAATATTTTGGTCTTTAGGAATGTAAGTAGTTATAAGTTTTTAGTTTTTAATTTTGAGTCATCATAAACTATTGAAAATCAACGAATTATGTCGAATATTAAATGTCATCTAT